>DATNFI010000154.1:0-36815 GCA_035606475.1 Mycobacterium sp. | reverse complement strand
TCTGCTAGGCCAGATTGGACCGGCGTGGATAGGCGACATCGGGATCGGTCAACACGTTCACCACGGCGGGCAGGCCGCTGTCGAAGGCGCGCTGCAGCGCCGGTCGCAGCTCGGCGGGCGTCGACACCAGCTCACCATGTCCACCCAGCGCACGCACCACCTCGTCGTACCGTGTCTCGGGGCGAAGTTTGGCCACCACCGAGTAGCCGTAGAGCGCGACCATCGGGTGGTGTTCGAGCGCCCAGATTCCGTTGTTGCCGATTACCGAGACGACGGGAACGTTGTGTCGCGCCAACGTGTCCCATTCCATGCCGCTGAACCCGAACGCGCCGTCGCCCTGCAGCAACACCACCTGACGATCCGGCCGGGCCAGCTTGGCGGCCAGCGCGTACCCCGGACCCGAGCCCAGGCATCCGAACGGACCGCTGTCCAGCCAGGCGCCCGGCACGTAGCTGTCGATCACCCGGCCCGCATAGGAGCCGAAATCGCCGGCATCGACCACGACGATCGCGTCGCGATCCAGCATCGGCGCGAGTTCGGCGTAGACCCGCATCGGGTGCAGCGGGCTGCGATCGTCGGCCAGTTCGCCGCCTTCACGCCCCCGGGCGGCGGTCTCGGTCGCCCGCAAATCGGCGACCCACTCCTCATGGCCGGCGGTGGGTGTCTCGGCGAGAACCGTCAGGATCGCCGATAGGTCGCCGTAGAGCCCGGCGGCGATCGGCCGGGGATGCGGTCGGTCGGGCTGCACGCGGTCGGCCACGATCAACTGGGTGTCCTGCCCGAACACGCCGCCGAATCCCAACCGGAAGTCCATCGGCACACCGACGACCACGGCAACATCGGCCTCCCCCAACGCTTTTGAACGCGCCCGGGAGAACGCCAGCGGATGATCGGCGGGCACTGTGCCACGGGCCATGCCGTTCATCAGCACCGGAATCCGTCGCTGCTCGGCAAGTCGCAGCAGCGCCTCCTCGGCGTGCCCCCACCAGACATTGGTGCCGGCCATGATCACCGGCCGCCGCGCGGACGCCAGCAAGCTGACCGCGCGGTCGAGGGCGTCGCCGTCGGGCAGCACCGGGGCCGGCGATGTCGTGAGCGCGCCGGGCTGCCCGGTATCGGCGGCAACGGAAAACACGTGATCCATAGGGAAATCGATGAAAGCCACCCCCGATGGCGCGCCGATGGTGGCCCGCAGCGCGTCGTCGATCAGTCCGCTGACGGCCTCGGCCGAGGGCGCGGTGGCGGCGAATCGAGTCAGCGGGGCGACGAACGGCACGTGGTCGATCTCCTGCAGAGAACCCATGCCCCATCGTCCGGCGGGTGCCCGGCCGCCGAGGACCAGCAGCGGCGACGAATTCTGCTGGGCGGCGGCCATGGCGCTCATGCCGTTGGTGACGCCCGGGCCCGCAGTCAGTGCGGCGACGCCGGGCTGACGTGTCACCTTCGACCAGCCCTCGGCCGCGAACGCGGCAGTCTGCTCGTGTCGGGTGTCGATCAGCCGGACACCCTCGCTGCGGCAACCGTCGTAGATCGAGAACAGATGACCGCCGGACAACGTGAAGATGGTGTCAATGCCGCTGGCTTTCAGGCGGCGGGCGATCAGTTGGCCGGCATGGAACGTGTGATCGGCGTCATTGCCCATGCGCGCAGCGTACGGCCGGGTGTCGGCGTGGAAGCGGCCCGCCCGGCCCCGTCGGGGTGGCGGGTTGCCGCTCGGCGCAGCTTCCTGCGGTAGCTTCGCGGAGTAGTTCGTCTGGCGGACGTTGGACGTTCGCCGTGGATCGCAGGCCGAAAACATCGAGGAGCAGGCGCACCGTGGAGCTTTTCAAGCCGTCCATCGACTGGGGTCACGCGCTGGCCGATTCAGTGTCCTGGGTGGCGCTCGCCTGGTTGATCAGCGCCGTGAGCGCCATCGGCGTGCTGGCGCTGCTGCGATTCCTCACCCCGTGGGGCCGGCAATTCTGGCGGATCACCGGCGATTACTTCGCCGGTAGGCACAGCCTCCGGGCGTGGCTGCTGCTGGGGGTGCTGCTGTTGTCGGTCGTCATCTCAGTGCGCCTCAATGTGTTGTTCAGCTACCAGGCCAACGATCTGAGCTCGTCCGTCCAAACCGCCGTGCAGGGTATGGCCATCCACGACGAGGCCGTCAAACAGTCTGGTGTACATGGCTTTTGGATGTCGCTGTTGATCTTCAGCATCATGGCGGTGCTGTTCATCGCTCGCTTTGTCCTCGACATTTTTCTGACCCAGCGCTTCATTGTCGCGTGGCGGGTTTGGCTCACCGAGCGGCTGACCGGCGACTGGCTGGAAGGGCGGGCGTATTACCGCGGCCGGTTCATCGACAGCACCATCGACAACCCCGACCAGCGCATTCAGCAGGACATTGACGTGTTGACCGCCAATGTCGGCGCTACCCCCAACGTGCCGTCCAATGGCACCGGCAGCGTGCTGTTATTCGGTGCGGTCAACGCGATGCTGTCGGTGGTGTCATTCACAGCGATTCTGTGGAATCTGTCCGGAACACTGACGGTGTTCGGGGTCAGCCTGCCCAGGGCGATGTTCTGGATTCTCATCCTCTACGTGTTGATCGCGACGATCGGCGGCTTTTGGATTGGGCGGCCGCTGATCGGGCTCAGCTTCCGCAACGAGCTCACCAACGCCGCCTTCCGCTACGCGCTGGTGCGGGTGCGCGACGCCGCCGAGGCGGTGGGCTTCTACCGCGGCGAGCGGGCCGAACGCGCGCAGCTGAATCGCCGGTTCCGCCCGATCATCGACAACTATCTGCGATTCGTGAATCGGACCGTCGGGTGGTTCGGGTTCAACGTGTCGATGAGTCAGGCAATCGTCCCGCTGCCATGGGTCCTCCAAGCACCGCGGTTATTCGCCGGCCAGATCCGGTTCGGCGACGTCACGCAGACCGCGGCGGCTTTCGGCAATGTCCAGGACGGGCTGTCCTTCTTCCGCAACGCCTACGACCAGTTCGCCAGCTACCGTGCGGCGATCATCCGGCTGTATGGCCTGGTGGAGGCCGACGAGAAGGCCCGTGAGCTACCCGAGCTGCTGGTCCGGCCGAGCGAGGACGGCGCCGTCGACATCGAGGGCGTTGAGGTGCGCACACCCGACGGCGATCAGCTCATCGACACACTCGACGTGCATTTGACCACTGGTGACGCACTGGTGATCACCGGCCCATCCGGCAGCGGTAAGACCACGTTGTTGCGTAGCCTCGCCCAGTTGTGGCCGTACGCGACCGGAACACTCCGCCGGCCCGACGATCCCGACACGATGTTCCTGTCGCAGCTGCCTTATGTGCCGCTGGGTGATCTGCGCGCGGTGGTGTCCTATCCGGCCGCCGCCGGCGACGTATCCGACGACAAGCTCCGCGACATGTTGAACCGAGTTATGTTGGGTCACTTGGTCGATCGGCTCGACGACCTTGAGGACTGGGTGAAGGTGCTCTCCCCCGGAGAGCAGCAGCGGATCGCGTTCGCGCGCGTGTTGCTGACCAAACCCAAAGCGGTTTTCCTCGACGAAGCCACATCGGCGATGGATGAGGGACTAGAGCTGGCGATGTATCGGCTGCTGCGCAGCGAATTGCCGAACACCATTGTGGTCAGCGTCAGCCACCGCAGCACCGTTGAGCATCACCACAATCAACGGCTCGAGTTGCTCGGCGAGGGCCGATGGCGGCTCGGCCCGCTGGAAAGTCGCCCCGCGCCGGTCTAACGGGCCGCGGCCGCATGCGTTCCGGCGCGGCGCCCGAAGAACGATCCCTCGCCGAGCTGGGTGCCGCTGGCATAACCCTTGCCGTCCTGGGCGATGTTGGACGCGCACGCGCCCACCGCATAGAGGCCGGGGACGACGCTGGCGTCATCACGCCGCACCTGGCCGTCGACGGTGACCGCCAGACCGCCCATCGTGAAACCGGAGTACATCGCCCGCCCGAGCGACAGGTCAAACACGGCCCAGGGGCCATTGTCTTGCGGCGCAATGTAATCCGGCTGCTTGTGGAAGTCTGGGTCTTCACCCTTGGCGGCGAACTCGTTGTAGCGCTCCAAGGTCGCGGCGAGGTTGCCCGCCGGGATCTCGAGCGCGGTCTCCAGCTCGGCGATCGTCTCGTAGCCGTCGAGGAACTTGATCAGTGGCATCGCGGGCATCTCGGTGTGAGCCTCGTCGACGATCAGGTACGCGGTCTGCTCGGGCTGCTCCAGCACGAAAGCCGATGTGCGCGAATGGTAGGAGTCTTCGGCGACAAACCGCTTGCCCTCCTTGTTCACGATCACGCCCGTCAGCAGAATCTCGGGCGGATACGCGGCCGCGGTGATGAACTTTTCGGTCATGTTCTCGGCGACGCCGCCCGCGGAAATACCCATCCGGAGGCCGAGCCCGTCGTCGTTGGGGTTGCCCAAAATGTAGGGCGCCACCAACCCGTGGTGTTTGGTGCGTCGCGGCTGACCCAGTTCGGGTGTGTGTTCGGCGACCATCTCCGGGTTCATCGCGAAACCGCCGGCGGCGATGATGACCGATTTCGCTTTGACGGCACCGGTTTCGGTGAAGTGTTTCCAGGCGACGCCGACCACTGCGCCGTCTCCGTCCAGGATCAGGTTGGTGGCGCCGGTCTCGTAGCGGAATTGCACGCCCAGGTCATCGGCGCGTTTGACCAGCAGATCGATCACCATCGACGCACCGCCCAACTCGCCCGGCACCGGCACCGAGTGCCCGCGCGGAGAGGGAACCGCCTGCTCGCAGAACGGCCACACCTTTTCGTTGCCGGTGTAGCTCAGGCCCTCGGTGCCCGGCGGGACGACGACCTTGCCCGGGTAGAAGCTTCGCTCGAATTGAAAACCCAAGTCCTCCAACCAGTTGAAGTGCTCGACACTGCCGTCGCTGTAGGCGCGGATCTTCTCGTGATCGGGTTCACGCGACACCGCAACCAGATACTTGTACATCTCTTCGGCCGAATCGGGATGGCCGGTGGCTTCTTGAACGGCGGTTCCGCCGCCCAGATAGAAGTGTCCGCCGGCCATCGCGGTGGTGCCGCCGGCCGCGGCGGCCCGCTCCAACACCAGCACCCGCGCGCCGGCGGCGGCCGCGCTGACCGCCGCGCAGCCTCCCCCGATGCCGAAGCCGATCACCACGACGTCGACGTCGTCTGACCATGACGTGACGTCGTTGGCGTTCAACGTTGCGGGGATGTCCGTGCTCATTGGCGCCACTCCTCTTCATTAGCACCGCTCATGCGGCGCGCGGTCGGTCGTTGGCGCGGCTCAACGCTGCTCCTGCTTGATGTAGTCGAAAAACTGCCGCATCTCGGGCGAGAAATGCGCGATCTCCACGAACGGAACCCCGTACTGCGGGGCGGACAGATAGGCGAACCGCAGACCGCCGGGCATCACACCCTCCTGCGGCACCGTGGCCCCCTGCTCGGCTGCTGAGGCCAGCGCGGCGTCGAAATCTTCAAGGGTGTCGGCCTCGACGCAGATGTGGTGCAGGCCCGGTCCGCTGCGCTGCAAAAAGTCACTATAGATATTAGGCCCGCGGACCGGCTCGATCAGTTCGAGTTGCATCTCGCCGAGGTAGCTCAGCGAGATGTGGGCGACGAAATCGGCCGGTGCACCAAGATAGCTGCACGAGTCCGGCGCGAAGTGAATGTCAGGCAGGCGCACCCACTTCTTCACGCCTAACAGGCCGGTGAGAGCCGTTTCTGTGGCATCCAGGTCGTTGGTCACCCAGGCGGTCTGGACCGGTGACCCGAAGGATACGCTCATCGTCTCGCAGAATAACCCAGCGGCCGCGCCGGCTGAAACCGCCGGAAGGATGTTGCCGTGATCGCCTGGGTACGGCGCCGCAGCCGGCCGGTGAACACGTTCTAATTCGGGGTCGCAACGCGAAACGGTGTGGAGTCGAGATCGGCGTGAGTCAGCACCCCGACCAGTAATCGCACCTGGGTGTCGAACACCGTCTGCGCGTCGCTGAGCGTGTCGGCGCCGTACTGCCCGAACACCTCGAGGCTGATGGCGCCGACCACGCCGGCCCAAATCGCGAAACACTTCGCGATGACGGAATCGTCACCGGGAAAACCGAATTCGTGTCTGATACGTTCGAAGTCGGACGATATCGGTTGTGGCGCAGTGTGATTGGTCAGCATGATGTCGCCGGTGGCGATGCCGGCTGCGATGGCGTCGAAAAATGCCCCGATTACCCGTGTTCCGGGGCCGACCGTTCGCTCGGCCGGCGCGTGATAACCGGGCACCGGGCTCCCGTACAACAGCGCCCAGCTGGCCGGGTGGGTGATGGCCCAGGCGCGGGCCGCGTGCGCGATCGCCAGCACGTCGTCGCTCCACACGTCGGGCACGGCCTCACGGGCGCGATCCACCACGCCGGCAAGCTCGGAGTACGCGTCGATCAGCAACAGCGTCAGCAACTCGTCTCGGCTGGATACGTACCGATAGACCGCCGACGACACCATGCCGAGGTCCCGGGCGATCGCTCGTAGCGACAGCCCGGCCGCGCCGTGTTCGACCAGATGGCGTCGACCCAGTTCGATGATCTGCGCCTCGATGCGCTCGCGTGAGTCACGCCGCTTCGCCATCTGGCCAGTTTCGCATAAATGAGATCGGTGCTCTTGCTTTTCCCGCTTTGGTGTGTCAGTGTCATCTCAGCAGAGAGCAGTGCTCTCATTATCAGCGAGAGGAAACCTCATGCCGGTGCGATACGACGAACCCAACGGCTTGGCCAAAGCCGCCAACACGCTGGTCCGCTGGCTGGCCGAGGCTGGCATCAGCCTCGCCGGTACCCGGGCCCTGCGCGTGCGCGGTCGCAAAACCGGCCAGGTCCACAAGGTGGTGATCAACGTGCTGACCGTCGGCGATGTCGACTATCTGGTGTCGCCGCGCGGCAACACCCAGTGGGCGCGCAATGTCCGGGCGGCCGGCGCAGTGGAGATGGGACCGGGCTGGCGTCGACGCACGCTGCGGGCCACCGAGGTGAACGACGCGGCGAAACCGGAGCTGCTGAGGCGCTACCTGGACCGGTGGTACTGGGAGGTCAAGGGGCACATCGCCGGGCTGACCCCCGATTCCGGCGACGACCAGGTCAGGGCGGCGGCACCGTCGATCCCGGTCTTCGCGCTGTCGGCCGACGGCTAGATCGCCGGGCCGCCGATACCCACGTCCTGGCGGATCTGCTGGGTGGTGGACTGCCACGACACCGCCGCCTGGAAGTTGCCCCACACGCTGTTGAAGATCCCGACGATCCGGGCCGGCCCGGGGCCTGACGTGAGGTAGACCGGGCCGCCCGAGTCACCCTGTTGGCTGGCGGTGCCGTGTCCCATGGTGAACCAGCCGTTGTTGACGCTTTCCACCGTTCCGCAACTCTCGGCGGTGACCACGCCGAAATGGCAGACGGGCTCGCCGGGCGTGACGACCAGACCGGGGTCCGATTGCAGCACGCGCCCACCGGGCAAAATGTTGTTCACCGCGACGTCCGGAGCCAGCACGATCGACTCATAGTCAGAGATTTCCTGATCCGTATTGACGAACGCGCCGTTGGGCGTGTTGTCCCGGAACGTCGCCACGTTCCCGATGACCTTGTTGTCCCGGTCGAGCACCGGGCCGTCGCTGTGGCAGTGGCCCGCGCTGAACGCCACCCGCAGCCCGGGGTCCACGTAACCCAGGGTGCATAGATGAGCGCCCTGGTGGATCTCCATCCCGGGAAAGACGACGATCGGATCGGCATGGGCGCGTGCGGGAACAAAAGCGGACAACGCCACGACAACGACCGTCGCGCCGAAAGCGCGGATTACCGGACCCCCCACCCGCCGACTCCGATCCATCGAGGCCGGCGCCCACTGGCCGGCCATTAGGCTCCCTCGCCGATATTAGGCGAGCCGACCCCGCGGAGAGGGACGGTTGGAAACGCGCCGACCGCAGATACGGCCGGCGCGCCCCCGTGACGATCAAGGAATGGTCAGTACTTGCCCCGGCTGGATCAGATCCGGGTTCGAGATGCCGCTGGCGTCGGCGATGATCTGGTACTTGTTGCCGTCGCCGTAGAACTGCTCGGCGATGGCCCACAACGTGTCACCGGATTCGACGGTGTATGTCCGCGCGGCCGCGGGCTCGGGCTCCGCGTGCGCGGCTTCCTCAACCGCGGGCTCCTCGGCGGCTGCTGCCGGTGCGGCGGCTTCCGGCTCCGGCGGCGGGGGTGCGTCGGTCTCGGTCTTGGTCGACCATGCGGCCGCCTCGCCGGAGTAGAGCACCAGATTACGGTCGTCCTGAAGGACGAGACGCACGTTCTTCTTGCCCTTGGTGTCGGTGTGCCACACCGGCTTGTCGCCCGTGTACAGAACGAAGTTGCCGTCGCTTTGGACCTCGGCGCGGACCACGTCCTCTCCGTTGGTGCCCGACGACCAGATCGCGTGTCCCCGCGATGCCAGGACCAGATTCCCGTCGTCTTGCAACGTCACGGTGTACGCGCCGTTGCTCGACGTCAGCGATTCACCTTTGACAAGCTTTTGCCCCTCGGTGAGAGTGTCTCCCACAGCAATTCCCTTCTCGTGGTCACGGCGGGCGGATACCCGCCTCGCCCTCGAACTTACTGATCTTGGCTGAGCCGTGGGGGCTTTCAGCTCACCGCAATAAAAAACGCCGGGTGAACAAGCACACCCGCTGAGCGGTCGTCTAGCGGGACGGCGTCAGCGGTGCCGATGCCTCGGGTCGGACGGCGGATGACGGCTGCCAACCGGGGGGTCCGAACACGTAGCCGACCCGATCGCGAAGGCGGGTCGCAGAGCGGAAATCTCTGGCAATGGCCAGGTATTCGTGAGTCTGCAGCTTCCAGACGTTGAATGTGTCCACCTGCTTGGTCAGTCCGTAATGCGGACGGAACGTCTCTTGCCGGAAGCTGCCGAACAGTCGATCCCACACGATGAAAATGCCGCCGTAGTTCTTGTCCAGGTATTCGGCGTCCATGCCGTGGTGCACCCGGTGGTGCGAAGGGGTGTTGAACACGAATTCGAAAGGCGCCCACATTCTGCCGATCCGCTCGGTGTGCACCCAGAACTGATAAATCAGGTTGACCGAGAAGCTGCAGAACACCAGCCACGGCGGAATGCCCAAGAGCGGCAACGGAATCCACATGAGAACCTCGCCACTGTTGTTCCACTTCTGGCGCAGTGCGGTGGCGAAATTGAAGTATTGGCTGGAATGGTGGGCCTGATGGGTCGCCCAGATCAGCCGAATCCGGTGTGCGCTGCGGTGATAGCAGTAGTAGAGCAGGTCGACGCCGACAATCGCGATCACCCAGGTGTACCAACGCGTCGCGGGCAGATGCCAGGGAGCCACGTAGGCGTAGATCGCGGCGTAGCCGATGAGCGCGATGAACTTCCAGCCCGCCGTGGTCGCCACCGAGACAAGACCCATCCGGATGCTGGCCCACGAATCGGCCGCCAGGTAGGCGCCCGAGGCCGGACGATCAGATTGCCGCTCGATGCGCTCGAGCTTGCGAGCCGCCGTCCACTCCAGAATCAACAGCACAAGGAAGAACGGAATCGCGAACAACACCGGGTCCCGCATCTGCTCCGGCAGAACGGATAGGAAACCGGCGATCGCGTTCACTCCCCCACCCTACGACGTCGCTGACCTGTGCTTGAAGCTAAAGCACTCGCGGCATCGGGTCGTCGTCGTCTCCGGCGTACCAATGCACAGCCTGGACGCCCTCCTGCAACGAGAGCTCCGCGACGAGTTGCTCGAGCCGGGAAGGCGCGTGTCCGTCGCTGAGCAGGTAGGCGGTCAGCGCGACCGCGTCGTCACTCGTGCGACCGGTGTGGATACCGCGCAGCACCAGGCGGTCGCCGCCAAATCCGGTGCGCTGCACGATCTGCGCGCGCGCGTACTTCTCGGATTTGGGTCGACAGATCAGCTGCAGTTGGTACGGCTGGTCGTCCTCATCTTCCTCGACCACGTTGTCGCGATCGATCAGATGACCCGCCGGGCGTCCCAGCAGGTGGATCAGCAGGATGGCACCGGTGGCGATCAGGGTGAACACGTAGTGCCCGCTTGCGGCAAGCACGCCCACCGCGGCCGAGCACCACAACGTCGCGGCGGTGTTGAGCCCGCGCACGTTGAAGCCCTCACGCAGGATCACACCACCACCGAGGAACCCGACTCCGGAAACCACGTACGACGCCACCCGGGTGGGGCTGCTGTCGTTGGTCGCAACCGCGTACAGCACGAACAACGTCGCTCCGGTCGCGACCAGCGCATTAGTGCGCAGCCCGGCGCGTCGCGCCTGCCATTGCCGCTCGATGCCGATCAGGGCGCCGCAGCCCAGTCCCATCGCCAATCGCAGCGTGAACTCCGCGATGCTGATCGTCTGCATGACGCGGCCCTCCTTTCCCCTGAGCCGAGGTGCCTACCAGTGTGGACGACGTCACCCGTGATCGGCGCTAGGCCCCAGTCGAAACAAGTTGTTTTCCTTCACCCAACCTCGGCCCAGGACGGCACCATCGGCGGGCGGATGAGGAAGCGGTTGTCCGCGATCCCGGCGCTGGCCCCCGCGCGGGCGCCCAGGCTGGCGCCACTCGGGGCGACTCCGGGTACGCCCGCCACCTCCGGCGGCGCCGCCATCAGGGTGTTGCCCGGCGCCGGTGCGATCGGCGATGCCGAGGGCGGCGCGGTGGCAGTCCAGGCAGGGGGCACCGACAACGGTCCGATGGACGAGGCTTGACCCATGCCCGCCGCCATCGAGGAGCCCGTCACACCGAGTCCGGCCGTACCGGAAATACCCGTTGTGCCCGAGCCGAGGCCGGCCGCCAAGCCCAGCGGTGCAAGTCCGCCCAGCCCTTCGCTTGTCGCCATGGTGCTGGGCCCCAGGAAGCCGGCACTGCTCGCGATCTGCGCCGCCTGCAACGGGTTGATCGCGCCGGTAGAAGTCAACGTGTTCCAGATGTTGGCGTTCGGTCCCCAGGTGCTCCAGAAGCTGTCGAACTGGGAGTTCCCGGATGAGCCGCCGGTGAGCAAGCCCTGGAGTTCGGAGAGCAGCGAGCTCGATGACGCCGGTGTAGCCATCCCCTGCAGCGTGCCGGGCACCGAAGAGGTCAACTGCGACAGCGCCGCTTGCGCGCTGGAGCCGGTGGCTTGTGTGCTCGCGGCCGCCTGCCCGGCGAGCGCTCCGGTTGTCGTGGTCTGCGGCGCAGTGGTGAACGACGGGACCTTGGTCGCCGTCGCCGACTGCGCGGCGTACCCGTACATGGCCGCGGCGTCTTGTGCCCACATCTGGCCGTAGTGGGCCTCGGTGGCCGCGATCGCCGGCCCGTTCTGACCCAGCAGATTCGTTGCGACCAACGCCGCCAACTGGGTTCGGTTGGCGGCGATCACCGGAGGTGGCACGGTCATCCCGTAAGCCGCCTCGTAGGCGGTGGCTGCGGCTTGCGCCTGGTCGGCGGTCTGCTCGGCCGCAGCGGCCGTCGTGTTCATCCACGACGTGTACCGCACCGCGGCGGCCGCCATCGCCGTCGATGCCCGCCCTTGCCAGCCTTCACCGGTCAGGTTCGACACGATCGAGTTGTAATTGGCTGCCTGCGAACGCAGTTCGGATGCCAGCCCGTTCCAGGTCGCGGCGGCAGACAGCATCGAACCCGAGCCTGGGCCGGCGTACATCTTGGCGGAGTTGACTTCCGGCGGGAGTGCGCCGAAGTCGAATGCTGCAGTCATTGTGGCGCTCCTTTCAGATGGCTGAGGTTGCGTTGGCGGCCTCGGTGGCGGCGTACGAATCGGCGCTGGTTCCCAATACGTCGACGAACAGCTCGTGGACCGCCGCCGCGTGAGCACTGACCGCTTGGTACATCGCGGCGTGTGACGCGAATTGTGCTGCGGTCAAGGCCGATACCTCGTCAGCTGCCGCCGGGATCACGCCCGTCGTCGGCGCCATCGCGGCCGCATTCTGCGCCGCGAGCTCTGAACCGATACCGGCCAGCCGGCCGGCGGCAGTCGACAGCAACTCGGGCTGGGTCGTCACAAAAGTCATCGGGTGCTCCTTAACGAGGGCAGGCTGAAGTCGCGTCTGTGTCGCGGCGCGACAACCTGGCGCGCGCATGAAACGTCAAGCGCGCGTGAGTAATCGAAGCGGCGGAAGCCGATTCAGAAGGTAAAGAGGGTGCCGGGGCCGGATCTCGACGAAACGATCACCGATCTCGGATACGGACTATCGCTCGGACTCACTTCGCCTCACCTCCTCGCGGCCAGGGCACACGGGGGTGCCGACACGGTGCACGCGGGACGAGGCGAATCCGGCAGATGAGCCGGTCGCCGCACCCCTCTCGACAGAGCTTTGGCACTGCACGGCGTATCCCGAAAAACCGGAAGCCACTTGGGCTCAACCCTTAAGCCGGGAAGAGCTGTCCTGACCCTGGGCGTCTTTCGACATTTGAGGTCAGTGGCCTGTATCCGCGCAGACGCCTCACCTAGCGAGGTGCTTGCTTTGGCCATGGTTCCACCAGGATCGGCGGGAGTCAACTCGGCCGGAGTGAACTCACATGTGCGGGCGGCGGAAATCGTGTCGCGTGCCATCGAGATACGTTGCGTCTGCGCATTAATCACGACGGTGTCGGGTGAACCGCGAAGGGCGCGAAAATCATTGTCCCGCCTCGGTTCTTGACCGTATCGGGCTAGTCGCTCTTCTTCTCGGCTACCGCCGCGCTGAGTCCCTCGTTGAGGTCGTCGCGGGTCAATTCCTTGAACCGGCGTAATTGGTCGTCGCTGAACTCATCGAAATCGCTCGCCAGCACCGCGTCGAGATCTTCGTCGTCGAGGCGGAAGCTGCGGTGATCGCGGGCCTTCTCGACCACGTTGCGCACGAACCCGGCGTTTCCCAGCGTGTCGATGCCGCGGATCAGGTCGCCATCCGGCGAGATGGTCTCGTCGTCGTAGAACCTGGTGTAGGACGGCAGCAAACTCTCGACGGCATCGTCGGTGATGACGTCTTCGTTTTCGCGGCCCATCAGCTGGGTCAGCGCAACGAGTTCCTTCGGGTTGTAGCTGTAGAACTCGATGACGGTGGAAAAGCGGCGCCGCAGACCCTGGTTGACCTCGAGCATCTTGTCCATCGCCTTGGCGTACCCGGCCCCGAAGACCACCAGTTCGTCGCGATGGTTCTCCATGTAGAGCAGCAGGGTGTTGATGATCGCGTTACCGTACGCGTCACCTGTGGAGTAGCCACTCTCGTGCAGGTTGTGCATCTCGTCGAAAAAGACCGCCCCGCCGAGCGCCTCCTCGAGCATTTCCTCGGTGTTCTTCTCCGCGTCCGCCATGTAGCGGCCCAACAGCTTCGCTCGGCTGGTCTCCACCACCAGCGGCTTACGCAGCACGGTCAAGCCGCACAATTGCTTCGAAAACGCCCGTGCCACAGACGTTTTGCCGGTACCGGGCGGGCCCAACAACAACGTGTGGCGCGACGTCACCGGGACTGGCAGGCCCATCTTTGCGCGGGCCAGGTTCACCTTCGTGGTGGACTTGATCAGCTTGATTTCCCGCTTGGCCGCTTCCATGCCGAGCATCGCGTTGAGCTCAGCATCCCCTTCGTCCAAGTACTTCTTGGCCATCTCGGCGTGCCGGGCCGCCTCGGCCTGCTCACGGGTCGGTGCACTGCCCGCATCCCACGGATCCGTGCGTGCCTCAATGGTTTCCGGGTCGGTGAGCACCAGCCGAAAGCTCGGGTTGTCCAGCGCTTCGCGGGCCGGCGTGAACTTCGCGTCGCGGGAGTACACCCGGCGCAGGCTCTCGATTGCTTCTTCTTCGCGGCCCAGGTGCCGGAAGCACATCCCCTGGGTGTACATCGCGACGTTGGCGGCGCTGGGCACTCGGTCGCCCTCGATCGCTTCCTGGGCGCGCCGGGTCGCCTCTTCGAACACACCGAGAGAAGCGAGCGCGGTGGTTGCCATCGCCGCACCGGCGGCTTTCAACTCGGGGTGACGCCAACCGGCCCCCGGCGGGAACTGGACGAGCACGTCCGGCCAGCGGCCGGTGCGGAAATAGAGCAGCCCGCGTACATACTTGATCAGTTCCTCGTCGGAGCCGTGCCGCGGCGTGATCGAATCCAGCAGCTCGGCCGCTTCGGCGTACCGCTTCGTCTCGGTGAGGGCGGCAGCGTAGCCGGCGGCCAGCGACTCCACGCTGGTAACCGCGAGCTTCAGGAACATCCCGTCGGAAACCTCAGGGCGGAATTCCAACTCCGTCAAGCCCAGCCGGCGGACCTCCCAGCCGAAGCTCTTGACGGATTTCCATGCGCCGCTGAGCACTTCGATGCTCTGGTCGCCAGCCAGCAGCCGCGCCAGCCAGGCGTCGCACATCTCCGGGTCGAGACTGGTGGCCGTCGTGAACATGCGCAGGGCCACCTGCGGATTGTGGCTGGGCTGAAGCCCGTTGACCGAAATGCCGGATGCTAGGAGCCCCGCGACCATCGCGTTGCGGGAGTCCGTCGCGGTGGGCTGCGGTCGCGTCATCCTGTCATCGTAAGGCTTAGGCGCCGTTCGCCTGCGCCCCCGCCGTGGCACCAACCGGAACCAGAATGTCCTCGCTGCGGGTCAACGTGCGGCTCGGCATCGGCAGCGGCCGCCGCGACGTCGGCGCCGGGAGACTCGCGGACACCGCACCGAGCTGGCGCCCGGTGAGCCGGTTCAAGCCGCTGAAGGCCTCCTTACGCAGGCGCTGGTGGCTGTGGTAGCGCACCCACACCGACACGTCGGCCTCGTGGCCCTCCGCGATGATGCGAATTGTCATCACGGTGACGTCGGCGTCGGTGAGCCACAGCTCCTCGAGCGTCTCGCTGGTGATGTCGCCGGGCGACACCCAGAAACTGGTGACGAAGCCGTCCGGGGTCTTCAGGTAGCGCCAGAACGGGCGGACGTGAGCCGGCTGCAGCCCGGCGAGAACGGCATCGTCGACCTCGGCGATCTCGTCTGCGGTCAGTGGCTTGGCCGCGCAGCTGCGTCCATCCAAGTCGTGGGCCAGGCGCTCGGCGGCGGCGGCCAGGGTGCAGGCCACCGAATCACGGGCCGCGACGGCGCTCACGTTGTGCAGCGGGTCCATCCGCAGCACCAGCCAGGTCTTGCGCTCGTCGATCGGGGGTCGATCGCGACCGCTGCCGAAGTCGTCGCTGACCGCTGACTGAACGCCATTGATCCCCTGGCGCGTTCCGACTGAGACGATGTCGACGCTGTCGAGACGCACGTCGAATTGACGCAGCGAGGTGACCACCGCTTCCAGCGGAATGCTCGTCGAGCCGTCACGGTGGCGGTGCCGGCCGGCTTCACCCGTGCCGTCGACGGCGATCACGGCGACCAACTGGTCGTCGTACTCGCGGATTCCGACCGTTTCGCGGCTGAACTGACGACGATGATCGGTGGCCGGGGTGCAGCCAACGGTCAGCGCCTCGGGGTCGGCGTACCAGTTCCGGACTCGCGCGATCGGCGCCGACGACACCGGCACTCCCCCGTTGGTCAGCAGGGCGACCGCGGTGACGAAGACGGCGAGGCCGACCCCGATCCAGAAGCAGAGGTTGCGACCGGCCTGCCACGAGTCGGGCAGATGGCTCGCAATCACCAGTAGCGCAACGTCAATCAGGAACACCGTGGTGACCCGCGCCCACGAAAGCGACAGCCCGTACTCGCGTTGCGCCTTCATTCCTGTCTCCCTGCTGTTTTTCTCATCAAGACGGCTCCGCCGAAGACGAGACCGGCGAGCACCAACGCACCACCGAGGCCGCCGGCCGCGACCCACACCGGCGTCATGTTGCGCGGAGGCGGAGGCGGCGGCAGCTTCAGCGGCTTTGCTGAATCCTTCGGCAGGATAGAGCCTTCGGGCACATCCCAGGTCAGGGCGGCAACCGGGTCGACGACCCCGTGGCCGATCTGGTTGTCGACCCCGCGAGCAGGTGCCCGCGCAGTGCGAATCAGCCGATCGATGATCTGATGCGCGGACAGATTCGGGTACTTGGCCCGCACCAGGGCCGCCACACCGGACACAATCGCGGTCGAGAAGCTCGTCCCGGCCGGCACCAACAAAGTGTTGTCCGGACCATCAATTGCGTTGATCAGATTGTCATCTCGCGGCGAGAGCCCGACCACGTCGGTACCGGGCGCCGCTATCCCCACCCACGGCCCGGCGACGCTCAGCTTGTCCATCGGCGCGCCAGAGGCGTCTACCGCGCCGACGGTCAAGACATAATCGCTGTACCAGGACGGGGTCACCACGGTGGTCACACCGTTCCAATCGCGAGAGTCGTTGGGGTGCAACGGATCAACCAGCGGGTTCTCTTTGCAATCGCGCTGGCTGGTGTCACCTGCGGCCGCGACGATCACGGCATCCTTCTCGACCGCGGCGTAACGCACCGCGGCACCCAGGTCAGGGGCGTCGATGAGGCTGCGCGCGCTCATGCACATCACCTGCGAGATGTTGATCACCTGGGCGCCCATGTTCGCGGCATGCACGATCGCGCGCGCCATGGTGAAGATGTTGTCCCGCTTCTGCCGCGTCTGCGGGTCCTCGTCACCGGTGTAAGCGTCCTTGAGCCCAAAAGCCTGGCTGGATTGGCGGATTGAGATGATGTCGACATCTGGGGCTATACCGCTGTAGGCGTCACTCGGTGCCGGCGCTGGTGGTGGGTCCAACGGCCGGGGCGGCGCGGCCGGCCGCGGGTAGTCGACCGACAGGACCTGGCCGTGCTTGCGGCCGGAATAGCCGGGCAGCACCACGTTGCCGTGGTCGTGGTTGGCGGCTCCGGGAGCCGCCGCACCTCCGGGGGCTGGCGCCCCCGCGGGAGCCTTGGGTGCCCCCGGCGGGCACCATGGACATGCCGGAGCTTCCTCCGACGGCGACGCGGGTGGCGCCGGAACCATGGTGATGGTCTGCGGCGGCGGCGGAGCCACGCTGATCGTCTGGGGTGGTGGTGCCGGCGGCGGTGGTTCTCGGGTCGGCACCGGCGGTGGTCGGCGCGGCCCGGGTGCTTCCGGAATCCCTGCGGTCCCAGGCGAAGCCGCGATCATCGACGCCACCAGCGTTCCGTGTGCGTCGCAGTCGGACAGCCCGTCTCCGCCACCCATCACGTAGTCGCCACCCGGGATCAGGTGCGGCAACCGGGGGTGCGGTGTGACGCCGGTGTCGATCACGGCGACCTTCACCCCGGCGCCACGCCCGAACTTCCAGGCCTCGTTCAGGTTGAGCATGTCCATGTACTTGGGCTGAATCCGAAAGTCGCTGCCCGGCAAGACCCCAACCTCGGTGCAGTATGAGTTTTGCTTCATCGCCTGGCCGGGGCCCGGCGCACTGTCCGGGGGTGTCGCGGCCGGGTCGATACCAGGCGGGTTGATCGCGTAGGCCGGTGATCCTGGCAACGCGACCGAGGCGACGATCAGAGTGGAGGCCGCGACTGCGGCCGCACGAAGCGGCCGCAGTCGTCTACCGGTAACGGATCGCGGCATAGACATTCATCAACCACAATGCCAGCGGGAAGATTGGCATCAGGCAGAGGTACTCGACCCATTCCACGAGCTTGCGGAACAGCGGGCTGTAGATGGTGTTGGGCACGGTCGCCGCAGCTGTCAGACCCGCCGCGGGCAGGAGCACCGCGAGACCGGCGGTCACCGAGATCGAGGCAGTCGAGGACAGCACCAGCGAGTAGCGGACGATGACCGCGCCGACGATCAGGACCGACGTCACCGCGAGAATGATTGCCTGCCAACGGTCTACGTAGGAGCGTCCGCGCAGCATCAGGAAGCCCGCCGTGCTGGCGACCAGCAGCAGCGGCAGCCAGCGGTTGGCAGTGCGCGGGTCGGACACGCCGGCCAGCGAGAAGATGGTCAGCACGCCGAAGCCAACCAGCAGGCCGGTCAGGAACGACCGCGCGCGCTCGGCCCGCAAGACGACGTCTTGGATGGACTCCGGGCCGGCCAGGGTCGGGCGGCCGCCGTCAACGCCATGGGTGACGGTGGTCGGCAGGTCCGGCCGAGCCTCGAACACCCAGCGGCTGGTGGCCGACGGGAAGACCGGCAGCCGGATACCGGACAACCAGCGCGACATCGCCGGTGCGCTGTGGTAGCCGAACACGCAGATCAGCAGAATGGTGGTCAGCAGGGTCACCGCGCCGGTGTCGAACGCCATCCGGCACAGGCTCGCGATGGTCGCGATCAGCGACACCGTGACGATCGCGGTCCCAGTGGCCAAGCGACGGCCGGTGAAACGCATGATCATCATCGCTGCGACGGTGGTGACTGCGAAAGCCATGACCGCGTGGGGTGAGCCGACCGGTCCGGGAGGGGCGGACGCGGCGGCGACCGCAAGTGGCGCGACGCCGCTCCACAGCAGCATGTCGCCGGCGCGACGGTTCTGCGGGGTGTGCGCGCGGTTCAGGATCAGCAGCGCGACGGCGCACACGAGCACCGCGATCACGAAGGCGTACGGCGCCGGAATCCAGGAGTCGTGCTTGTAGCGGAACCAGCTCAGCAGCAGCGAGGCCAGTAGAACCCCGCTGCCGACCATCGCCGCCCCGACCTGGATGGCCACCGACGGGTTGATCGACGAGAACCGCTTGCTCAGGTTGACCGAGACGGCCGTCGAGATGTGCTCAATGACCTGTGAGCGGTGCTCGGTGTCCTCGACGAAGCGCAGCCACAGCCGGTCGCCGTCGTAGACGTCCTGCTCGGTGAGCGACTGGGTGGCCCGCAACGGGGTGCCGTCGACCAGGCAGAGTGCCCATCGTCCGCGCTGCTTGGCTTCCAGCGCCGCGAGGCCCAGTTCCCGCAGTCGGACGTTGATGACCTTCAGCAGCGGATCGACCATCACCGAAACCGGGGCGTTGGCGTCCAGCAGGACACCGATCTGCACGCCCTCGCCGGCGATGATGCCGATCACGGCCGACTGAGGCGACGAAACTAGCTCTGCGCCAGGCTGTGACGCCTCGGCTACTGCGGTCATCGGTACACCCCTTTGTCGACGAATTGTGGGTCCATGTGTCTTGCCTCGCTATTTGGAATTACGACGTCGCGTCGCAATTGTTGAGCAGATTCTAAAAGGATTTCGCGGCATCCGCATCTTCGCTAAATGCTGCATCGAAAATCCTTGGCGTGCACGGTATCTGCGTAACAATCAGTTAAACTCTGCTGTGCGTTTTCCACTCTCCGTAGGGAAGCGTTTCCAAGACGGTCTTCACGCCGACCTGTACCAACTGCGGGGTTGCCGGGCAGATCGCGAGCCACGCCTCGTTCGAACCTGCCGTGCGGGCCTGCTGGTACATCGCGATCCGGCCGCCTGAGCCGTCCTTCAGGGAGAGCACCGAGGCGCTCGGCGCCTTGTCGTCGTCGCGGTATTGCCTGGCGTAGACCGCAGCTTCGGCGGCCGGGTCCGACAACGCCTGACCGAGAGCGGCCACGGTCGCTGCGCTGATACCCAGCCGGCGCAGGTCCCCGCCGGAGAAGACGTTAAACCCGGAACTCTGCCAGGCTTTCGTGATTTCAAGCATTTCTTCGAGCGGCACGTTGACCGCGTTAATGGCGGCCGGCTCGGCGTGGTGAATCGACTCCAGCGCATCGAAGACCAGGGTCGCGATAGAGGTGGTGTCGGCGATCGCGACATCGTCGACGGTGATCTCGTCGCCGACCCGGACGGCCGAAACCCAGTGCTGACCGCGACGCGCCAACAGCACGCGAAATTCGTTGTCGGGGATGTCGCGCGAGCCCACTTGCTCCTCGGCGCCACCCTCTTCTTTTTCCTTGACGCCGTAGAGCAATTTGCCGCGCGACAACAGCGCGACGATTTCAAGATCGGGCGCGGCGAGGACGCGCATTCGGGCGGCTACCGCCTCGTTAACCGTCTCGCCCTCGACAATGCCCTGTTCGCGCATGACCGCCATGCCCGGATGCTCGTTGAGCCAGTCCATGGAATCCGTGGAGACGAATGGTCGACATCGCAATTCGGGTGCTACGTGGCGAATGTCCAGCAACGCTTGCAACATCCAGAAACCCTCGACATTGACGGTGATGTCGGTGCGTGTGCTCTGATCCATTCGCTTCTCTCGGGTAGATGTTCTTCGGCTATCGCACGACGCGGCAGCACACCTGAATCGGTGTGCTGCCGCGCCCTGTGCTGATTGTCAGGCCCAGCTTGAGCCCACAGCGGAGTCGGTCGACGACATGTTGTTGCCTGCCGTCTGTACCTTCTGGCCGTGGGAGTTAGCCTGCTCGTAGATCACCTGGAAGTTCCGACCCAACTGGGTGATGAACTCCTGGCAAGCCACGGAACCCGAGCCACCCCAGAAGTCACCGGCGGCCAGGACATCGCGCACGATGCTCTGGTGCTCGGCTTCCAGCGAAGCGGCCTGGGCACGGATCAACGCGCCGTGGGCGTCGACATCACCGAACTGGTAGCTAATCGACATTTATCTGTCCTCCTGTGTGTGAAAGCTTACGCTGGTCAGCGAGCTAGCTGCTCAAGATCTGCTGAGAACCCTGCTCTTGGGCCTCGTAGTTGTTGGCGTCGCGGATCAAGCCGTCCCGGACACCGTGCAGCATGTTGACGATGTTGCGAAACGCGGTGTTCATCTGACCCATGGTGTCGTACGAGGTGGCCTGAGCAGTGCCGCTCCAGCCGGCGCCGGCGATGTTCTGGCTCGACGCCCACATCTTGCGGGCCTCGTCCTCAACGGTCTGCGCGTGCACGTCGAAACGGCCCGCCATCGCCCGCATCTCGTGCGGGTCGGTCATAAAACGCGTAGGCACTTAACTTTCTCCTTGCTTGAGTGGTGATTGACTGCGATAAACGTGGTAGTCGGACCGGTTACCGGAGGTAACCGCCGACTTGAAACACACGGCTGGTCCCCCCTTCCCCGCTTGCTGGCTGCCACCGTGTGTGGAGCCACAGTGGGATGGTCTTCATAGGTGGCACTCAGCCTGCGGCGGCTGCGTTGGCGGCCTCGGTGGCCGCGTAGGAACCGGCGCTGGTGCCCAACGTGTTGACGAACGCTTCGTGGATGGCCGCGGCCTGGGCGCTCACTGCCTGGTAGAGCTGTGCGTGAGCGGCGAATTGAGCGGCGGTCAGGGCCGAAACTTCGTCGGCTGCGGCGGGAACCACGCCCGTCGTCGGCGCCGCTGCAGCAGTGTTCTGGGCGTTGAGAGCTGAACCGATTCCCTGAAGGCTGGTGGCCGCAGCCGATAGTGCCTCCGGCTGTGTGGTCACGAACGACATTCCGGGATCCCTCCTGTGTCTAATCAAGCGATCTGTTCGTGGATGAGAATAGACGCGCGCAAAGCTCTGTGCTGGGGGCGACGCTGGGTGTTTGCAACTGTTCACCCGCTGGCAACAACTGTTCATCTGCGGTAACAGTGGGGTAACGAGCGCGCCTCCGCGAAGCCGGCTCAGTCCCCCCAGGTGTCCCTGAAGTGCTCAAATGCATTGCCCTTGCCCGGGCTCTGGTCGGCGCGCTTTGACGACGGCGCGGTCACGGTCGCAGAGTCGTGGCGGTCGCGACCCCCAGCCAGGCGAAAAAATCTAACCGCGGATAACGTCCGCACCTGCGCGCGGCGGCCGTGACCGGAAGTCACGCCGTTCGCCTGCCGGTGAGCGGCGTGGCTCAGCCGAGACGCAGCGGCAATTCCTTGAGCGCGAACGTCTTGCTGGGGAATTTGATTTCGGGCTCGTAGTCAGGCGCCAATGCAAATTCGGGAATTCTCTTGAGCCACTCGTCGACAATCACGGTCAGCTCCATGCGCGCCAGATGGGAACCCAGGCAGCGGTGCGGGCCGCCACCAAATCCCCAGTGCCGGTGCACCTTACCGTCCATGGTGAGTTCGTCGGTCGAGATCGCATCGCTGCCGTCCCGGTTGATCAAGGCCATGCACAAAAACACCGATGAGCCCGCGGGCAACGTCATGCCACCGACCACGACGGTCTCGGTCAGGACCCGAGGCGCCACCGGCGCCGACGGCTCCAGGCGCACGATCTCTTCGATGAAAACCCTGATCTGCCTGGGGTTATCGCGGAGCTGTTCGCGCAACTGCGGTCTGCGCGCCAACTCGAGCAGGGCAAAGCCGATCGCCGCAGTCACGGTGTCCAGCCCCGCCAGGATCAGAAGATGGCTCATACCCAGCAGTTCGATGTCGGTGAAGTGGCCGTCACTGTGCATCACGGTAGACAACATGTCCGAGCCCGGGTTCTCCCGGCGCTGTTGGATCGCGTCCATCAGGTATTGATACATCGCGTGCGCCGCCGCGGCGATGTCCGCCTGAGTGGCGTACGGGTCGTCGGAGAGCACTGCGTTTTTCCAGGCGATTATCCGGTCGCGGTCCTCCAACGGCAGACCGTACAGGTCCAGAAATACCTGGTAGGGATATGTCCTCGCCAGATCTCTCATCACCTCGCACTCGCCACCGCTGGCCATGGCGTCGATCATGTCGGCGGCGTGGCGAACCAGCACCGGTCGCGACTTAGCCAACCCGTGCGGGCTGAAAAACGGCTGCAGGATCTTCCGGTATCGAGTGTGCTCGGGCGGGTCGAATCCCAACGGGATCACCGGGATTGGGCTTCCCGGCGGTTGCAGCGCCAGTCGAGCGGAAAAAACGTTGGGACTGCGCAACGCTGCCAGCACGTCCTCACGGCGGGTGAGGTAGTAGTAGCCGTTCATGAAGACCACCGGTCCGGCGTCGCGCAGAACCTTCCACCCGGCGCCACGATCAACCGCCATCGGCAGGGAGTAGTAATCCAGCCGCGGAAGGTGAAAGCCGGTGCCGTACAGGCTTTCATCAATGGTGCTCATGCACGTGATCTTTCGTTGCAGGTTGGCTCGTCGTCGCCGGCGCCGTGGCGGACGGGCGACGGTAGACATGGTATGCGGCCCGCCGGAGTTCGGTGGTGTCGTCGCCGCGCTAGCGGGTGCCGAATGGAGCGACGACGGTCGACATGTCTTTAGAATCGGCATTGTGAAGGTTCGTGTCGAACAGTCGAGATGCGTTGGCCACGCCCAGTGCTACGCGGTCGACCCCGAAATTTTCCCGATCGATGATTCTGGCTACTCCATCCTCGAAGAACACGAGGTGGCGCCGGAGAACGCGCAGGTAACTCGCGACGGGGTGGCGTCCTGTCCCGAGATGGCACTGATCCTGGACGAGGACTGATTGGAAGCCGTCTAGTCGCGCTGGCTAACGACCGCCGTTTGGCGCGGACTGCGGGAAGCGCCCTTGCAACGCCCTCAGCAGACCGTCGACTTCGTCGAGCCGTGCGCGGATCTGCCTCAGCTCCCCAGACGGCCCGGAATCGTCACGTCCAACGCGGCGCGCAAGGTCCCGTAATTCGGCACACTCGGCTTGTAGCAGCCGCTCGAATACCCGCGCCTGCGCTATCTCGGCAGGCTGAGTGGGTCCGCGCGACAACACGTTTGATGCAATGAACGCTGGCGAGCCGGCAATTCTCCTCGGGAGCGTGCGGGCGGTGTCTCGGGGTTTCGATGACACGGCCAGCGGACCGGGTGCCTCGGCGTGTTTGGCCACGAATCCCTCCTGCCCTCGGCCCCGATTGTTCACCTTTCGGAAACCTGCGCCACCACGCCTCTCGCGTGCTTCCGAATACGCCCCAACTGTTCATGTTTGAGTCATGATTGCGACGTCCCCGATTCACCTCGCCCCGAGGGCGACGGGCGGGCCACGGTCTTATTGCTGTTTGTCGTCTGGTACCTCAACGAATGACCGAAGATGACGGCGAGTCTGGTGATCGGCTGCTCCGGCCTCACCGTCGGTATGTCGGCCCCGCGTGTAGTCGGCTTGCCACTGCACTGACTCTCCGGCGGCGACGGCCGCCGCCGCCTGGGCCTGCCCTTCCATGTCACGTGGGCGAAGGAAGGACTGATGCTTGCGATGCAGATCTTCGTCAGAGTCGATGCGCCTGAGTTCGGGTGCGAAGTCTTCAAGTTCGGCTCGGCGTTGCGGGACGATCATGCAGATAGGCTCGTCGACCTCGAATCGGACTGGCATCAGTTTGCGGGTGAATTTCCAGCTCATGCTGAAACTAGCGCTGGCCCAGTCGGTTTCGACTACGCCCTCTAATGGAGATACGGCGTCCTTCGGATAGTTCGCCGGCCCGCGGACCAACAGGTTATAGCCCGGCGGGGTGCGAAACAGTATCGGCAGGTGCCAGGTCAGGATGCCGTTACCGAAATGGCTGACCGGCAGGAACTGAGCGGTGTCGCGCTTATCGGGTACGACGCTCACGTCCACGCCATCTTCCTGACCGCTCCACGTGGCGGTGAATGCGCACCGATTGCGGAGCTCCCAGCCGCTTTGGTTGGCGATGAGCATCGGCAAACACCGATTTGGCCAACCTTTACGCGTCTCCGACATCTGTGACATCCATGCCCGGCTAATCGGAGCCGGGGCAATCTGCGGTGGATTATCACGGGTGACGAACCCGATCAGTGGGTGGGTCGGCCTCTTGGAGTTGTCACTCATCGGATCCTCGATTCGGTGGGAACCCTCGTTGCCGCAGGCCGATGGTAACTGTCGATGCTCGGCAGGTGGATGCCGCCCGATACACGGAAATTCGGGCCTTGCCTCCCAACACCACTTGGGGTGCCACGCCGAGACGTGACACCCCAAGTGGTGCAAAGCTATTCGGCTCTAGCCGCCGATCGGAGGCCGGCCCATCACGGTGGGTTTGAACCCGTAGCGCGGGCCCAAGCCGTTGCCGAAGCCGGCTCTTGTACCCGCTAGCGGCATGCCGCCCATCAGGTTCCCACCGCCGGCTGCGGCCTCCGGCGCAGCGCTGACGTTGCTAACCAGCTGCACTCCTGGTGCGGCCGCCTGCGGAGTCCCACCAATCCACGACGCCGGCACCGCCAGTTTGCCGACCGAACCGGCACCGCCCGAAACGGCGGACACTGCGTGCGCGCCCGCGCCGGCTGCACCACTGCCCAGCCCGGCACCGAGGCCGCCCAAGCCGTGGAGTGCTGGGGCTGCAGCAGCGGGGGCAGCGCCGCCCAGCATTCCCGCGCTCTTCGCCATCTGAATGCCGAAGTTGCCCATACCAACGCTGAAGTAAGGCAGACCCTCAGTGTTGTAGAACAAGCTGGCGTACGGCGAGTAGTCGGTGACCAATGCCGACATGTTCGTGGGCAAGACGGTCGTCCCGAAGATCAAGGCGAACAGATCTTGAAACGGCGTTGTCGTGGTGGCCGCCGAGGTGGCCGCCGGCGTCGCGAGGTTTTGCAGCGAACTCGGCGTCGCGGAGGTCAGTTGTGACAGCAGGCTCTGGGTGCTCGACGCCGCCGAGTTGCCGGTGGCCGCACTGACCGCGGCGCCTTGACCCGCCGTGCCGGCGGGGTTGGTGGTCGCGGCCGGCGTGGCAAACGGGGTCACCTTGGTGGCCGCCGCCGATTGGCCCGCATAGCCGTACATCGCCGCAGCGTCCTGCGCCCACATCTGTCCGTACTGCGCCTCGAGCTGTGCGATCAACGGGGTGTACTGCCCGAAGACGTTGGCCTGCGTCGCCGCTGCCGTCTCAGCACGATTGGCCGCGATGAGCGGCGGCGGTACCGTCGCGGCGAACGCCTGCTCGTATGCCGCGGCAGCGGTGCGGGCCTGGGTCGCAGCCTGCTCGGCCTGCGCGGCTGTCTCCTGCATCCAGGTCACGTATGGCTGAGCCGCACTGGTCATCGCCGCCGAGGCGGGGCCGTTCCACGTGTCGGTTGCGAGCTGCGTGATCACTGTCTCGTAGCCCTGGGCAGCCGACTGAAGCTCGGCGGCGATGCCGTTCCATGCCGATGCAGCAGTCTGCAACGACGACGACCCCGGACCCATGTACATCCGGGCCGAGTTGATCTCAGGTGGTAGCGCTCCGAAATCGACCATGGAAGCCTCCTAGCCGGCCGCAGCCGCGTTGGCGGCCTCGGTGGCTGCGTAGGAACCGGCGCTGGTGCCCAACGTGTTGACGAACATTTCGTGGATGGCCGCAGCCTGCTGGCTCACGGCCTGGTACAGCTGCGCGTGAGCGACGAACTGAGCCGCCGTCAGAGCCGAAACCTCATCGGCGGCAGCGGGAACCACTCCGGTGGTGGGCGCCGCCGCAGCGGCGTTCTGAGCGTTCAGTCCCGAGCCGATCCCCTGCAGACTTGTGGCCGCTGCCGAAAGTGCTTCCGGCTGTGTGGTCACGAACGACATCCGGTCTCCTCCTTAGTAACCGTGCGCATCTACGACCTTGGGCAAGGTCGTTCGGTTGAAAGAGTAGATGGTCACGCGCGAATAACGCCGCTGCCGAACTAACTGTTCACGCCTGGACGGCCAGTATTCACCCCCGGATATCGGCTGTTCATCTCGAGTTCGACAAACCTTTCACCTGCGGTAATGCAGCAATTTTGACCGGCAACTGGCGGGCGGTGTGGGCTCGGCCGCTCGATCGCCGTCTAGGCTGCCGCGCGACTAGGCCTGGTTGTCATGACGATCGCGCGAACGGGCTTCCGCCACAAGAACTTTCGATCCATCACGCGGGGAGTCCCCCTCTTCTCGGGTCGGAGGACGGCACGCGGCTCAAAGCGACATTGCGGTCCTGACTCAATCACGAGGAAATGCAATGCCTTTGGCGCCAGTATCGCGATCCCCGCAATCGGCGATGGGTGCACCCGTGAGTGTTTGGCCGCCGCCGCGTGGGGTCCGTAGCCCGTTATCCGCCTACGGGCGGTCTGGGCATCACAGAGTGCCGGACCCCGTATTTCACGGTGTAGCCGGCGCTGCGGCTTCCGCCTATCCCGGCGTTGCTTGCCATCGGAACACCGCCGAGCATTCCATTCGACTGCGGTGCGACAGGGCGTACCGCGCTGGCCAACCGGGCCTCTACCGTCTCCGAGGGCCCCGCCGCTTGCCAACTCGCGGGCACCGACAGCCGCCCGAGAGCGTTCGCCTCGCCCATACTGGCCGACACACTGCTGGCCGTAAACGGTGCGCCGCTTACGCCTGCAGTGCCGTTGCCTAGGGCGGCGCCCAGGCCGCCGAGTCCCGGACCGAAGGCACCAGTCGGGTTGAGCAGTGCCGTCAGCTGCTGGGAGGTCGCCAACTGCTGGCCATAGCCCCAGCCGAAGTTTCCGAGACCGACCGCGAAGTAGGCCTGGAGCATCTGCCGCATCGAGTTCAGGTTGGCGTTCGTCAGGCCCACGCCCCAGCCGCCTTGACCGAGGTTGGTGACGGTGTTTTGGTAAAGCTGCTCGAGCCAACCGACCAACGTATTCGGGGGGGCCGCCGCGGGCAGCGCGGTGCTCGCGGCCGTCTGAGCGGTGCTTGCGGCCGTCTGCGTGGTCGTGGTGGGCGTCGACGACAGCGCGTTCTGCGCCACCGTCGCGGCTTGGCCGGCCGGCTCAGCGGCAGCCTTGGCAACCGCGTCAGCCTGGCTGCTCGCCCCGTTATCGGTGGTCGTCTTCGGGGGTTCCACGAACGGCGTCACCTGCATGGCCGCCGCCGAGGAGCCCGCGTAGCCGTACATGGCAGCGGCGTCCTGTGCCCACATTTCGGCGTACATGGCTTCGGTCATCATGATCGCGGGGGTGTTCTGCCCAAAGAAGTTGGTAGCCACCAGAGCGGCCAACAGCGCGCGATTGGCCGCGATCGCCGGTGGCGGCACCGTCATCGCGAACGCCGCCTCGTATGCGGCGGCGGCCGCGCGAGCGTGGTTTGCGGTCTCCTCGGCTTGCGCACTGGTTGAGGTCAACCAGCTGATGTAGGGCGTGGCGGCGGACATCATCGCCACCGACGTCGGGCCTACCCAGGTGTTGCTCGTCAGCTCCGCTAGCGCGGCCCCATATCCAGTGGCCGCAAAGCCCAACTCCGCGGCCAGACCATCCCAGGCCTCAGATGCCGCCAACAGCGGCCCGGGTCCGGGACCCGAATACATCCGACCCGAATTGACCTCAGGCGGCAACAGGGCGAAATCAAGCACAAGAATCCTCCGTCAGCGAGCCAAGATTGCGTCTGCCCGTCATCCCCCGCACGGCAGCGGCGGCGTGCGGCATTGTCATGAACTGGTCAGCAATCGGCGGGTCCTGACCGACCGCCCGATCGATATCGATGTGCCGAACACGGTGTGTGGCCACAGTCGAAATGCGCTTTCTTTCCTCGGTAACCCTTAGCGTCAACAACATTGAGCGCCCGTGCTCATCACTGAACAGTCGCTGGCTGAGACATTAGATGGCCGCGCGGGCGATCCGCGACGACGACGCCGACAATTCATTACTCATCAAGCAGTGTTCATCCACGATCAACTGTTGTTCAGTTGATGTTCGGTTCCGCGCCACCCGGTGGCCGCTATCCGGCGGCCGGTGTGAACGGGATCACGGTCGGACGGAGCTCGAATCGGGTCGGTGTCTGGGCGCCCTGGCGTCCGCCCATCGCCGTAATCGGCATCAGCGGCGGCATCCCCGTGTGCGCTCCGGCCTGGACCGCCGAAACGGCGCCGGCCCCGCCGAACGGCGTTGCCGCGGGCGCCGCACCCGTCCACGCGGTCGGCACCGACAACGCACCCGCGGTCGTCGCCTGGCCCATGCCGGCGGAGACAGCCGGCATGCTCTGGCCCAGCCCGCCCAAGCCCGACAACGTCAATGTGCCAGTGCCAGCACCGATTCCGGCGGACTGGGCAGCCCCCAGCTCGTTGGCGGCAGTCGTCGCCGCTTTCGCGGCGGTGGCCGTGCTGCCCGCCGTGAACAGTCTGGACAGCATGCTCATCGGCATCGTCGCCATCCGCAACGGCGTGCTGAGTTCGTTGAGCAGCGACATCGACGACGACGATGAGGATGACGTGTCGGTCGCGGTAGTCGCCAGGCCACTCAGAGCCTGCGGCGACGACAGGCTTTGCAGAGCCTGCGGCGTGCTGGAGATCAACTGCGGGCCCGACGACATGAGCGTCTCGACGTCGGTCCCGCTGGAGGTGCCCACCGATTGGGCCGCGGCCGCCACCTGGCCGGCCAGTCCGCCCGGGTTGGTGGTCTGAGGTGGTGAGGTGAACGGGCTGACCTGTGATGCGGTGGCCGAGGCGCCGGCGTATCCGTACATGGCGGAGGCATCCTGGGCCCACATCTCGGCGTAGACAGCCTCGGTGGACATGATGGCCGGCGTGTTCTGTCCCAGGATGTTGGTCGCGATCAGGGCCATCAGCAGGCTTCGATTTGCGGCGATCAACGGTGGTGGAACTGTTGCAGCGTAAGCGGTTTCGTACGCGGTGACGGCGGCCGCGGCCTGCGCGGCAGCCTGCTGCGCCTGGTCGCCGGTGGCGCTGAGCCATGTCACGTAGGGCGACGCGGCCGCGACCATCGACGCCGAGCTAGCACCCGTCCAGGGGCCACTGGTCAGCGTCGCGAGGATCGAACCATAGCTTGCGGCAACGGAATTCAGCTCCTCGGCCAGCGACTGCCAAGCCGTCGCGGCGGCCAGCATCGAGCCCGGGCCCGGACCGGTATACATTCGGCCGGAGTTGATCTCGGGCGGCAGGGCGGCGAAATCCAGCATCGTCTGCAGACCGCCTACCCGGCCGCGGCCGCGTTGGCGGCCTCGGTGGCCGCATACGAGCCGGCGCTGGCGCCCAGCGTGTTGACGAACATCTCGTGGATCGCCGCGGCCTGAGCGCTGATGGCCTGGTACATCTCGGCGTGGGTGGCGAACTGAGCCGCCGTGAGGGCCGAAACTTCGTCTGCCGCAGCGGGTATCACGCCGGTCGTCGGAGCTGCCGCCGCGGCGTTTTGCGCCGTCATGGTCGATCCGATGCCCTGCAGATTGTCCGCCGCGGCCGTCAACTCGGCCGGTTGCGTACTCACAAACGACATCTGGCACTCCCCTCGCCACAGACCCCACCTGTCACTGGTTAGAGACGTTAACCAGGAATGATGGGCCGCAGTCTTGGCGAAGCTATGCGCCGGCTATGAGATGTTTGGCAGCGATTCCCCGCTCCCCTGCGCACGAAAAAGGGTCCCCCCGCCCAGACGGGCGAGGGGACCTTTTTCGATCTGGCTATCGGCGCAGATCCGTGGCTGCGACCTGGACGAACACGCCGGTGTCCTCGGCCATCAGCAGACCACGACCGCGGGGCAGCGGGCCACCCTTCATCTTGCCGCGGATGAAGCCCTCGTCGGGGTCGGCGTCCATCACCAGCAACGGCGCGTTGGCCTGCGCCAGCGCCCGCAGCATCGGGTCGCTGCCCGCCGAGGACCATCCACCGAAGGTCCGGGTGACGATCACGTGCAGGCCGACGTCGGCGGCCCGGGTCACCCAGGGCGCGGCCCGCTGCAGCGGCGAATCGAAGCCCGGCGGCAGCTGCTGCACGTCGTCGATGATCAGGAAGATCTCCGGCCCGCTCCACCATGCGCGGGACAGCAGCTCTTCGGCTGACAATCCCGGCGGCGGCTCGCGACGGGCCAGCACCTCGCCCAGCTCGTTCATCATCGCCGAGACGCCGTCGAGGTTGTAGGCGAACTTCTCGACGTAGTCGGTGCCCAGTGTGGTCAGTAGCTGACGACGCGGGTCGACCAGCCACACCTGGGCCGACGGACGTGACGTCGGCGGCGCGATGCTGGCTCCCGGCTCGTAGACCCGTCCGATCTCGGCCATGATCGTCGCCAACGTCGTGGTACGGCCACATTCGCGTCGACCCGTCACCATCAGGTGCGCGTTCTCGGCGAAGTTGAGGTACACCGGCTGCAGGTCCAGTTCGTTGATGGCCCAAGCGATTCCGCCGACGCCGACGTTCTGGCGCTGGTCCTGCTGTGCCAGCGCCCGCACCTGCTCCAGGCCGAACTTCGCGGGCAGCCTGCGCACCGGCGGTGCGTGGCCGACCGCGACCTGGCTGACCGCCGCCGCAACGCTCTCGGAGGAGAAGTCGTTGTCCGGCGTGTTGGCCAGGGCCGGACGAGCCACCAGGGTGTGCAAACCGGATTGCGGATCGCTGTCCAGTCGCACGTAGTTGACCGCGACCATGCCGCGGCCCGGCTTGACCGGAACATCCTTGGCGAATCGCGAGCGCACCAGCTTGGCGTCCTCGACCGCAGCCAACCGCAGCTCGATCCGCGATCCGAAACCGCTGCGGACCGGGGGCCGAAGCTCCGATTCGCGGTCGGCCGTGGCCATCACGTGGATCCCGAACGACGGTCCCTGGTTGATGATCTGGTTGACCTGCTCGATGAGCACTTCGTTCTCTTCGGCGAGCGCCCGGTAGTTGTCGATCACCAGGAAGATGTCGCCGAAGCCGTCGTTGGGAACGCGGCCAGCTTCCCCACCGAACTTGCGTCGCCGGAAGACCTCCATCGACGGCACGTCGTACTCCAGGAATGTGTGCTTGCGCTCGCGCAGCAGTGCCAGCAACTCGGCCACCGTGCGGCGGACGCCGTACGGGTCGGTCGGACCGACGACCTCACCGACATGCGGCAGCGCGCCCACCGTGGTCAGCGCGGTGCTGCTGTACGCCAGCACGTAGAACTGCACCTGCTCGGGAGTGTGGGTCAGCGCGGCCGAGGTGATCAGCGTCTGCAGCGCGGTGGTCTTGCCCGATCCACCGGCACCCAGGATCAGCACGTTGGCACCAGGCCCAGACGTGTCCACCGTCCACGGCGGCTGGTCGTGCTTGAATGGCCGGTCGATGATCCCGACCGGGAACACCAGGTCCGTGGTCTGGCCGTACTGCTCCTGCCACGGGTGCTCGAGGAAGCGATTGACCAGGGCCTCGATCGACACCGGCTGGTCCAGCGGCGGCTGCCACAACCGGTACGGCTCGAAGTCGATCCGCCGGAGCTGGTCGATGATCACGGTACCGACCTTCGGCGTCCGGATCGCTTCTTCTTCTTCCTCTTCCTCCGGGGTCTCGCCGGAGCCGTTGCCGAGGAAGAGCTCACCGCTGCCGCTGTCACCGTTGGTCAGGGCGTCGAAGTCGTCCGGCCCGGTGACGCTGACTTCGATCGGCGTGAACCCGGTCGTAAACAGTTGCGGCCGAATGTAATCCACGGAGTGAGTCAACATCGCCGGTCCGTCGTCATCGAGGGAGACGCCGCGACGGTAGTCGCGCCACAGGAACTCGGCCTGGAACCGGACGATCTCGTCGAGGCTCTTACGGAAGTAGCCCAGACCGGCCTGCGCGGGCAGGTTGACGGCGTTGGGAACACCGGCCGCCTGCGCCGCGCCGGCGGTACGCGCCTTCAGCACCAGCCGGTAACCCATGTTCTCCATGAGCTTTTCGGCCCGGCTCTCGATGGTCTGCGAGGCCATCATCAGGTGGATCCAGTAGGCGCGACCCTGCCGGCCGATGGAGTCCAGCACGTCGACGGCGGTCGGCATGATGCGGAACCACTCGTAGAACTCGTCGATGACGACCACCAGCATCGGCAGCGGCGGGATGTCCTGACCGCGGGCCCGCATCCGGGAGCGCATCTCGTTGTATTCCTTGGCGTCGTCGACACCGGCGTTGTCGCAGACCGCTTTTCGACGGGCGATCTCACCCCACAGCGAGTCCAGGAAGCGCTCCATCAGCGCCTGGTCTTCTTCGAGGTCGGTGATGATGCGCGACACGTGCGGCACGCCGGAGAACGGCTTGACCGCGGACCCACCCTTGAGGTCGGCGAGGACGAACTGCAGCTCGTCCGGCGGATGCGACAGCATCAGCGACTCGAGGACGGTACGCACCAGCGTCGACTTACCGGAACCGGTCGTTCCCGACATAACGCCGTGCGGTCCGTCGCCGCCTTCGTCGAGCGACTTCATGTCAAGGAACAGCAGTTCGCCGTTGTCGGAGCGGTTTCCGAACGGGATCCGCAGCCGCGAGCGGCTCGTCAGCGCGTCGCGGCGGCTGCTCCACAGCGTCTCGAAATCGATTTCCGAAGGGTCGTCAATTCCGTAGTAGGACAAGATGTCTCGAGCGCCGATCTGCGCGACCCGCTGCCCGATCTCCTCGTAGGCCTCGGCCAGCCGCCACCGGGCCACCCGCTGTGCGAACTGCTCGGCTTCGGCCTCGGTGACGTTGTCGGCGAGGGCGAAGAACCACCGGTTGTCGTCGATCACCATCCAGGTGTCGCGGTCGCGAGGCAGCGCCTCGATCACGCCAACGTCGTCGGTGAACTTGAGCACGCGCTCCGGGTTGCCCGTCCATAGTGCGGAACCGGTCAGGTCGAAGAACGTCACACCGTCGACGCCGTCGACGCTGATGACGTACTCCCACTGCGGGTCGTCGACGTCGGCGATGATCACATGATGCGGCGTCGGCGTCTCCGCCGACGAGCTCGCGTGGCGGGGTGTGAAAGACCCACGGCCAGCAAACAATTCGGCCTGGTCGGCGGCGAACTCGCGCACCGATGCGTAGACCATCCGCGCGTTGCCGGCCGCGTCGCGGCGACGCGGGTCGCCGAAGTGCGGCAGCCACTTGACCCAGTCCCACTTGCTCATGTCGGACGTGACCACGATCATCTGCAGGTGGTCAGGCCCGTGCGAGAAAGCCAGCTGGCAGATCAGCGCGCGCATGGCGCCCAGCGTCTGCTCGCGGTTCCCGACCAGGGCGTACCAGGGCTCGACCAGCAGCGAGATCATCTTCGGCAGGTTGTAGACGACGCTCTGGTAGCGACCGAATTCCTGCAATGCCTTACCCGTGACCGGTTCGAGCTCGATGTCGGTCGGCATGTTCTGCGGCTCGCCCCAGGTCACCTCGGGACGGGTCATGCCCACCCCGATGCGGGCCACGCCGAAGTTGAGGTCCTTGCCGTCCGGTTTGCGCTCCCACATCCTGGGTGAGCCCACCGCGGCGGCCAGCGTCGTGGGCTCCGGGTGGAACCAGCGGTAGTTGGCGTCCATGCTGTCGGCCGACTCGTTCGCGGTCTCCCGGAGCATGTCCAGCATCAGCATGAACTGGGCGCGCATCGCGTCCAGCTTCGGCCGGCTCATTTGCTGCTGGCCGCCGAAACGGCCACCGAACATCATCATGGCGACGCCACCGATCATGAAGATCGGGAAGATCGAACCGGCACCCAGGAACATCCGCGAGCCGTTGGCCACAGTCATACCGACCATGCCGACCAGCAGGCCGACCACCAGTACGCCGACGACGATCAGCCACCACGGCTTACCTTCGGGCGGCGGGACACTCAGCGGTGTCGGAAGGACGATGTTCTCCGGCCTGACGGCAGGCGCCCGCTCGGGCGTTGGGCGTGCGAAACCTTGCTTCACTTGGGTACCACCAACTCTGCGGGGTTCATATCGGTCGGAAGGGTGTCGTGGCGCACCAACGCATCCGCGCGGGACAGTGCGGGACCCGGCGCCAACAGGCGTAGCGCGACCCACGGTGCCGGTGACGGCTGGGCCGTCAGCCCTAGCGCGGAGCGGGAATCACGAGTGTTCTCGACGCCGAAGCGGGCACCGGAACTCGTCAGCCACCACAGGGATTCGGACGTGCTCGATCCTGGGTCGTTGCCCGTGACAAAGACCCAGTTGCCGTACTCGGGGCCGAAGTAGACGTGATCGGCTTCGCGGCCCGAGGAGTCGGCTTTGACCAGCGACACGATCTTGTCGGTCGAGCCGCTGGGCACCGGGATCGTCGGCCCGGAGATCACCTGGATGCGAGCGCGCTCCTCACCGGCGGTCTTCTGCCACCACCAGCACGTCGCGGGGTTTTCCTTCAGGTCGACCGGGCTGAGCGGGGCATCGGGATACGCCGACAGGTCCAGCCCGGTGACGACCGGCATCTTCGCCAGCGACGCGGGGGCCACGACCATCGGCGAGTTTCCTGCCGGGGTTCCGGCGTTCTGCAGAATCTGCGCGACCACCGGATTCACCGTCTGCACGCCGTCAGCCAGAACCACTGAATACTGCTGGGGCCCACTGATCTGCGGTGTCACGATCACGGTTCCGACCGGCCCGGGTGCGCCGGTGAATGCTGCCGGTTGGCCGGCGCCCGGGACTCGGGGCACCGACAATTCCGGGCCGACGGGCAACGAGTCATACAGCGCACGGCTCATCGGGTGCGCTTGGCTGACGTTCTCCGGGGTCAAACCCAGTGGCAGCAACACCGCGCGGTTGGCCGAGTCGATGCGCGACCGGCGCCCCTGCCGGACCACGTAGGTGTCCTTCTCATACCTGAGCACCACGGCGTCGGACCCGTTGAGCACGCGGCGCCGGTTGGACAGGTCGGGCTTGCCATCGATCACAGTGACGGTCACCGGCGGGGCACCAACGCCGGCCGTCGGGGTCACCGAGTCGCATACCAGCCACGAGGACGTCGCGGGGCTGGTCGGGGCGAACTCGGACGGAGCTCCGGGGATGCCGACCAGCGGCCCGTGCGGTTGTTCCGCGATCTGGCTGGCCCGCACCTTGTGGGGGTTGTCCGCGCGGCCCGCGATCAGCCGCGCCGACGCCAGGTTCAGTGCGGGGTAGAGCTTGTCGCCGACCCGGACGTACAGCGCGCCCGAATCGCGGTCCGCGATGATCGGGGTGTCGTTCAGCGCCCCGGACGGGTTGATGAAGGAGTACAGCAAGGCGCCCAGGCAGATGACCAAGGCGGCCGATATCGACGCCACCACGGCCAGGGTCTGCCGCCGGCCGGGTTCGATTTCCATCCGCACCCGCCAGCGAGTCAACGCCATCGCGGTACGACGGGCCAGGAACTGGTAGCCGGTTACCTGGGTCCGGGTAGATAGTCCGAGGCCGTAGCCCGAACCCCGCTGCTGATCACCGGCCATATTTGGTCACGCTCCAGCCGTGCGCGAAGGCCGAAGATGCCGTAGTCCCACGATTCACAGTGATAACGGTAGGGCACCCCGCGCGACCTCGCCATGCGAACGTTTGAGCGCGAGCGATGTTCACGTCCCTGCCGTGTGTGGTTTGAGCCACAGAGCTGTCACCTGCCAGTTGGTAGTGGAAAGATTCGACGGCTTCGTCACTGCGAATAGTACGGGCGCGAGCAAACGGAACTTGACGTGAAAGCGACGCTGAGGTGCACACTCGGCTCGGCTCGCCTCGCAGACGTCTCGACAAGCAAGATGTCTCCTATGAGCCAAATGGCGCCGTCGTTGGTCGATCTCGCCGATCGATTCGGGATTTCGACCGCTTACCAAGACTGGAGCGGCCGCCGAGTCGACGTCGCTGAGGGCACATTGATAGCAGTACTGGCCGCGCTCGGCGTGGACGCCGCCGACGAGGCCAAACGCAATATCGCGCGGGCCGCGCATGAGAAAGCGCACTGGTCGCGCGCGCTGCCGCCGACCATCCTCGGGCAGGCCGGCACCCAGACGACCTTCTGGGTGCACGTGACGCACGGCCAGCCGGCCGACGTGTGGTTGCAGCTCGAGGACGGCAGCGTCCGCACCGGGATACGACAGGTCGACAACTTCACCCCACCGTTCGACCTGGACGGACGTCGGATCGGCGAGGCAAGCTTCGTGTTGCCCGACGATCTGCCGCTGGGCTATCACCGCGCGTACCTGCGCTCCGGCGACGAGGAGTTCAACGCCGCGGTGATCATCACGCCGGCCTGGCTGGGAGTGCCCGAGCGCCTGGCCGCCCGTCGCAGCTGGGGACTGGCCACACAGTTATATAGCGTTCGGTCCCGCCAGTCCTGGGGCGTCGGGGATTTGACCGACCTAGTGGACCTGGCGGTCTGGTCGGCGTCGGTGCACGGGGCTGGCTACGTGCTGGTCAACCCGCTGCACGCGGCTGGGCCGACCTCCCCCATGGAGCCCTCGCCGTATCTGCCGACGTCGCGCCGGTTCGTCAACCCGCTGTATCTGCGTGTCGAAGCCATCCCGGAGTTCGCGGAGCTACCCCGGCGCGGTCGGGTACGCCG
>DATNFI010000153.1:0-2010 GCA_035606475.1 Mycobacterium sp. | reverse complement strand
GCCCCGGTTGGTGGTGGGTTCCACCAACACGGTGGCCGTACCGCCATAGGCAATCAGTCCTAGGTTGATGCCTGGTGTGAGGTCATCCGCGAACTGCTTTGCAGCATCCTGGGCGGCGGCCATCCGGTTCGGCGGGACGTTCGGTGGCGCGCATGGATTGCGACACGTCAATCACGAGCATCACCACGGTGCGGTTGCGCGGTATCCGAACGTCATCGGTCGGTCCCGGCGAAACGGTCAGCGCCAACAGCGGCCACCAGAAGGATCGCTGGCAGGTACCCCCAGCGGGTCGGCCGTGTGGGTGCGACGCTTTCTAGCAACTCCAGGTTTGCGAACCGCAGAACACGCCGCTGCCGGGCAATTTGCAAGACCGCATAGGACCCGACCAGCCCTAGAATCACGAGCAAGAAGAGGAAGTACCAACCGTGGGCGAATCCCGCCGACGTCATTGGTCCCAGCACCGGCACGCTCAACTCAGCGCATCCTTTCAACGAGGCGCTTCGCTGATTGCGACCGCGAACCCGCCTGTGCGACCGCAGAACGGGTGACACGTCGGGCGGCGCCGCACTGGCGCGATCCAGAGCGGCGGGCCCGTCGGCGGCGGTGTAGTCCTGAAAGCCGTGTCCCTCCAGCGTCGTAGTCCGTCGTTCGACGAGGTTCGGAATAGCATCGACCACCAGGACGGCGACCTCGGGATCGCGCTTTGGGTGCGCGGGTCGAGCCACCGTCTCGCCTCCCTCGTCCTATTCGTGCCTGTGCTGGGCCGCGCCGAGCGCCGCTAAGCGTGATCGGAGCACTTGCCCAGTTCCGCAATGTATTCGCGGTTTCGCTAGTACCTCGTCGTGGGGAAGAGCACGAGTTCCGAGATCAGCGCCGCGCCACACACCAGCGCTACCACCGAAAGAGCCACCCAATCGCGGGGCTGAGGCCGAGACGGCATCGCGGAGATTTGGCCGGTGCCGCCCCGCGCGGTGATCGCGTCACCCATCTCGTCGGCGCGTCGCAGCGCCACCGTGATCGCGGCGGTCAGCACATCGATGACGTTGCCTCCCCAATGACGGAGACGGCCCCGCCAGGTAGGGGGCAGGGGTGGCTTGGGCCGCAGCCGGCGCGCGGCGTAGAGGATCCGGAACTCCTCGAGAAGCATGGGAAACGCCCGCATCGCCAACGCGATTGCCACCGCCCACTCGTCAACGGGGATCCGCACCAGCCGCAGCGGACGGCCCAGGACGGCGACGGCTGGCGCCACATCGGCAACCTTGGTGGTCCAGGAAACCATGCCGCCGAGGCCCAGCAGAACGCCGGTGAGTAACGCGAACCGCAGAACATCCAGCAGGCCGCCGAGCCCGACCGTGAACGGGCCAACGTCGACGAACGGACTCCCACCGGCCAGCGCGGCCGTCGCTCCGGTGAGCAGGGTGGTGATCCACAGCCAGCGCGGTACCGACGGCAGCGCGCCGCGCGGAATGTGCGCCAACCGCGCGGTGGTGATCAACAGTGCGGCCGTCAGCGCGATTGGTCCCCATCCCGGATAGCTCGCCAGCAGTACCGAAATGGCCAACGCCGTGATGAGTTTGGTTCCCGCCCAGAGGTCGTGGATCGCCGAGGGTCCCGGCACCGGGCGCAACAGCACCAGGGGTCGGCGTTGATGCGATTCCGTGGCCGTCATGAGCTGCCCCTGCCGGCCGTCGTCGCGGACTCCAATGTGCCAGCGCGCAGATGCAACGCCCGCGGGCACAGATCGTCCAACCCCGCGAAGTCATGCGAGATGACGACCACGGTCAGCCCGACGCGTCGCAACCGTTGCAGCAGCTGCACCAAGGCGCGTTGGCCCGCGGCGTCCAAGCCGGCGAGGGGTTCGTCGAGTATCAGTGCCCGCGGCGAGCGAGAAAGCAGTCCTGCCAGCACCACTCGACGCATCTGGCCGCCGCTGAGTTGGTCCACTCGCCGTCGCGCCAACTCGGCGTCCAAACCGACGTCGGCGAGCGCCGACGTCACTCTGTCGGTGTC
>DATNFI010000152.1:0-7868 GCA_035606475.1 Mycobacterium sp. | reverse complement strand
TCTGGCATGATCGAACGCATGTTCGAAGAAGTGGCCTCGCTGTTCGACCGGTTGCGTGCCGCGGCGCGGACGGAGAACCGGGCGGCGGGCGAGCGGCTGGCCGTCATCGGAGAGCTGGATGTCCTGCGATTGCGCGAGGTGGGCGAGCGAGAGACGTGGTGCACCGACACCCAAGAGGCGATCACAGTGGAAGTGGCTGCGGCGCTGGGCATCACCCAGGGCTTGGCGACGAGCTATCTGGAGTACTCCCGGGCGATGCGGTTGCGCCTACCGCGGGTTGGTGAGCTGCTGGTGGCGGGCGACATCGACTATCGCACATTTCAGACGATCGTCTATCGCACCGACTTGATCACCGATCCCGAGGTGTTGGTCGCTATCGACGCCGATCTGGCGGTGAAAGTCCCGCGGTGGTCGGGGATTACGCAGGGCCGGTTGGGCGGATATGTGGACCGGATCGTCGCGCGCGCGGATCGTGACGCAGTACGGCGCCGCCGAGAAACGCAAGCCGGTCGGGAGTTCTCGATCTGGGGCAACACCGATGGTCTTACCGAGGTCTTCGGGCGGCTCATCACGACCGATGCCCACGCGGTGGACGCGCGGTTGGACGCGTTGGCGGCGACGGTGTGCGCCGACGACCCGAGGACCCGCAATCAGCGGCGCGCAGATGCGATGGGCGCGTTGGCAGTCGGCGCGGATCGACTTGCATGCCGCTGCGGGCAGGCCGGCTGTCCCGCGGGGTCCAACCCGCCGGCGGGTCCGGTGGTGATTCATGTGATCGCGGAGCAAGCAAGCCTCGACGCAACCGAGCAAACGCCAGGCTCGCTCATCGGACTCGACGCACTCATCCCTGCCGAGTTGGTGGCCGAGCTGGCTCGTTCTGCCAAGCTGCGTCCACTGGTCCATCCCGCGGACGCGCCGCCGGAACCCGGCTACGTGCCATCGCAGGCGCTGGCCGACTTTGTCCGCTGTCGCGATCTCACGTGTCGCTTCCCGGGTTGCGACCGGCCGACGTCGCACTGCGACCTCGACCATACGATCCCCCACGGCGACGGCGGCCCTACCCACGCCTCGAACCTGAAAGCCCTTTGCCGCCTTCACCATTTGATGAAGACCTTCTGGGGCTGGCGCGATCGACAGCTTGCCGACGGCACCCTGATCTGGACGTCACCTGCTGGGCAGACTTACGTCACCACACCGGGCAGCGCATTGCTGTTCCCAAGTCTCTGCGCGCCCACGGGCGGGCTTGAACAGTCGTCTGGTGAGCCGCGTTGTGTGGACCGCACCGCGATGATGCCCAAGCGGCGGCGTACCCGCGCTGAGAACCGGGCCAGCTACATCGCCGCCCTGCGCCGCCGCAACCGGCAATCACGGGAGACGGTTCACGCCCCGGTTGTCGCGAACGACGAGCCGCCGCCGTTTTAGGTGCCGGTGCAGGCGACGCTACTTCTTGGACGGGATGACGATCACCACGATCAGCGTCAGGATGCTGAAGAACAATCCGAGGATGCCCCATCCGAATGGGTTGCGGCCCTTGGTCGCTGCGATGAGTGCGCAGATAATCGCTGCGATGACGCTGCCGATGGCGACGAAAATGCCTTTGATGCCACGCAGGATGAAGCCTGCGGCTTCCGGCTGGCTGTAGCCGGCCAGCAATAGTTGGTGCAACATGACGGTGGAAATACCCCAAACGGCATGAATCAAACCGTCGTCCTAGCTACGGCGCAGGCTCTCGACGAATGCCCGGGCCTCGTCCCACGTCGGTAGCAGGCCGGCAGCGCGCACCTCGTCCAGACTCGGTGCGGCGGCGTCGCGGTCGGAGATCACGATCTCGTGTCCGCTCGGCCATTCGATCGCCAGGGCCGGATCGGTGGCGGCGATGGTGTGTTCGCGGCCCGGGCTGTACTCGGCCGAGCACAGATACATCACCGTCGAATTGTCCTGCAGCGCAACGAAACCGTGTGCGAGGCCCTCTGAGATGTACACCGACTTGTGGCTGCGGTCGTCGAGCGTTACGGCGTCCCACCGGCCGAACGTCGGCGATCCCACCCGAACATCAACGACGACGTCGAACACCGAACCGGACAGGCAGGTCACGTATTTGGCTTGGCTAGGCGGAAGTTGGGCGAAGTGCAGGCCGCGCAGTACACCGGCCGCCGACACCGAGCAGTTGGCCTGCCGAACATCCAGGCGATGCCCCGCGAACTCGGTGAAACCGCGGTCGGTGAGCCATTCGAAGAACAGACCGCGCGAATCGGGATGCACCGCCGGCGTGATTTCCCATGCTCCGGCAATGTCGAGTTCACGGGCGTCCATGTCACTGCCCCTGTCGTTCGTAGCGAGCCTCGGCGGCATCTTTGAGGGGTCGCCACCAGGATTCGTGGTCGCGATACCAGTCGATGGTGGCGCGCAGCCCCTCGGCGAAATCGGTATGCTTTGGCGCCCAACCTAATTCGCTGCGCAGCGGCGACGGGTCGATCGCATACCGAAGGTCGTGCCCAACCCGGTCGACGACGTGGTCGAAGTCGTCGGGATCGTGGTCCATCAGCTCGAGCAGGGTCCGCAGCACCGAAAGGTTGTCGCGTTCGCCGTCGGCGCCGATCAGGTACGTCTGTCCGGCTCGACCGCCGTCGAGGATGCGGCGGACCGCGTCGTTGTGGTCCTCGACGTGGATCCAGTCCCGGACGTTGGCGCCGTTGCCGTACAGCTTCGGGCGCCGCCCGGTGAGGACATTGGTGATCTGGCGGGGAATGAACTTCTCCACGTGCTGATACGGCCCGTAGTTGTTCGAGCAGTTCGAGATCGTCGCACGCACGCCGTAGGAGCGCACCCAACCCCGCACCAGCAAGTCGGAAGCCGCCTTGGTCGACGAATACGGGCTCGACGGGTTGTAGGGCGTGGACTCGGTGAACCGCTGCGGATCGTCGAGTTCCAGGTCGCCGTAGACCTCGTCGGTCGAGACGTGATGCAGCCGCACCCCGAACCGGCGCACCGCTTCCAGAATGGTGAACGTCCCGATCACGTTGGCGTGCACGAACGACGCCGGATCGGCGAGTGAGTTGTCTACATGGGTTTCGGCAGCGAAATGCACCACCGCATCCGACTCGGCAACCAGTTGCGAAACGAGTTCCGCGTCGGTGACGTCGCCCTGCACCAGCCTGATGTCGTCATCGACGGGAGCCAGTGATTCGCGGTTACTCGCATAGGTCATCGCGTCCAACACCGTCACCGCGTCATCCGGATGGTCGCGCACAGTGGCGTGCACGAAGTTCGCGCCGATGAACCCGGCGCCACCGGTGATCAGCAGCCGCATGGAGAAACCCTAGCGTGGCCCTCAGCCGGGAGGTGTCAGATCCAGCGGCCCGGCGAGTGCCTCGAGCGCGCCGAGGAGTTTGCCGTCGGGCCCGCCCAGCACCTGGATCGCCACGTGATCGGCCCCTGACTCCAGATGCTCGTTGAGGCGCGCCGCGACGTGCTCGGGTGTGCCGTGGGCGACCACCGCGTCAATCAGCTTGTCGCTGCCGGGTTTACGCACATCGTCGTCGGTGAACCCGAGCCGGCGCCAGTTGTTCACGTAATTGCTCAGATCCAGGTAGAACTCGACCGTCCGGCGACCGATCTCGCGGGCCTCGTTGACGTTCTCGGTCAGTACGACCTTGTGTTCGGGAGCCAGGAACACCGTGTTGCCGACCAGTTCGCGGGCCTTGGCGGTGTGTTCGGGCGTGGTGAGGTACGGATGGGCACCGGCGCTGCGTTCGGCCGCCAGCGCCAGCACCTTCGGGCCCAGCGCCGCGAGTACCCGACGGCTGGTCGGCACGCAAGCGCCATCCAGCTCATCGAGATACTCGACCAGCGCATCGTAGGGCTTTGTGTACACGTCGGTGTGCTCGGGATGACCTACTCCGACACCCAGCAAAAACCTTCCGGGGTAAGCGCTTTCGATGCGCTCAAAGGATTTCGCCACGTGGTTCGCCGGCGATGCCCAGATGTTGACTATCCCGGTCGCCAGCTGCAGCGTCGACGTCTCGGCCAGGGCCGGTTCCACCCAACTGAGGTCGGCATCCGGGGAGCCACCGACCCAGACGGCGCCGTAGCCGAGCGCTTCGATCTGTCGCGCGACGCCTCCGCTGACGGACCGGCTGGGAAGCCAGACGCCGAATCGGCCCAAGTCGGGTTTAAGCGAAACACCCTCGGTCATCGAGATCCCCCTCTGGTTCGTCAGGCCGGTGTCAGTCCGAGCGGCCCCGCGAGTTCGGCCAATGCCGAGACCAGGTTTTCATCTTTGGTCAGGACCTGTACCGGCACATGGTCGGCGCCGGCGTCCAAGTGCTCCTTCAGCCGCGCCGCAATTGCCTCCGGGCTGCCGTACGCCACCAGCGCATCGATCAGGCGGTCGCTGCCCGGGAAGGTCACTTCTTCCTCGGAGAATCCCAGCCGCTTCCAGTTGTTGCGGTAGTTGGCCAGGTTGAAATACACCGGGAGCAGCTTGCGGGCGACGGCCCGGGCCCGCTCGGGATCGGTGGTCAGCACCGCCTTGTGCTCAGGGGCCAGGAATGCCGACGGGCCCATCAGTTCGCGGGCCTGCGCGGTGTGCTCCGGTGTGGTCAGGTAAGGGTGCGCGCCCGCGCTGCGCCGCGCCGACAGCTTGAGCACCTGTGGCCCCAGGGCCGCGACCACCCGACGGTTGGCGGGGACGCCGAATTCGTCGAGCTGGTCCAGGTACTCCACCAACGCGTCGTACGGCTTGCGGTATTCGGTGATCGCCTCGGGGTGGCCAACCCCGATGCCCAGCAGGAAACGGCCGGGGTAGGCCCGGTCGATGCGATGGAACGACTCGGCGACCGGCTTGGCCGCATCCGACCAGATGTTGACGATGCCGGTAGCCACCTGCAGCGTCGTCGTCGCTTCCAGAATGGGTTCGACCCAGGCCAGCTCGGCCGGTGGCGAACCGCCGACCCAGACCGACCCGTAGCCGAGGGCTTCGATGTCTTTTGCTTGCTCAGGTGTGACGCCGCGGCCGAAGGATCCGAACCGGCCAAGGTTGGGTTTACTCGCAGCTGAATCGGTCATGGTGGCTCCAACCTACCGCTCGCCCGGCTCTATTCCAGGGCCTGCGGCAGCCCCTTACGGCCGCTCAATTTTCTCGGCGGCGTCGCCATCCTCGGGCAGTGCCACGTCGACGGCGGGCGGCATCTCCAGCGGCAGCAGCACGATGAATTGCGTGGCGCCCGGCACAGACTCGACCCGTAGATCGCCGCGGTGTTTGTTGACGACGATCTTCCAGGCCAGATCGAGGCCCAAGCCGGTGCCTTCGCCCACCGGTTTGGTGGTGAAGAACGGCTCGAAGATGTGCTCGAGCACGTCCGGCGAAATGCCCGGACCCGTGTCGTTTATCTCGACACGCAGCATCTCGTTGGCCTCGCGGCAGGTGCGGATCGTCAAGATACCACCGGCACTCCCCATCGCCGCGATCGCGTTGTCGATGATGTTCGTCCAGACCTGGTTGAGATCGCCTGGGAAGCAGGGGATTTGCGGCAGGGAATGATCGAACTCCTTGACCACCTTGATGTGGCAGGTGCTGTCTTTGCCCAACCGGTCGGCGAACATGGTCAGCGTGCTCTTCAGCAGATCGTGCACATCGGCCACCTGGAAGGGGGCCCGATCCATTTGCGAATACTGCTTGGCGTCGGCGACCAGCGCTGAAATGCGTTGGCTCGCTTCGACCAGCTGATTCATCAACAACTCGCTCTCGATGGTGTAGCTGATCCATTTGATCGCCTGTCCCAACGACGTCGAGGCTTCCAGTTCCTCGGCGGTGGCGGCGATGCGCTCGAGCCAGTCGGTGTCGATGCCGCCCTCGACGAACGTCGGTGCGATGTCCCAGCCGTCGTCGATCTCGTGATCGTCCAGCCAGTCACCGACCGCGTCTTCCCGGTCCGCCGTCTCGATGGCAGTCAGGTGCTGGGCAGCCGACTTGGCGACCTGCTCGGCGACGGCATCCTGCAGTAGCACCAAGGCATTCAGGGTTTCGGGGCTCACGGTGCCGTCGGCCAACATCGCCAGTTTGCCGCGCATGTTGGAGATGCGACCGCGCAATTCCTGCGCGGCTCGTGCGATGGCGGCGGCCGGGTTGTTCAGCTGATGGGTCAACCCCGCCGAAAGCTGGCCCAGGGCAAGCAGCTTCTCGCGGTTGTCGATCAGCCGACGGGTCCGCTCGGTGCCTACGGCGATGCCGTCGAGCAGGTGCACCGCCAGCGGGAACTGGTCTTTCATGAACTCGGCGAAGGCTGGGGCGTCCATCACGAAGAACCGCGACGGCTTGGTGACATTCACCGACGCGGTGTAAAGCTGCTGCTTCTCGCCGGTAAACGCTTGCCACGCACCGCAATACACGCCGCGATGCGCGGTTCGATTGGTCTCGATATCCTGGCCGCCGGACAGCTTGGACATCGCCAGCTCGCCCTCGATGAGCACGTAGAAGCAGCTGGCCGGCTCGCCCTCGACGAACAGCGGCCCCGGTTCGTAGTGCACGACCTCCCCGACGGCACACAGGGTTGCGAGCTGTTCGTCGGTGAGCTTCTCGAACAGGAATAGAGTGCGCAATTCGTCTGCGTCACAACTGCTTTCGACGGTCATGATTCCGCCAGGTAACGGTGAACCAACATTACAGCCATTGATCCCTCTCCGACCGCCGCCGCCACTCGCTTGGCGGACTCGGACCGCACGTCGCCGGCAACGAAGACGCCCGGCACGCTGGTTTCCAAATGGTGCGGTGGACGGTCCAGCGACCAGCCACACACGTTGCGCAGATCCGGCCCGGTGAGGATGAAGCCGTGATCGTCGCGGGCGAGCACCCCGTCGAGCCAATCGGTGCGCGGTGCCGCCCCGATGAAGATGAACATCCGGGCGCAGCTGACATCTTCGGTGCGACCGGTTTTGTTGTCGATCAAGGTGAGCGTCTCGAGGTGCTCATCGCCGATGGCGCAATGCACTTCGGTACACGTGCGAACGTTGATGTTGGGCCGCGCTTCGATCTGCTGAATCAGGTAGTGCGACATCGAGGCTTCCAACGACGGCCCGCGCACCAAGATCGTGACCGACTTGGCCCGGCTGGAGAGATGCATGGCCGCTTGGCCCGCCGAGTTCGCGCCGCCGATGACGTAGACCTCGTCGCCTTCGCAGTCCGCCGCGACCGAGGCCCCGTAGTAGATACCGCGGCCGGCAAGGTCGGCGCAGCCATCGGCCTTCAACTGGTTGTAGGCGACACCGGTGGCGACGATGATGGCACGCCCGTCGATGGAGCTGCCGTCGTCGAACCGGACGGTCCGCTTGGATCCGCTGACTTCCAGTGCGACGGCCGTGCGGGTGGTGATGAGTTCGGCGCCGAACTTCTCCGCCTGCCGGCGCGCCCGGGTGGCCAGCTGGTCACCGGAGACCCCGTCCGGGAAGCCCAGATAGTTCTCGATCTTCGAACTCTGGCCGGCTTGCCCGCCGGTTGCGGTGGATTCGATCAACACCGTGTGCAGGCCTTCGGAGGCGCCGTAGACGGCCGCGGCCAGGCCCGCCGGCCCGCCGCCGACCACGATCAGGTCGTAGAAGGCCTGCGATGGTGTGGTCGTCAGGCCCAGCTTGTCGGCCAGCTCGGCATCGCTGGGCTCGATGAGCGGGTCGCCCTTCTCGGTCACGACGACGGGCAGCCGCTTGCCGTCCTCACCGGCGGCCAGCAGCAGCTGTTCGCCGTCGGGGTGGTCGGCCTCGAACCACTTGTAGTGCAGCCCGTTGCGGACCAGGAAGTTGCGGGCCTCCCAGGACCGCGCGTGCCAGCGGTGCCCGATGAGCTTGGTGTGCGGGATCGCGCGCTCCGGGGCCTG
>DATNFI010000151.1:0-36582 GCA_035606475.1 Mycobacterium sp. | reverse complement strand
TCAGGGCTTCGAACATGTAAGTGCCGGGTCCGCGGTGCTCGGGTGGGATGTCCGTCGTCAGCAGATGTTTGAGGGCGGCGTAGTCGTTGGTCGCGTCAATCTTCTGCCACAGCATCGCCTCTCGGCGTTTGTAGCTCCCGTGGGCCACCTGGAAGCAGGCTTGGATTTCGAGAACTCGTCTTCCGGGCGGTGCCTTGGAAAGCACGCGGTAGTAGATCTCATCCCACGAGCGGATGTAGTCGTCCAGCGCGGCGTACGGCCATCCGGTGTCCTCCATGAACAAGCTCGGCGAATGGGTTGCGCCGTCGGTGGGCACGGTCGCCAGGTCCACCTCTTGCAGCGGCGACCAGTCGACCGGGAGCAAGATCTTGCCGGTGACCTCGTGGCGCAGATTGTCCAATTCGCGCATCCACGGCGCCAGATCGCCGCTTTGTGCCCGACGGGCCAGGGTCTCCCACGCCGCGCCGTCGGCGATGCCGGTGACCGTGACCACGTTGTACGCCAGCCCCGAGCCGTGCGCATGGTTGGTGTACCAGAGCAGCCGAGCGTTCTCCTCCTGCGCCAGGGTGGGCATCCAGCCGTCGCGGTAGGCGGCCTCGAAGTCATCCTCGCGGGCGCCGACGACCCGGTGGGTTTCGTGAAGGAACAGCACGGCGACTCCTAGGCGTTCGCGGCGATCAACAGGGCGAGCTGGCGGCGGTTGACTTTGCCGGTCTCGCTGTACGGGATGCGGTCGACGATCATCAGCCGCTCGGGGAGCTTGAAATAGGCGATGCGCTCACGGCAATGCGACCGTAAATCGTCGAGCGTCACCGGATGGCGAGCCACTACCGCCGCGCCCACCCGCTGACCCATCTCGTCATCGGCGATGCCGGCGACCGCGACGTCGCTCACCGCGGGATGGGCGCGCAGTGCCTCCTCGACCTCGATCGGCCCGAACTTTTCCCCTCCGCGGTTGATGGTGTCGCTGAGCCGTCCGCTGGGGTAGATGTATCCATCGGCATCCCGCCGAGCGAGGTCGCCGGTATGCAGCCAGCCTTCGGTGACGTTCTGGCTGGTGTGCACCCACAACTCGCCGACAGCGCCAGTCTCGACCTCGGTCCCCGTGGCGGGATCGACCACGCGTACGTCAACCCCGGGCAACGGCTTGCCCACCGAGCCGACCCGGTTGGGATCGCGGTGATCATCGGGCAACAAGGTGGTGTAGGCGCCGAGGGTTTCGGTCTGGCCAAAGACGTTGGCAAACGCGACATGCGGCAGGGCGGCCATCGCCCGGCGCACCAATGAGACGGGCGCGGCCGCGGCCCCGTAGGCGATGGCGATCAGCGAGGTCAGGTCGGCGCTCGCGAAGTCGCGATGGTCGAGGATCCGCTGAAGCATGGTCGGCACCAGGAATGCGGTGCGCACCCGATGCTCGTGCACCAGCCGCAACCAGTCTCCGGCGTCGAACCGCTCCTGCAGCACCGTGGTATTGCCCGAGTACAGGCTGCCGAGCAAGCCGAGCGAGCCGCCGACGTGGAAGAACGGGACGCACATCATCGACACCACGGGTGCTGCGTCCGGCCGGAAGGGCAGCGCCATTCCGCGAATGCGTGCGCCCAGTTGCGCGCTGGTGATTCCGACTGCCTTCGGGAGACCGGTGGTGCCGCTGGTGAACAAGACCAGCGCGTCTCGGTCGTCACCCTCGGCGGCCGTCTCCGCTGCGGGAATCAGGCTGTCGCCCAACAGATCTGCGGCTGTCAAGACCTTGCTCGCACCCGCGTCGTGAAGCCGGGCCAGGTGTGCGTCGCCGGCAACCGCGACGTCGGCGCATCCCGCATTCCGCATCAGGCTCCGCAGCTCTGGCGTTGTGAGCGCGGGATTCATCAACGCGGCCGCTGCACCGATGCGCGCGGCGCCGAGCACCGATGTGATCGACAGCAGGCTGCCGCCATCGACGACCGCGACGCGGGATCCGGGTGCCACGCCGTTGTCAGCCAGACCGGCGGCGCAGCGCTGCACGGCCGCTGCCAGCTGGCCGTAGCCGACGGCGTGCTGGCCGACAATGAGCGCGATCCGGTCGGGCTCGCCGGTAGCGGCGGCGTCGATGATGGTGCCGATGTTCATCGGTGGCTCAATACAGGGGTGACCATGACGAGGTTCGGAGCAGCCGGCTGGTCCACTGGTCGCGCAGGTCCAGCGCGTCGTGCATCCAGGTTCCCGGTGCGCGGTAGTCCGGCGGTATCTCGGTGCGAAGAAGGTTGAGTAGCGCTTCGGGCTGGTTGATCCGTTGCATCAGCACCACTTCGCGGCGCAGATGACTGCCCAGCGCGGGCTGGAAGCCGGCCTGGATCGTCAGCATCGAGGCCGGCCGGTCGAGGCTCTTGGAGTACACCTCACCGCATCGGTCGATGTATTCGGCGAACTTGTCCTCGTAGGGCCACATGGTGTCCTCCATGTAGAGAGTCAGCTCGTGTTCACGTCCGTCGACCGGCACCTCGTCGAATGAGACGTCCTGAAGTGGCGACCACGGAAGCGCAACCAGGAGCTTGGCATCGACGTCGTGGCGCAGTTCGTCGAGTTCGCGCATCCATTGCCGCAGAGCGCCTTTCTGAATCCGTAGGGCCAGCCGCTCCCATGCCGCTCCGTCCCGAACGGCGGTCACCGTGACGACGGTGTAGGCGGGTCCGCTGCCGTGAGCCTGATTCGCGTACCACAGCAACCGGGCTTCGTCACCGGCGCCGAGCGTGGCCATCCAGCCGTCTCGGAATGCGGCCTCGAACTCATCCTCGGCGCGTCCCCGCACCTTGTGTACCTCGTGCATGAAGAGCATGCCGCGAGACCTCCTGTGCGAGCGCTGCGCCGCGCCTTCGCTCAGACGGACGGTAACCCCGACGCCGCGTCGTGTCCACGGGCAGCAACCTGGACATTGACGGCAAACATCTGGTTGGCTCGGATCCATGGCCAGGCTTGATGTGCCCGACGGCCCGGGTGGCGAGGCGGCGATGATCTGGACGCTGCGGCCGCAACTCGGCGACATGGTCGAGCGGATGATTCGCGGTGCCTACCAGCAGAGTGTGCTGCCACCCGAGGAACGCGAACTGGCCCGGATGCGGATCGCGCAAATCAACGACTGCATCGCGTGCTCCGACTTTCGCGCACCCTCGGTCATCGAAGCGGCGGTCGCGCCCGAGCTTTACGAGAATGTGGCGGCCTACGCCACCTTCCCGGGATACACGCCAAGACAACGCCTGGCGATCGAGTACGCCGAACGTTTCGCAATCGACCATGGCTCGATCGACGACGCGTTCTTCGGGCGGCTGCGGGAGCTTTTCTCCGATCCGGAGATCCTCGATCTGACGTTGTGTGTCGCGGTGTTCCTCGGGCTGGGGCGCTCGTTGAGTGTTCTCGGCGTCGATCAGTCCTGTGCGATCGACGTCTGACAGCCACGCGGGGAGACGAGTGGACATCGCGTCGGTTGACGAGTTGTTGACCACCACTCGCGCGGTTCGCCGGCGGCTGGACCTGACCCGCCCGGTCGGTCGAGACGTGATCATGGAATGCCTGCGGATCGCGATGCAGGCGCCGACGTCGAGCAACGCCCAGGACTGGCGGTGGCTGGTGATCACCGATGCCGCCAAGCGCGCCGCGATCGCCGAGATCTACCGGAGCATCGGCGAGCGGTACCTGCCGCGGATGGCGGAGTCCGAGACCGACCCACAGACTCGGCGCGTGCTGGGTAGCGCGCTCACCCTGACCGACACGCTCGCCGACGTACCCGTGCACGTCATCCCCTGCCTGCAGCGCCGGTTCGACGGCAACGATCCTGTCGTCGCCTCGTCGGCGTGGGCTTCGATCATCCCGGCCGCCTGGAGCTTCATGCTTGCGCTACGGTCCCGCGGTCTCGGATCAGTCTGGACCACAATGCATTTGGCCAGAGAGCGGGACGTGGCCGAACTGCTGGGGATCCCCGACACCGTGACGCAGGCCGCCCTATTGCCGGTGGCGTACACGATCGGCACCGACTTCAAACCGGCCTCGCGGCCGCCCGCGGAGACCGTCACCTACTGGGACGGCTGGGGCGAGGGCTGAGTCAAATCCAACTGTGTTGCGGGCCGCTGAAATTTGTTTCTTAGCAAAGTATTAAACGCTGGAACAGGTGACCTTAGAGTAACCAATTAGCGTCTCAAACAGGTTCGGGTCATTGTTGATCCCGATTGCAGTAGCAGTGTTTTGGGGACGGGGGCGCTTCCATGAAGGACTCACAAGCCACGGCAGCCTATTTGGCGCCGCGGCACGCCCATCTCCCCATCGACTGCAACGGCGCTCTCGTGCGCGCACAGTGCCGACACCTGGCAACCGTCGTGACCATCACGGGTGCGATCGACGCAAGCAATGTGGATCAGGTCATCACGCACGCCCGGCGCTTCAACCTGCCGGACAAGCCTTTTGTGCTCGATTTGACCGGGCTGGACACTTTCGGTGCGCAGGCTGTGCGGCTGCTGTATGCCGTCGACGAAGCGTGTGCCGCCGCCGGCCTGGAATGGGCGGTCATCCCGAGCCAGGCGGTGAGCCTCACGATGCTGGTGACGCACGGGGACATCAGCTTCCCGACCGCCACGACGGTCCACGAGGCGCTGCAGTTCTTCGCCGACGCCGCCACTGCCCGGCGTCGTCTATTGCTGCCGCTCTTCACCAAATCCGCCTAGCCGAGTATTTAGGCTCGGGCGCGCATTTCGCGAAGTCCGTATGCTGCTATTCGTGACGTCTAAGTCGACCATCGCTGCGACAGCGGCGCTGACAATATTGGGGTGGGTTGCATCGGCCGGCCTTGCCGTCGCCGACCCTGCACCGGCGCCGCCTCCCCCGGCACCCGCGCCGCCCCCCGGAGCCGCGCCGGCACCCGGTCACGGACCGGCGCCCGCTCCGGCCAAGACGACGATCGACAAAGACGGCGTCTACAACGTTGGCACCGACATCGTGCCGGGTGTTTATACCTCGGCCGGTCCGGTCGGCAACGGCGTCTGCTACTGGAAACGGCTCGGCGACGACGCCAAGCAACCGCTCGACAACGCGATGAGCAAGAAGCCGCAGATTGTGCGGATCGAGCCGACCGACAAGACGTTCAAGACGGACGGCTGCCAGGCGTGGCAGAAGAACGACGCCGCCGTGCCCGATCCGGGTAAGTCGCCGGAGCAGGCCGGCCTGCCGCTGGGCATCCTCAATTCGCTGATCGGCGGCGGGGGCGCGCCGGCTCCGTCACCGCCACCAGCGCCGGCTCCCGCCCCGGCGCCACCCAAGTAGGCGCGGGACCAGCCACCACGCATGCAGACGGTCGAATACGCCGCCGGTCGTCTGGCGGATATTTTCGGCGAGCCCGCCCAGCGCACGGTTCTGCTCTGGCACGGCCAGCAGCCCGATGCGCGCTCCTCGGTTCGGTCGCTCGCTGAGCTGATCGCGAGCCACGGTCTGGGTGTCGTCGCCCCGGACTGGAATTCCTCTGCCGCGGACGGCGGTCGAGCCGATCTGCTGACCTCGGTCCAGTTCACCCGTGAGCGGGTCGACGACCCCGACGGTGTGGTGCTTGTCGGCTGGTCGATGGGAGGGCTCGCGGCGGCGGCGCTGACCATTCAGGCGAACCAGCTGGGCATCGCGTTCGCGCACACGGTCTGCCTCGCCGGGGCGTTCATGATCGCGGACCCGATCTTCCACGAGCTGCCGGCGGCTCAACTGCACGACACGGCGAAGGCGACACCGTTCACGCTGCTGCACGGGGTCGCCGACCGCGTCATCCCGATCTCGGTGGCCAACGACTTCGCCGCGGCGCTGCGGCAGCATGATTGGCCGGTGCGGGTGACCGAGTTACCCGCCGACCACGGGTCGATCGCCGGCGCCACCTACGACCCGGTCGCTCGCGCCTACCACGCCGCGACCGACCAGCGATCGTTAGCGGTCGCCGCCGCTGTCGCGGGCTGCATCGCGCGTCAGGGTCCACTCTGAGCTGCCGGTTTGTCCACTCAGTATACAAACGTTTACTGTATGCGCCAGTGGCCGAATTCCGCGGGCACCACCTGCATGTGGGCGCAACACCTGATAGGAGCGCAAATGGACGCCACGTTTTCTCTGGACTTGTCCGACGAAGTGGTGCAAGTCCGTGACTGGGTGCACGAGTTCGCCGAGTCGGTGATCCGCCCCGCGGCGGCCGAGTGGGACGAGCGGGAAGAGACACCCTGGCCGATCATCCAGGAGGCGGCCAAGGTCGGGCTTTACACCCCGGACCTGTTCGCCCAGATGGCCGGCGAATCCAGCGGACTGGGTATGCCGACGGTCTTCGAAGAGATGTTCTGGGGTGACGCCGGAATCGCGTTGTCCATCATGGCCACCGGGCTCGCCGCGGCAGCGTTGGCCGCCAACGGAACTCCGCAGCAGATCGGCGAGTGGCTTCCGCAAATGTTCGGCAGCCCCGGTGATCCGCAGTTGGCGGCGTTCTGCTCCTCCGAACCCGGAGCCGGCTCGGACGTCGGGGCCGTCCGCACGCGGGCGAAGTACGACGAAGCCAGCGACGAGTGGGTGCTCAACGGGACCAAGACCTGGGCGACCAACGGTGGAATCGCCAACGTCCACGTCGTGGTCGCCTCGGTCGAGCCTGAACTGGGCACCCGGGGCCAGGCGACGTTCATCGTGCCGCCCGGCACCAAAGGCCTGTCGCAAGGGCAGAAGTTCAAGAAGCACGGCATTCGGGCGTCGCACACCGCCGAGGTGGTGCTCGACGATGTCCGCCTTCCCGGTGAGCTGATCCTCGGTGGCCGCGAAAAATTCGAAGGCCGGATCGCCCGGATCAAGGAAGGGCATCGCACCTCGAGCCAGGCGGCGATGATGACGTTCGAACGCACCCGTCCGATCGTCGGTGCGATGGCACTGGGCATCGCCCGCGCCGCCTACGAGTACGCGTTGGAATATTCCGGTCAGCGTGAGCAGTTCGGCCGCAAGATCGCCGAATTCCAGGCTGTCGCTTTCAAATTGGCCGACATGAAGAGCCGCATCGACGCATCCCGGATGCTGGTGTGGCGGGCCAGCTGGATGCAGCGCAACAACAAGCCGTTCACCTCAGCCGAGGGTTCGATGGCGAAGTTGTACGCCAGCGAGACCGCGGTGTACGTCACCGATGAGGCCATCCAGATCCTCGGCGGCAACGGCTACACCCGCGACTACCCGGTCGAGCGAATGCACCGAGATGCGAAGATCTTCACGATCTTTGAGGGCACCAGCGAGATTCAGCGGTTGGTGATCGGCCGGGCGCTGACCGGTCTGCCCATCCGCTGACGCACGCCGCTAGTTGTTGGCGTGCGCCTCTTCGCCGGCGCCGTTCAGGGCGAGCGCTTCATCCCAGCCGTTGTTGCCGTTGACGTGCTCTTCGGTGGCCGGAGCCTCGGGCTCGAAGTGACCCTCGTCTAACCCGGCCACCACCCGGATCGCGGCGATCAGCTGCTCGACGAGCGGCTTCTCCTGCGCGGTCGGCGTGCCGCCTTCTTCGAGCTCGTCGGGCAGTTCGCGCCGAAGGCCGAAGCCGTTGGCCGCCTCCTGCGCCGACAGCTTGGCGTGCACACGGGCGTTGTAAAGTTGTTGTCCCAGAGTCGATCCGGGTGCGTCGGCGGCGCGCTCCATCAGGTCGTCGTAGCGCCGACGGACGTCGCTGAGCGCCATCATCACGGTGGGAGTGGGCCGGCCGTGGCTCGCGGCCTCAGTCAGCGCAGCGCGAAGCTTCCGCATACCGGTGAGGACAATTTCCGCGCGCTTCTGGAATTTCTTGTCTTCGGGAAATGGCAGCGAATCAATGGCTGCCCGGTACATGTGCATCGCCGCTTCGGCGAGATTCACAATGGTTTGCGCTTCGCCCTCGTGCTGATCGAATTCGCCCATAGCCCCTCAACTCTTTGGTGGTGTTCAGCTCAGGTCATGACGGGCTGTCACCAACTCCGTCTGACAGCTGCAAGGAAGAGGGTATTGGTAACAGTGCGACTCGACAACAGTAGGACGTTCCCGGTTGGTTGGCAGTCCGGCCTGTCGACCCCGAAAACCGGGTGCCCCTAGTCGAGGCCGTAGAAGTTCTTTGCGTTGAGTCCGCCGATTTTCGCGCGAGTGTCTTCGCTGATGTCGGGACGAGTGCGCAGATGCTTGGTGCTCTCGGGCCACTCGCCGTCCCAATGCGGATAGTCGCTGGCGAACATGATGAAGTCGTCGCCGAGCACATCGATGACGCCGGGCAGGATCGGCTCCTCCGGCTCGCAGGTGACGAAGATGTTGCCGGCCTGTACGTATTCCTGCGGGTCGCGTTGCCAGCCACGCTCGACCCAGTCGCCGCGCTTTTCGAAATGCTCGTGCAGACGGTCGATGAAGAACGGCACCCAGCCCACCCCCGCCTCGAGAAATGCCACCCGCAGACCGGGATGGCGATCGAAAACGCCGCCGGAGACCATCGCGGTCATCGCCGTCATCTGGTCGAACGGAAAGCTGATGCAGTGCACCTGAATGTAATTGGTGAAGCGGTCGACACCGATCTTCGGCAGATGGATGCCCGGTGCGCCGTGGATGCCGAGCGGCATGTCGAGCTCGACCGCCGCAGCGTAGAACGAGTCGAGGTCGGGGTGATCGAGGTTGCGTGTCTTGAGCGCCGGCGGCACAAGGGTGGCCACCAGCCCGAGATCTTTGGCCTCCCGCATGACGTCGATCGCTGCCTGCCCATGCTCGATCGGAGTCACCGCGACCCCGTGCAACCGGCCGTTCCCCGGGGCGCAGAAATCGGCGATCCACTGGTTGTAGAGGCGCGCGAACCCGGCGGCGAATTCCGGATCCTCGAGGCTGGGTGCACACAGCCCCAAGCTGGGATACAGCACCATCGTGCTGATCTGATCGCGATCGGCATCGCCGAGCACCCCCTCGACCGACCGGCAGTTGAGGTCTGCGGCCGTGCTGATCCCGTGCTCGGGCGGGCAGCCGGCACCGGGGCCGGTGTCTTCGGGATAGTTGCGGCCCTCGATGACCAACCTCGGTTTCCCGTCAGTGCTCGCCCGGACATGCTGCGGCCAGCGTTTCAGGGCCTCCGTCGCGAGCGATGGGTTCTCGGCGACGTGTCCGTCGGCATCGATGATCTGCATGACGTGCTCCCGTTGGCCGGTCTTGTATGCAGCGTGCACCACCGACGGCGTCATCGTTCCCGAAACGGTCGCCAAACAAGGCCGGACAGTTGGCCAAGCTGGATTGAGCGCGGCGTGTCCGTGTAACACTGCCGTAATGGCGTACTCGATTGCTCGTCCCAAGCTGGAAGGCAACGTCGCGGTCGGCGACGATCGTCAGTTGGGGTTTGCCGAATTCGGTGATCCGCAGGGCCGGGCCATTTTCTGGCTGCACGGCACTCCCGGGGCGCGACGGCAGATCCCCGCCGAGGCCCGCGTCTATGCCGCCGACAACCACATCCGGCTGATCGGTATCGACCGACCCGGCATCGGCTCATCGACTCCCTATCAGTACGAGAACGTCCTCGCGTTCGCCGACGACCTGCGCACCGTCGCCGACACCCTCGGCGTCGACAAGATGACCGTGATCGGGCTGTCCGGTGGCGGCCCGTACACCCTGGCATGCGCCGCCGCGATGCCCGACCGCGTCATCGCCGTCGGGGTCCTGGGCGGCGTCGCTCCCACGATCGGGCCCGAGGCGATGAGCGGTGGCCTGATGGCGGTCGGCACTTCCGTTGCGCCGTTGCTGAAGGTGGCCGGGCTGCCCATCCGGTTGGCCGCGGCCGGATTGATCCGGCTGCTGAAACCGGTCGCCGAACCCGCCCTGTACCTGTACGCCGGGGTGTCCCCCGAGGGTGATCGCCGGCTGCTGGTGCGTCCGGAATTCAAGGCGATGTTCCTCGACGATCTGCTCAACGGTTCCCGCAAGCAGTTGGCCGCGCCGTTCGCCGACATCCTTGTGTTCGCCAAGGATTGGGGCTTTCGGCTCGACCAGGTCAAGATTCCGGTCCGCTGGTGGCACGGCGACAAAGACCACATCGTCCCGTTCGCCCACGGGCAACACGTCGTCAGCCGATTGCCCGACGCGGAGCTCTACACGTTGCCCGGGGAAAGTCACCTCGCCGGCCTCGGTTTCGCCGAGGAAATTCTTCGCACCATGATCGAGCTCTGGGACACCATCGAAAAGAAGTGAATTCTCCTGTGCGCGCGACACCGTCGCGCGCCGTGTGATAGACGGAGCGGGTGCCCGCGAACCCGCCGCTGACCAAGGACCAACGCAACTCGTTCGTCGCCGCGATGTTGGGCTGGACGATGGACGCCTTCGACTACTTCCTCGTCGTGCTGGTGTACGCCGACATCGCGAAGACGTTCCATCACACCAAGGCTGAGGTCGCGTTCCTGACAACAGCGACCTTGCTCATGCGCCCGGTGGGTGCGCTGCTATTCGGGCTGTGGGCTGATCGGGTCGGACGCCGGCTGCCGCTGATGGTCGACGTGGTGTTCTATTCGCTGGTCGGATTTTTATGCGCGTTCGCGCCCAACTTCACCGTTCTTGTCGTCCTGCGACTGCTGTACGGCATTGGGATGGGCGGTGAATGGGGACTCGGTGCCGCGCTGGCCATGGAGAAAGTTCCGGTCGAGCGGCGGGGGTTCTTCTCCGGGCTGCTCCAAGAGGGTTACGCGTTCGGCTATCTGCTCGCCACGGTGGCGTCGCTGTTGGTGATCGATCAATTCGGGTTGTCCTGGCGGTGGCTGTTCGGACTGAGCATCATCCCCGCGCTGATCAGTCTGATCATCCGGTACCGGGTGCAGGAGTCCGAAGTGTGGGAAGCCGAGCAGGACCGAATGAAGTTGACGCGCACCAGAATCCGTGATGTCCTGCGCGAGGCCGCCGTCGTCCGCAGGTTCATTTATCTGGTGCTACTGATGGCGGCTTTCAACTGGATGAGTCACGGCACCCAGGACGTGTATCCGACGTTTCTGTCGGCCACCCACGATGGTGGCGCCGCCCTCTCCCACGCGAGCGCCAAATGGATTGTGGTGATCTACAACATCGGAGCCATCGCCGGCGGGCTGATCTTCGGCTCGTTGTCGCAGCGGTTCGGTCGCCGGTACACCGTGGTGTTCTGCGCCTTGCTGGGATTGCCGATCGTGCCGCTATTCGCCTACTCGCATTCCGCTGCGATGCTGTGTCTTGGCTCGTTCTTGATGCAGTTCGTGGTGCAAGGTGCGTGGGGCGTGATCCCCGCGCATCTGACGGAGATGTCGCCCGACGCCATCCGCGGCTTCTACCCGGGTGTCACCTACCAGCTGGGCAATCTTCTGGCGGCGTTCAACTTGCCGATCCAAGAACGGCTGGCCGAGACTCACGGCTACCCGTTTGCGCTGGCCGCGACGATCGGGCCGGTTTTAATAGCCGTCGTGATCCTGACGGCGATTGGAAAGGACGCCACCGGAATCCGCTTCGGTAGCAGCGAGAGCAGCGCGACCGTGCTCGTCGAAGATCATGGCGGATAGGCTCACCGGCATGCTCAGCGGACTCAAGCGGTTTATCCGTGGCGAGCTGGCGGGGTTGAAGCTGCCCCAGATGTGGCATCTGGTTGCCGGGGCGGTTGTGGCAGTTGCGGCCTTGTTCGGCGGCTTGGACAGTGCCGATGCGAAACCGAAAGTGTTCAACGTCGGACAGCCTTACAGCGATGGCGAATTCACGGTGAACGTCACGAAGGCGATCGTTCTCGACGATGTTCGCGCGGGCAAGCGGGTGATGATGCCGGCCACACCCGATCACGTCTACCTGGGCCTGGTGAGCTCGGTCCGCAACGACGGGCCGATCCAGGGTTCGTTGGGCGGCGTCATCGACAGCGCGGAATTTGATTTGCAGCAACCGCACAAGGAATTCCTCGGTGCGTTCCGAATCGCCGATTCGTCAGCGGTGGTGGCGCTGGGACCCAAACTGTCCGAGAAGGTCGTCTTCCTGTGGAAAGTCCCGCGCAGCGAGGTTGCCGCCGGTTCCACAGTGACACTGCGGGTTTGGCAGAAGCAACTGCGCGAAATGGTGGTCACCTATGGCAAGGACTGGCTCGCCAGCGAGACCGTTTACGCCCAAATTGTGGTCCCGGTGGTGAAACCATGACCGACGTGCGTGCCGGGATCACCCGCCGGGTGGCGCTACCTCTTACAGCGGTGCTGATCACCGCTGCCGCATTGCTGTGGCACCGCCTGCCGGTTCCGACGCAGATATACGCGCCTTTCGACGTGCACGGCAGCCTGGGCAGCCCGGTGCGTGGCCGCACGCTGGACGTCACGGTCACCAAGGTGCGGGTAGCGCCCAAAGCGAAATTCGCACTGGGCCAACGCTCGTCGAGCACCGTCTCGGCGATCGGAACCTGGCTCGTCGTCGATGCGACGGTGTCGGCGCTCACGTCGTCGGAGTTCGTCAGCGCCGATCTGATGTTGGGCGGCAACACCTATCAGCAGGCACTGCGCGCGCCGGCGCGCGGCTTCGGCGTTCGAGTCGACCCCGGGTTGCCGCAACACGGTTATTGGGTTTTCGACGTCGCGCCCGAGTTGATCCAGCCGACGATCACCGGCCCGCTGCAGGTGCGGGTGGGGGCGGACAGCGACGGGCGGCTCAACGACCGTCTGGTGATCGATCTCGCCAACCGGCCGCTCGAGAGTTCCCAGATCATGGCGATCAAACCGTTCGAGATCGGTCCGGCCACATGAACCGGCTGTGGGTGCGCAACCTGATCGGCGTTGCGGTCGCCGCCGCCGCGCTGGCGACGACCTGCGTCGTCTACCTGCATCCGGACTGGGCGAGCTATCGATCGACGGTGGAACCGCAACGTGTCGCCTCGCCCGGCGCGAGCGCGTCGGTGTTCGGGCAAACATGGCGGATCGGATCGGTCCGGCGCGTCGCCACGCTGCCGGATCGACCCTATGGGCCGTCGATACCGCAGGGCGCGACGTTAGCTGTCGTCATCATCGAGCGGTCGGGTCCCCCGACCACGCAGCCGTGCGACGGGGTCCTCACTGACGGGCGGCGGCGGTGGCGAGACCAGTCGAGCTCCAGCGTCGTCTACCCGCTCGACCCCGGCGCCACCCAGTTCTGTAACAAGCCCGGGCCCATGCAGTTCGATTTCCTGTTGCCCGCCGACGTCAATCCCAACGCGGTCGACGTCATCGATAGCAGCAACGCCATCGTGCTGCGTCTCCAGTTCTGAGCCTGCGCCCTGCTTGACCAGCTCAGCGCGCGTCGCATGCAGCCAGCAGTAGCCGAAAGCAGTGGCAATCAACGCGATTCGCAGTGGTACCACGATCAGTTGGGAGATCAGGCCAAGCGTCGGCGTGAACGACCTCCAGAAACCCCAGTCATGCGGGCCGATGAGCCAGGCCATGCCGCGGAGCAGGTAGCCATGGTCGTTCGACGGTCCGTAGAAACTGCCGCTCGTGTCCAGCCATGCCAGCGCCAGGTATGCGAGCACGTAGGCGGCCAGCGCCACCGGGCCGCCGTGCAGGATCAACTTGGCCGAGTCGACGATCGGCTGGTAGCGGCCGGTCTTCGACTTCGCGTAGTCGGACACCTTGCCCCGCAGCGCCTCCGGCACGACGGTCCACCGGCGCTGAATACGGCCCGCAGGCATCATCTTTTCGATCAACGTCGCGCCGCGCTCACCGATGGTTCGGCGGGCCGCGGCATGCCAGTCGGCCTGCGTCGACACCCCGTAGACGATGCCGATCACCGCCAGCCACATCAGCGGCACCCCCGCACCGCCGAACACCGTCTTCACCGCCCACATCAGGCCCTTCCACCCGATCTCCAGAAACTTGACGTGGGAGAACAGCTCAGCGCGAGTACTGGTGAACCACACCACGATTCGGCGTTTGGCGACCCATCCTGCCGGGTTGACCAAGAAGGTGAATCCTGCCGACAGCGAGTAGCTCAGCACCAAAAAGATCCACAGCGAGTCGATGTAGAGCCGCACCGCCGTCAGCCACCGCGGCAGCCGGCCGGCGAAGTAGCGCAACGGATACCGGATGATCAGCGCGGCGATGATGACGATCCACGTGGTTTTCGGTACCGGCAAGGCGTGGATTTTGATTCCGCTGAACGCTTCGTCGACCTGGTAATTCAGCGCACGCGCCAGGTAGGCCAGCCAATCCTCTTTGAACAGTTGCCAAGCCAGGTAGATCGCAAAGAACGGCGCGACGATCGAGGTGAACAGGTCGGCGCCGCGAAGTGAGGGGCGCGGCAGATCCGCGAGCACCGGCACGCCGCGACGGACCACCAGGAACATCGCCACGTACGAACCCAGCGTCGCCAAACCGGCGAACGGCATGATCATCGCCGCCCAAAAAGCGTGGTTGTGTCCGACGTAGGCGGCCCATTCGACGGCGCCCCGACGTGCCAGCATGCCAACCAGGTAGCACGCGATTATCTGCGGCCAATACCGCCACGCCAGCACAAACGGCCGAAGCAGGTAGGGCACCCGGTCATGTTAGCGGTGTTGGTCGAGCGTTTGACGCAGCAGATGCATCGCGACCGTCGTCGACCGCTCCCGGATGTCGTTGCGGTTGCCCGGGAGTCGAAGCGTTCGTGTCGATGGTGCCTGGCCGTCCAGGGCGACCGTGAAGCAGACGGTGCCGACCGGTTTGTCGTCGGTTCCCCCGCCGGGCCCGGCGATGCCTGTGATCGCCACCGCGGTATCGGCGCCGAAGCGACGAAGCGCGCCGGCCGCCATCGCCTCGGCCACCGGCTCGGACACCGCGCCGTGCGCCTCGATCAGTGCGGCATCGACACCGAGCAAGTCGGTTTTCGCGTCGTTGGCGTAGGCCACCAGTCCCCCGGCCAGGTAGGCCGACGAGCCGGGCCGCTCGGTGAGCCGGGCGGCCAGCAATCCCCCGGTGCATGATTCGGCCGTTGCGATTCGGCGCCCGGTCAACAGCCGCGCGATCTGGTCGTCCACCTGCGAGCCGTCTTCGGAGAAGATGTGCTGCCCGTGCCGGTTTCGGAGCACTTCCGACAGTTGGCGATACGTATCGGCGGCGTCGGGTTCGTAACGGGTGACCATCTCGATCTCGCCGCGCCGCAGACAGGTGGTTATCTCCAACGCGGTGAATGCCGGCACCTCGTGCTCGGCTTCACGCAAGGTCTCGGCCAGACCGGATTCCGGCAGCCCGAACATCCTGATGGTGTCCTGGCGGTAGACGGTCCGGCCGGCGATGGCTTCTTCGACGGCGGATAACTGCACGGCCGTTTTCCACATCGGCTGCAGTTCGCGCGGCGGGCCGGGCAGCACGACGACGGTCGGCTTGCCCGGAATGACGACCCCGGGGGCGGTCCCGACCGGATCCATCACCACGGCGCCGACCGGGACCATGGCCTGCTTGCGGTTGGCGGCGCGCACGGCCTCGAAATCGGCGGAGCCGATGCGCGCCATCAGCTTCTTCAAGATCTCGGCGATCTTGTTCTCCAGCTCGGAGTCCAGTACGAGTTCGCGGCCGCAGAACCGGGCGACGGTGGCCACCGTCATGTCGTCTGCGGTGGGCCCGAGCCCGCCGCTGGTGACGATCAGATCCACGCCCGCATCGGCCATGAAGCGCAGCTGCGCTTCGATGTCTGATGCCCGGTCGCCGCAGATGGTGATGTGAGCCAGCTCGACGCCCAACTCGAGAAGGCGGTCGGCGAGCCAGGGACCATTGCGGTCGGCCACCCGGCCGGTCAAAACCTCGGTTCCGGTGACGACAATGCCCGCCCGTGCGCTCACCGCTATGACATTAGGCGGGAGCGTCCGGGTGTGCGGAAAGGTGCCGCTCCACCGACTCGGTCTTGCTCGTCATCGCGTCGGTCACGCCGGATCGCCAGTCCGCCTTGATTACCACGCTGACCCGGGCGGCGCGAGCCGCGACCGCTTCGACGGCGCGCTCGACGACGGCCATCACCTGGCCCCAGCTGTCACCTTCGATCACGGTGAACATCGAATCGGTCTTGTTCGGCAATCCCGATTCGCGAACCACTCTGACCGCCTCGGCGACGATTTCGCCGACCCCCTCGCCGACTCCGAGCGGCGTGACCGAGAACGCGACGAGTACTGACATCTGGCGAGCGTACGTGGCAGCATCGGGCCGGTGCGGGTTCTGGTGCAACGAGTCGCATCGGCAGCCGTGTCGGTGGACGGCCGGATTGTCGGCTCGATCAGCCCCACCGGCCAGGGTCTGCTGGCGCTCGTCGGCGTGACCCACGACGATGACGCCGGCAAAGCCCGGCGGCTGGCCGAAAAGCTCTGGCAATTGCGAATTCTCGACGACGAGCGCTCGGCGTCCGACGTCAACGCGCCGATCATGGTAGTCAGTCAGTTCACGCTGTACGCCGATACCGCCAAGGGACGGCGACCGTCGTGGAACGCTGCCGCACCCGGGGCGGTCGCCGAACCGCTGGTCGACGAATTCGTGCTGGCGCTGCGGGGTCTGGGCGCCGACGTGGCGACCGGGATCTTCGGCGCCCATATGCAGATCGAACTGGTCAACGACGGACCCGTGACCATATTGCTGGAACTATGACGGGAGTTCGATGAGGCACAGGTGTGCGCGAGACCCCGCGAAAGTGCAACTACCGACGGCTCTACTCGAGAAATGTGTCGGCAGTTGCACTTTCGCGGAGGACGAGGGGGCGTGATGCAGTTCTGGTCCGGCACACCGTTCATGGACACCAACGACGCGCTCGCGATCGCCCGCATGCTCGACGAATGCGGATACGACGGCGTCATCTGCGCCGATCATCTGATCTATCCACGCAACCTGACCTCGCCCTATCCGTCACCGGCCGGGGTGCCGCCGTGGCAGCCCGAGACGGCCTGGCCCGATTCGTGGGTCATGATCGGTGCGATGTCGTCGATCACGCAGCGGTTGCGGTTCTCCAACGCCATCTACGTCGCCCCGTCCCGGCCGCTCGTCGAAGTGGCGAAACAGGTGGCCACCGCTGCGGTGATCTCCGGTGGCCGGGTGTCACTCGCCGTCGGCGCGGGTTGGATGCGCGAGGAATTCGACGTGCTGGGGCAGGATTTCAGCACCCGCGGCAAGCGGCTTGACGAGATGATTCCCGCGTTGCGTGCACTGTGGCAGGGCGGCTGGGTGTCGTGGGATGGTCGCTTCTACCAGGTGCCGGAGATGATGCTCGAGCCCCATCCGCCGTCGCCGGTGCCGATCTTGTCCGGCGGCGAATCCGAGGCCGCGCTGCGCCGGGCGGCACGACTGTGCGATGGCTGGGTCGGCACGGCTTATGTCTGGGACGACGCGGTCCGATACGTGCGGAAGCTGACCGAGCTACGGCGCGAATACGACCGTGACGGTGAGCCTTTCGAGATCATGCTGGCGCTGCTGGAGATGCCGTCGGTCGACCTGTTCCGCCGTGCGGAGGACATCGGCATCACCGCGGTGATGTGCGCCCCCTGGATGGGCGAGGGTGTGCAGCCGGACGACCGCGACGGTTGCCGCGTCGCGATCGAACGGTTCGCCGAGACCGTTATTGCACGGTGTCGATAGGGTTTTGGGCCACTAAGGCTTACATCCGGTGCGGGACGTCGTTGACCAGACCGCCGTCCATCACGAACTCGGCGCCGGTCGCATACGACGATTCGTCGCTGGCCAGGAACACCACGAAGGTGGCGACCTCGTCCGGGACGCCGGGGCGGCCGAGCGGAACCGTCACCATGTCGTCCGGGAAGTGCTTGGTCATCGGGGTACGGATGAAACCCGGGTGGATGGAGTTCACTCGGATGTTCTGCGACGCCAACTCCAGCGACGCCGATTTGGTCAACCCGCGCACCGCCCACTTCGAGGCCACATACGGGTGCACCATGATGGCGCCACGCAGGCCTTCGATCGACGAGACGTTGATGATCGAGCCGCCGCCGGCCGCCTTCATCGGTTCGACTGCGGCCTGGATGCCGTGGAATGTGCCATTGAGGTTGACGTCGATGACCTTGTTCCACTTGTCCACGTTGAACTGGCCGAGCTGACCCAGAGCCACGATGCCGGCGTTGTTGACCAGCACGTTGAGCTTGCCGAAGTCGTCGACCGCGGTGGACACCGCGGCCTCCCACTCGGAAGGCTGGGTGACATCGAGGTGGACGTAGCGCGCGGCGTCGCCGAGTTCAGTCGCGAGCGCCTTGCCCTCGTCGTCGAGAATGTCGCCGATCACGACCTTGGCGCCCTCGCCGACCAGAGCCCGGGCGTGGGCTGCGCCCATCCCCCGAGCGCCGCCGCTGATCACTGCTACTTTTCCGTCCACTCGTCCCATGCCGCGTCACGCTACCGCAGGCGGGCGTGGAGTTAGAACTTGTTCCACCGGCGATCGCGACCGGGGTGACAATCGAGCGATGAGCGCGACGACGCCCCTATTCACCGCGTGCGGTGGGTTCCTACTGGCCGTGTTGTGGATGGACCTCATCTTCGATGCACAAGTGCTCACCGCCAAGGATTCCGCCGGTGAACTGCCTGACCAGGTGCTGGATTCCATCGCGCGGTACTACCGGCGCGCGGTCACCGAATCGCGACCGATGGGCCACGTCATCGCCGTCGTCATGGCGGTTCTGATCGGCGCGTTGGGATTCCGGATGGTGCGAGGGAACGACCCGGTCTGGCTGATGGCGGTGTCGGCTCTTCTGGCTCTCGGTCCGATCCTGCTGGCCGCGATCCATACGGTGCCCAACGCGGCTCGGCTCGGTAGCCGGTCGGAAAGCCCGAGCGCCCAAACCGCGCTGGCGCGGTCGATTTGGCGAGATCACCTTGCCTGCGCGGTCGGGATGTCGACCTTTACCGTGCTGTGGCTGGTGCACGACGCCATGCTCTGACAGGCCGGCCCGAGCCGCTCCCGCCGGGGCCGCACAGCCGAGTACGTGCTTACTTTCACCCGGGTGTCGCAATGGGCCCGATCCGTACTAAACTAGAACACGTTCCAGTTCGCCTACGCCGCGGTAAGCAACCCAGTAAGGATCTCCCCATGCACACTCCCATCTGCGACGAACTCGGTATCGAGTTCCCGATCTTCGCGTTCACGCATTGCCGCGACGTCGTCGTCGCGGTGAGCAAGGCCGGTGGTTTCGGCGTGCTGGGGGCAGTCGGCTTCACCCCGGAGCAGCTCGAGATCGAGCTCAACTGGATCGACGAGAACATCGGCGACCACCCGTACGGCGTCGACATCGTCATCCCGAACAAGTACGAGGGCATGGACTCGCACCTGTCGGCGGAGGAACTGGCCGAGTCGCTGCGCAAGATGGTGCCCCAGGATCACCTCGACTTCGGCAAAAAGATCCTCGCCGACCACGGCGTCCCGATCGAGGACAGCGATGGCGACAGCCTGCAGCTGCTGGGCTGGACCGAGGCCACGGCCACTCCTCAGGTCGAAGTCGCGCTCACCCATCCCAAGGTGAAGATGATCGCGAACGCCCTTGGCACCCCGCCGCCGGACATGATCAAGCACATTCATGACGCCGGACTGAAGGTCGCCGCGCTGTGCGGCTCCCCCTCCCAGGCCCGCAAGCACGCCGACGCCGGCGTGGACATCATCATCGCCCAGGGCGGCGAGGCCGGCGGCCACTGCGGCGAGGTGGGCTCAATTGTGTTGTGGCCGCAGGTCGTCAAGGAGGTCGCACCGGTTCCGGTGCTCGGCGCGGGCGGCATCGGCAGCGGCCAGCAGATCGCCGCGGCGCTGGCGCTGGGCTGCCAGGGCGCGTGGACCGGGTCGCAGTGGTTGATGGTCGAAGAGTCCTCCAACACGCCGGTTCAGCAGGCCGCCTACGTGAAGGCCGGCAGCCGCGACACCGTGCGAAGCCGTTCGTTCACCGGCAAGCCCGCCCGGATGCTGCGCAACGACTGGACCGAGGCCTGGGAAGCGCCGGGCAACCCGAAGCCGCTGGGAATGCCGTTGCAGTACATGGTTTCCGGGATGGCGGTGCGGGCGACCAATCGTTACCCCAACGAATCCGTCGACGTGGCGTTCAACCCGGTTGGTCAGGTTGTCGGGCAGTTCTCCAAGGTCGAGAAGACGTCGACCGTGATCGAGCGTTGGGTGCAGGAGTACCTGGAAGCGACGAACAAGCTCGACGAGTTGAACGAAGCCGCTTCCGTCTAGTTACTCCTCGTCGGGCTCGCCGCCGGTGAAGACCTGTTTGGTGCGTTCGACCGCGTAGGTCGCGATGTCGATCGAGTTGTGCACGATGTCACCGGTGCCCCCGGCGATGTCGCCCTTGATGATGTGGCCGGCGTCCTCGACGATGTCCGCCGACCGCTCAACTGCGTTGGTGACGATGTCGCGGGCGGCGTCGATCGCGTCTTTCGGCTTGAAAGCCATGGGAGTCTCCTGATTGGTGGTTAGGGGTTCAGCCCGGTGAACGACGGGAAGCCCGGGCCGATGCCGTTCGGGAAACCACCGCCGGTCAATTGTCCGATCTGCCAACCATGTTCGGTGCACAGCATCGGTTGCCCATCGGGCGACTGCGCCGACAGCCCACGCGGGTTGTCGCACTTGGCGCCGACTTCCTGCACGCCGCGCAGCGGGTAGGTGATCACCCAGAACCCCGACTGTGCGGCGGGGAACTGGTTGGTGATGAAGTGGCACGCCTCGGCCTGACCGCCGGGGCCGCGCCCGAAGATGAATCGGTCGTAGTTGTCACACGGCGCCCCGAGTGAGGCGTCGTAATTCATGCCCGGCACGTCGCCGTCGTACTGGCCGGGGTCGGCAATAGCCCCAGGGGCCAGGCCAACAGCGGCACCGGTGATCGCTGCGGCGACGAGCAGTTCGCGAATCATGATCCACCTTCGGAGTTGCGTGACCAGGCCGTTCCGCGTGCCCGGTGAGCCAAGCATAGTCAGTGCTCTGCGCGCCACAAGGCGGTTTCGCTCAGCCGGCGGCCGGCCGGTGTCCTCGTCGGGACCCCCGCGCCCTGCCGGCACGAGAACCGGACCACGAGTCCGCCGAAAGTCATCGACGCGGTCAACGAGAACACGTTCCAATCTCGTGCCAGGCAATCCCTTCAGACACGTTCCATCTCGGCTGTCGCGGTGCTTTACTGGGCCAGAATGCGTCATATCCAAGCCGTTTCATAGGAGTGCCACCGATGCCGACTCCGAATCTTCCTGCTGGATTCGATTTCACCGACCCCGATGTCCACGCCGAGCGCCTGCCGGTAGAAGAACTCGCCGAACTCCGGCGAACCGCGCCGATCTGGTGGAACGAGCAGCCCATCGGAGCGGGCGGGTTCGACGACGGCGGTTTCTGGGTGGTGTCCAAACACAAGGATGTCAAGGAGATCTCGCTGCGCAGCGACGTGTTCTCCAGCCTGGAGAAGACCGCGCTGCCGCGCTACAAGGACGGCACGGTGGGCGAGCAGATCGAACGCGGCAAGTTCGTTTTGCTCAACATGGACGCCCCGCAGCACACTCGGCTGCGCAAGATCATCTCTCGGGCCTTCACTCCCCGGGCCATCGAGCGCCTGCGCGAAGACCTCGCCGAGCGCGCCCGGCGCATCGTCGAGGAAGCGGCCGCCGAAGGTCGCGGTGACTTCGTCGAGCAGGTGTCGTGCGAGCTGCCTTTGCAGGCCATCGCCGGGTTGATGGGTGTGCCGCAGGAAGATCGCAAGAAACTCTTCCACTGGTCCAACGAGATGGTCGGTGACCAGGACCCCGAGTTCGCCAACAACGACGCCATCACCGCATCCGTCGAGCTGATCATGTACGGCATGCAGATGGCCGCCGAGCGGACGGCGAATCCGGGGGAAGACCTCGTCACCAAGCTGGTGCAGGCCGATATCGACGGCCACAAGCTCTCCGACGACGAGTTCGGCTTCTTCGTGATCCTGTTGGCGGTGGCCGGCAACGAGACCACCCGCAACTCGATCACCCAGGGCATGATGGCCTTCACCGATTTCCCCGATCAGTGGGAACTGTTCAAACGGGAACGCCCTGCCACGGCGGCCGACGAGATCGTCCGGTGGGCCACCCCGGTCACGTCGTTCCAACGGACCGCGCTCGAGGACTACGAGCTGTCCGGCGTGCAGATCAAGAAGGGCCAGCGCGTCGTAATGGTCTATCGCTCAGCGAATTTCGACGAAGAGGTGTTCGACGATCCGTTCACCTTCAACATCCTGCGCGACCCCAACCCCCACGTCGGCTTCGGCGGGACGGGGGCGCATTACTGCGTCGGCGCGAACCTGGCGCGGATGACGATCGACCTGATGTTCAACGCGATCGCCGACGGCATCCCCAACCTGGAGTCGGTCGGCACCCCGGAACGGCTGCGCTCGGGCTGGCTGAACGGCATCAAGCACTGGCAGGTCGACTACCACGCCGACGCGTCGGCGAAACACCCTGTCGCGCACTAGGCTACGGCTATGCCGTCACACAAAGCAGTTCACGTCAAGTCGGCGGGGGCGCCGTTGGAGCTCGCCGATGTCGAGACTCGGTCACCGGGGCGCGGCGAGGTGCGGATCAGCGTCGGCGCCTGCGGGGTCTGCGGCACCGACGCCCACTTCGTCGCCGGTAACTTCCCGGGTCTGTCCTGGCCGCTCACCCTGGGTCACGAGATCGCCGGCACAATCGCTGAAATCGGGCCTGACGTCGAGGAATTCGCGGTCGGTGAACGCGTTGCCGTCGGTTGGTTCGGTGGTAACTGCGACCATTGCGCTCAGTGTCGCAAGGGCCAGTTCATCCATTGTCTGAACGGAAAGGTGCCGAGCTGGCACTACCCCGGCGGGTACGCGGAATCGGTCACGGTTCCGGCCACCGCGCTCGCCCGCGTCCCCGCGGAGCTCTCTGACGCCGAAGCCGCGCCGATGGGCTGCGCGGGTGTTACGACCTATAACGCGTTGCGGCACACCAGGGCCCTGCCGGGCGACCGGGTGGCGATTCTCGGTGTCGGCGGGCTGGGTCACCTCGGGATTCAGTTCGCTCGGGCAATGGGTTTCGAAACCATTGCGATCAACCGCGGGACGGCCAAGAAACAGGACGCACTCAAGTTGGGTGCGCACCACTACATCGACGCCACCGACGGCGATGTCTCCGAGGCGTTGAACGACCTCGGCGGGGTTGCCGTGGTGCTGGCGACCGCGGGGGCTTCGCAGGCGATGGCCGCGACTGTCGGCGGGCTGCAGCCCCGCGGCGAGCTCCTCACCATCGGCGTCACCCCCGAGCCAATGCCGATCAGCCCGCTGCAGCTGATCACCCCGGGTCTCAGCATCGTCGGGCATCCATCCGGCACGGCCAGCGAGGTCGAGGACACGATGCGGTTCGCGGTGCAGACCGGGGTGCGAGCCTGGATCGAGGAGCTGCCGCTGGCGCAGGCCGCGGAAGGCTATGCCGCGCTGGAACAAGGCCGGGCTCACTACCGGACTGTCTTGACGGTTTGACTCGCAACGACGCCGCCGAATGGAGCCTCGACGGCTCCGATGGTGACTTGCTGATTCACACCGGTGTCGCCGGTCCGGCCGCCGCGATGGGTCACCGGCTGACCCTTGCGATGCGCCAATGGCGAGCGACAACGCGGTGGGATGCCAACGAGCCGGTGGCCGCGGAATTGGCCGTCGAGGTCGGTTCGCTCGAAGTCGTCCGCGGCGAGGGCGGCGTCACGCCGTTGTCTACACCCGAGAAGATCCTGGTGCGCAGCAACGCGTTGCGATCGCTCGACGCCAAGCGGTATCCACGAATCACGTTTGTCACCAACGATATTGAGAAGACCGCCACCGGCTACCGGTTGACCGGGACATTGACCATTCATGACACGTCCCGAGCGCACGTCGTCGATCTGCGCACCGACGATCAGGATGGTGACTGGTGGTTGTCCAGCGAGAGCACGGTCCGGCAAACGGAGTTCGGAATAAAGCCTTACTCGCAACTGCTGGGCTCGTTGAAAGTCGCCGACGACGTCGTGGTGGCATTCAGCGCCAAGCGCGCCAAGCATTCCTGACGAAGGAGCCGCGATGCGGATCGGAGTGGTGTTCCCGCAGACCGAGATTGGTGGCGACGCAGGTGCCGTCCGGGCTTATGGCGAGCATGTCGAAGGGCTGGGGTTCGCGCATCTGCTGGCCTATGACCACGTCGTCGGAGCCGACCCAGGCGTTCATGCCGGCTGGAAAGGCCCCTACGACATGCACAACACCTTCCATGAGCCACTGGTGACATTCGGCTACCTCGCCGCGGTCACCACCACGATCGAGCTCGTCACGGGTGTGGTGATTTTGCCCCAGCGACAGACTGTCCTGGTCGCCAAGCAGGCCGCCGAGGTCGACCTGCTCAGCGGCGGTCGGCTGCGGCTCGGAGTCGGTCTTGGCTGGAACACCGTCGAGTATGAGGCTCTGGGAGAAGACTTTTCGACCAGAGGCAGGCGCTGCGACGAGCAGGTGGAGCTGATGCGCAAGTTGTGGACCGAGCCGAGCGTCACCTTCGCCGGCCGCTATCACACGGTGACGGGTGCGGGGCTTGCGCCGCTGCCGATCCAGCGCCCGATTCCGGTGTGGTTCGGGGCGTCCGCACCGCGGGCGTTCCGCCGGGCGGGCCGGCTCGGTGACGGCTGGTTTCCGATGGTTGGGCCGGGGCCCAAACTCGAGCTGGCGCGTCAGGAGGTGGCGCAGGCCGCGACGTCAGCCGGCCGGGATCCGGCCGAACTCGGCATGCAGGGGCAGGTTTCCTGGAACGGCAGCACCGAGGATTTGGCCGACGGTTTCCGAATGTGGGCGGAGGCGGGCGCGACCCACGTCGCCGTCAACACCATGAATGCGGGTCTGGCATCGGTCGACGAACACCTCGGCGTGTTGCGCACCGCCGCTGAAATCGCCTGGGAATTCCGGGATTAACGCAACCAGCTAAGGAGTCGGTGCGCCGGGCGGGGGTGGCGGCTGCTGCTGGTCCGGGTCTTGCCCGTGCAGTCGTTGCAGCAGCTTGGTGAGCAGGGGGTGCGGGTTGGGCGGCGGCTCGGGTGGAGGCTCGACCGGAGGTGGTGGCGCGGGCGGCGCAACCGGCGCGGCGGCGGGAACCTCGACCGGCGCCTGCGCGACGACGGGCTGCTGCTCGACCACCGGCTCTCGCGCCGGTGCGGGCTTCGGTGCCGGGCGGGCCGGCGGTGTGACCACGGCCGACGGCGGAGGCTCGGCGATGGGTGCCCGGGCGGCCAGGTGGGCGAACGGCCGGACCGGATCGGGTGCGTGGTTGGGTACCAGATGCGGACCCAGGGCCAGCGATAGCGACGCCACAAACGTCGCTGCGCCGGCGGCCAGGATCGTCACCGCGCCCGCATAGGACCGCTGCCGGGCGGCATTGCCGTCCTGCCGCCAGCTGTTCACGGTCTCGAGCATCTCGGCGTCGGTGAATTCAGTGCTCTGCGCGGCGACGAGTGCGGCACCCCGCGCCAAGGCCAGCTCCGCGCCGGCTTGGGCGATGACCGGTACCGGCAGCGTCGTGAGCCGCGCCGACATCGCGTCCACGTCGTCTTGGGCACCGACGATCACGACACCACCCGGTTTCCAGGAGCTGCGGTCGAAGAGAGCGGTCAGCCAGTGGGCCAAATGTCCAGGGCCGCCGGACAGTTGCTTGATGGCGGTCTGCGGCTCGCCATCGTCGGCGTCGACCATCACCACGATCGTGGAGTCGCCGTCCAGCACACATACCGCGGCCTGGTCGTAGCCGACGACCGGCGCAATGGCGCGAGCCAGCATGTCGCAGGCGTCGTGGAGTCGGACCGGAACGACATTGTTGAATCCGGCGCCGGTGAGCGATTCGACAAGCAGGGCCGCTTCCGCGGCCGACTCGTCGCTCCAGGTGACGCCGACGACGTGGAGTCGTTGATCGAAACCGGCCGCGGCGGCCTGGGCGTCCAGCACGGCCGAGGCCGCCTGTTCTGATGTGTAAACCGCCTGCACTCCGGCGGTGGGGTGAACGTCGAAATCGTCGTGATCGAGGATGGCGCCGTCGGCGTCGCGGCCTTCCGCGAGGACCCAGCCGACTGATGTCGATGTCAGCGACAGCCCAAGTACCGTGTCCAAATCTGCACCTCAATCGCGGCCCAATGCCCGTGCGCCGCACCCGGCGAACACGCCAATCGACGCGCTGGTTCGTGGGCGGCGGAAGGACCGGGACGGCGTGGTCTCGTCGGTCTTACCCCGGGTCACCCTACGCGTTCACCGCGACAAAGTGCGACCGGGGATAGACAGCTGTGCAATTGCGGGCCGTCGCAAAAGGTTGCCACACACCGCCATTTCGCGGCTCTAGCACAGGCTCCGCGCAGGTGACGCTGGTTGCTGGGAAATCGCGACACCTTTGCGTCTTCATCGACATATGGACAACTGCACGGTAAGTTTCCCTCTTAGCGCGTGACGCCGTCGACAAGGGGCCTGGATATGGCATATGTAAACGACAAGATGCGAGGGTGGGCGCGGCGACTGACGGTCGCCGCGATTTTTGCCGCCGCACTACCGGGTCTGGTGGGCCTCGCCGGCGAATCGCCGGCGGCCAACGCCTTCTCCCGACCTGGGCTTCCTGTCGAGTATCTACAGGTGCCATCGGCGTCGATGGGCCGCAGCATCAAGATCCAGTTCCAGAGCGGCGGGAACAACTCGCCGGCGGTGTATCTGCTGGATGGTCTGCGAGCCCAGGACGACTACAACGGCTGGGACATCAACACGCCCGCCTTTGAGTGGTACTACCAGTCCGGGCTCTCGGTCATCATGCCGGTCGGCGGACAGTCCAGCTTTTACACCGACTGGTACCACCCGGCGTGCGGCAAGGCCGGCTGCTCGACCTATAAGTGGGAAACGTTCCTGACCAGCGAGCTGCCCGGGTACTTGTCATCGCAGAAGAGCGTCAAGCCGACCGGCAGCGCCGCGGTCGGGATCTCGATGGCGGGTGCATCGGCGATGAATCTGGCGATCTACCACCCCGGTCAGTTCACCTACGCCGGTTCGCTGTCCGGCTACCTCAGCCCGTCCACCGGGCAGAGCTGGATCGGGCTCGCGATGGGTGACGCCGGCGGTTACAAGAAGGAAGACATGTGGGGCCCCGACAGCGACCCGGCCTGGGTACGCAACGACCCCCTGGTCAACGTCGGCCAGCTCGTCGCCAACAACACCCGGCTCTGGGTGTACTGCGGCAACGGCACTCCCAACGAACTGGGCGGCGCCAACTTGCCGGCCACATTCCTGGAGAGCAACTTCATGATCGGCGTCAACAAGAAGTTCCAGGACGCCTACACCGCCGCGGGCGGCCACAACGCCGTCTTCAACTTCCCGGGCTACGGCACGCACAGCTGGGAATACTGGGGCGCGCAACTGAACGCTATGAAGGGCGACCTGCAGGGCGCCCTGGGCGCTCACGCCGGCGGCTAGACCTTCTCGAACAAACTGCGCTTGACGGTGATCCGTCAAGCGCAGTTTTTGTCGCCGTTCGGTCAATGCAGGCGATCGGTGATATCGGTCCATTCCGCCTTCGCGCCGCGGTGATCGGTGATGTCGTGGCACTGGCCGTAGATCCGTGCTACGCCGTGGGTCGAAGTGTCGCGCTCGGGGTACAGAATCGCGTTGACGCCGTCCTTCGACAGGTTTCGGCCGAACATGTGCTGATTGGCCGGCCGCCCCTCCCGCCAACCGCGGGCCACCATCGCGGCGGCGACGGTGCGGAAGTACTCGTCGGGGCCCACATCGGTCGGCAGTTGGAAATCCAGGTAGACCGCGCCCTGGTAGGGCGGATCGTCGCGGTTTTTGCACGACATCAAGAGGTAGCCGCCGGTGGGCTGACGGAGCCCGGCGATCGCCACGATGTCTCGCGCGTGCTGGACCACCTCGGTTTGCGTTTGAGCATCGGTGGCCGCGGGTCCGGGGTGCTGCACGGCTTCAGATGCCTTGGCATGCAGCCGATCGACCGCCAGGTAGACCCCACCGACGATCAGGGACGTCGACAAAATCACCAGGGTCAGCGCCCGCGCTGCGGGTGAGCGCAGTCCCGACGAGTCGTCGTCGTTCACAGCTGACCACGTACCGGGCTAGCCGCGGTGGGGGCCGTCAGCCCCCAAGAGCCGCGAGCAGCTCCTTGATCCGGGCCGCTTCTTCGTCGGTTGGGACTTCCTCGGCCTCGATGGCGTCGAGGAGTTCGGGCGTGAGCCCGACTCCGTTCGCGGTTTCCTGCGCGGACAGTTTCGCGCGCCGCCGGACAACGTAGAGCTGCTGGCCCAAGGTCGCGCCGGGCGCCTCGGATGCCATCGCCATCAGGTCGTCGTAACGTGTCCGAACTCCGCTGAGCGACACGATGACTGACGGTGTGGCGCGACCTCGACTGGCCGCCTTGGTCAGCGCCGTCTGCAGCTTGCGCAGTCCGGCCAGGATGACGTTGGCGCGGCCGGAGAATTCGGGATCGCTGGTGTCGGGCAGGGCGTCGATGGCGGCGGAGAACATCTGCATCGCCGCCTCGACCAAGCTGACGATGACGGGCGCTTCGCCGTCATCGGGTCCGCCGTCGTTCTTGGACCGCTTTGTGCTGTGGTAATCGTCGATGATGATCACTCCGTCTGAACAGTGATTTTGGAGACGTCGAAACGCTAGCGCGGATCCAGCGTAGAGACAAGGTTTGGGCTGGCAGGCGCGATGGGAGCGTTACGCTCGCGCCATTTCTGATTTCCACGCACTGGCCCCCGCGAGCATGCTTGGATCAGCTCATGCAGGGTTCTGCGACCGTTCACATGGCGGCACCGGCTGACAAGATCTGGGACCTGATCACCGACGTCCACAGCATCGGCAGCTACTCCCCCGAGGTATTCGAAGCCGAATGGCTGGACGGGGCGACCGGGCCTGCGCTGGGTGCGCGATTCCGCGGTCATGTCAAGCGCAACGAGATCGGCCCGGTGTATTGGACCGTCTGCCGCGTCACCGCGTGCGAGCCTGGGCGGGAGTTCGGGTTCGAGGTCCTTGTCGGCGACCGGGGGGTCAACAACTGGCACTACGAGTTGGCGCCCGGCGGTGACGGCACCGACGTCACCGAGTCGTTTCGGATGACGTCCTCGCCCTTCGTCGACGTTTACTACTGGCTGTTCGGCGGTTGGCTACGACAGCGACGCAACGTCCGCGACATGACCAAGACGTTGAACCGGATCAAGGATGTGGCGGAGGCATGAGCGGACAGTGGTCGCGCGAGGAAATCGACGACGCGTTCGAACACCATAAGCAGGTCGTTGTCGAGATCGGTTCCAGTTGGGATTGGTCGCGGTTCGCCGACCAATTCACCGAAGACGCAACGTATGTCGAGCACACCTACGGAACGCTGCACGGCCGCGAGCAGATCCGCGACTGGATCGTCTCGACGATGAACGTCTTTCCGGGCAGCGAGATGCCGTTCTATCCGACGTCGTGGCACTCGGTCGACGTCGATCGCGGTTGGGTGTTCTGCGAATTCCTGAACCGGATGCGTGATCCCGGAGACGGCAGTGTTCATCAGGCGGCCAACCTCTCGGTGATGAAGTACGCCGGCGACAACCTGTGGAGTTATGAGGAAGACGCCTACAACCCGATGAACTTCCTGCCGATGGTGCGGTCGTATGTCGAGCGGAGCCACGCGATGGGTACCGCCACCGACGACGCGCTCACCTTCGCGCGGAACATGAACTGGGAATTGGGCTGACGGCCGATCTCCGGGTGAGTCCGTAGGCTTTGGGCAGCACTGCGCAACGAAGTGGAGGCTCAAGCTGTGGCTATCGGACTGAAGCAGAGACTGCATTGGCTGGCGCTGCATGGTTTCGTTCGCGGTGGTTCCGCGATCGCCGCGCGTCGCGGTGATCTGCAGGCCCGGCTGATCGCCGACCCGAGTGTCAAAGCGAACCCGGTCCCGTTCTACGAGGAAGTGCGCGCCCGCGGTCCGCTGGCGCGATCCAGCGTCGGGTACATCACCGCGGACCACGCGATCGGTCACGAATTACTGCGGTCCGACGATTTTCGGGTGCTGTCGATCGGGTCGAATCTGCCTGCGCCACTGCGGTGGCTGGAATCGCGCGCCCGCGACGATCTGCTGCATCCGCTACTTCCGCCGTCACTGCTGGCCGTGGAACCGCCGGACCACACCCGGTATCGCAAGACGGTGTCCTCGGTGTTCACCCACCGTGCGGTGGGGGCGCTACGGGACGGGGTCGAACAGACCGCGGCGGCGTTGCTGGACGAGTTGTCCCGCGACCCGGGTGTGGTCGACATCGTCGACGGGTACTGCTCGCAGCTTCCCGTCGCGATCATCAGCGACATCCTGGGCGTGCCCGAAGGCGATCGGCAGCGCATCCTCGAGTTCGGCGAACTCGCCGCGCCCAGCCTGGATTTCGGGCTCCCCTGGCCGCAATACCGGCGAGTACAGCGCGGGCTGGTCGGATTCAACTCCTGGCTGGACACGCACCTGGACAAGCTGCGGCGCAGTCCCGGCGACGACCTGATGAGCCAGCTGATCCGCAAGGCCGAAAGTGGTTCACCGGAAACGTATCTCGATCGCGACGAGCTCAAGGCGGTCGCAGGTCTAGTCTTGGCGGCTGGATTTGAGACCACCGTGAACCTGCTGGGCAACGGAATTCGGATGTTGCTGGACAAACCTGAGCACCTACGCACACTCAGCCAGCGGCCCGAATTGTGGCCCAATGCTGTGGAGGAAATCCTGCGGCTGGAGTCGCCGGTTCAACTCACCGCGCGAAGTGCTTTGAACGACACCGAGATCGGAGGCTCTCGCGTCAATCAGGGTGAGCTGGTGGTGGTCTACGTCGCCGCGGCTAATCGAGACCCGGCGGTGTTCAGCGATCCCAACACGTTCGACATCGAACGTGACAACGCCGGCAAACACCTGGCCTTCTCCGGCGGCAGGCACTTCTGCCTGGGCGCGGCTTTGGCTCGCGCCGAAGGCGAAGTGGGCCTGCGGGCGTTCTTCGATCGCTTCCCCGACGTACGCTCCGCCGGCGCCGGCAGTCGTCGCGACACCCGGGTTCTGCATGGGTGGTCCACCCTGCCAGTGGCGCTGGGCCCGGCCAGATCGATGGCTACCCGCTAGCCGCCCTTGTTGCCACCGAAGTAGCACTCCAATGTCATGGTGCAGACCAGTTCGCCGGTGCGGTTGAACATCGTTCCCTGCGCCAGTCCCCGGCCAGCGATGCCGCTGGGTGAATGCTGTTCGTAGAGCATCCAATCCGACAGGTTCGGAGGGTGGTGGAACCACATCGCCAGATCCATCAGCGCCGAGAATCCCGGCCCCAGCGGAGTCGTGCGGCGGGCGATCATCGCCGACTCGAGCAGCGTGCGGCCCGCAACGAAGGCAGTCAGGCAGTTGGCAACGACCGGATCGGTCGGGGCAATGCCGTTGGGGCGCCACCACATTCGGATGCCGGCCGGTGGCGGCTCGGCGATGTCGGCCGCGAGCCTGGCGGACGGGTCCACGTATCGGTAGTCGATGGGCTGTTCGCGTACCCACCAGCCGTCGCGTTCGTCCGCGTGGTCGCGATGCTGCTCGGCGAAGGTCGGTACCGAGTCAGGATCTGGTAGATCCGGTGGAAGTTGCTGGTAGACAGTACTTTCGACGCTCTTGCTGAACGATGCGACGCCTTCCAGTAGCACCGAGCCGAACTGCCGGGCGGTCACACGCCGGGCCGAGAAGGTGCCACCGTCATGCAGCGCGGTGACCTCGAAGTCCACCGGTTGCCTGGCGTCGCCCGCGCGTAGGAAATACATGTGCATGCTGTGCGGCAGGCGATCGGTGACGGTTCGACTGGCCGCCATCAACGCCTGCGCGGCAATGTGCCCGCCCGAGATGTGATGCGCGATTTCGTCGATCTGGTTGCCGACGAAAAACTCCGCGTTGACCTGTTCGAGTTCGAGGGTGTCGAGGACTTCGCGGAGCGTGATGGCGGGTGGCGGAGAGGTCACGCACGCATCATGCCGCTAAGCCAGGTAGCGGCCAAACCACTCGAGGGTTCGCCGCCAGGCGTCCGCGGCTGCCGCCGCGTTGTAGCGGGGTCCGCCGTCGTTGAAAAAGGCGTGATCGGCGTCGGGTTCGATCACGATGTCGTGGATCAGTCCGGCGCGCTCGAGGGCGGCCCTGGCCGCCGGTTCCGAATCCGTCACGCGCTTGTCAAGTGCCCCGTAGAACGCGAGCACCTTGGTGGCCTTCTCGCCGCTGAAGTCGGCGTCGTCGGGAAACGGACCGTAGAACGGCACCGCAGCCGACAGCCGCGCGTTGTGCGATGCCAGCAGTTGCCACACCAGGCCCCCGCCGAAGCAGAAGCCGACCACCGCGATTTTGCCGCCGGGAACGCGGGTTTGTAGTTCCTGGACACCGGAGTTCAGGTCCGCAATGAGCCGTTCCGGCGGAGCGGCGGCGAGTGCGGCGGTGGCTTTGGCCGGGTCGCTGAATTGGCCGGTGCCACCTTCTTCGGACAGTAGGTCGATGGCCAGCGCCGAGTAGCCGGCCCCGGCGAACCGTTCGGCCACCGACTGGACCCAATCGGTGAGCCCCTTGTTCTCGTGGATGACCAGTACGCCCCGGCGGGCGTTGTGAGCCTGCGCCCAGGCGCCTTGCAGTTCTCCGCGGGGACCGGCCCAGGTAATCGACTCGGTGGGCAGCGCCTGTTTGGCGCCCGGCGCCTCTACGCCCTCGCCCGAACCCGAATGCAGCGGGCGAGTTTCGTCATTGCCGCACGCCGCGATCAACGCGGCCGCCGCACCGCTGCCCAACCCCAGCAATGCCAAACGCCGCATGGCTTCGCGTCTGGTCAGCAGCCCGTCGACGTGGTCGGTGGCGATCTCTTCGGCGAGGTAGTGCTGTAGTGAAGTCATCAGGGCGAGTATGCGCCACCGATGCTGGTTGTGTCCGGATGATGCTGCCGCACTGGGTCAGTCGACGCTGTCCGGATCCGCGACCGGAATCAGCAGATGCGACGGTGTCGGTCCACCTTGGTGCAGCTGATAGGTGCCGCGGGCCAGGTTGCGGCGGGCCGGCACCGTCGGCACCAGATGCGGGAAGTCGAACGTGGTCACCGTCAGACGTAGCTGGTGGCCCGCCTCGAGCAGCGCGGCGGTCGGAAAGACCTCGATGTCGTAGCGGGTGAGTTCGCCGGGCACCACTGGTTTGACGGCTGACCGCGTGCTGATGTGATGCGGCTTGAGCACGGTGCCGTCGGACAGATACCAGGTGCGCTCCGGGTCCAGCGCGCGGTGCGAGCCCAGCAGCGCGCCCTGGGTCAGCGGCCGGCAGGTGCCGTCGGGCGCAACGTCGTCGATATGCGCGACCCATAGCGACTCGGTGGTGTCGGCGGTCGCGTGCAGGGTCAGCGTGATCGGTCCGGCGATCAACGTCGGTGTGGCAAAGGCTTCGGTGGTGTAGGTGAGCGCACCGCGTTGCACTCGCCGGTTGTCTTGGTCGTAGCGCGTGTTTCCACCACGCTGGGTGCGGATGAAGCTGGTCATCCCGAGCGTCCACTGCTCAACGCTACGGCCGGCCACCGGACCGCGGCCCACGTATTTGACGGTTGCCGTCGAGGTTTGCGGTGCACAGTCGGCGGTCAGCCGTCCACCATCGGACAGATAGAGCCGGGTCGGCGTGGCTGCGGCGAGCGGATACTCGCGGGCGTGGAACCACCGCGGGCTACCGATGGCCTGAAAGGTCAGCGGCGGACCGACGATCTCCGCACCGGCGTCGTCGTTCAGCCAGTAGTCGAACCATCGCAGCTGTAGCGCTTGTAGGTTGAGCCCGCCGTAGTTGGTGACGTGATACCAGGGGCCCATCATCAACCGCAGCTGCTCGGACACCGGCTGACCGGGTTGCATCGGCTGCTCGTCGGGCCGCCCAGCGTAGGCGTTCTGCAGCGCGGCGTAGTTGAGCGGGGCGCCGCGCTGGAACGCATCATGCCAGCCGCCGACAAGGAAGACCGCCACCTTGTTGGCAACGATGTCCGGTAGCACCGTGGCGGGCCGCAGCGCATCCCAAAACCGTTCGTCGAAAGCCGTTTCGCCGCCGGCCACGGCGTCGGCGATCAACGGCCGGAAGTAGCTGCGTTGATCGCGGCCGCGCTTGCGGACACCGGCGACGCCGCCGGCTCGGGGCCGCGGATGCTTGCCCCGGTTGATCACCTCCAGCGCCGGATTGACGACGTTGAGCAGCCGGTAGACCCCGCCGTAGGCGCGCACCGTGCGCAGGTGCGGCGCCCCGCCCATGGCCGCGGCGTCGCGATAGAAGTCGCGCGCGGCCATCACCGGGAAGATCGCCTTGAGCGGCGAATTCGGCCCCACGGCGGCGGCGGTGAACAGCTGGTTGATCGCCAGGTAGGACACCCCGAACATGCCGACCCGACCGTTGGCGTTGGGCAGCTTGGACGCCCAGTCGACCAGCTCAACACCGTCCTGGGCCTGTCGCTCGCCGAACATCTGGAAGGAGCCGTCGGAGACGCCGCAGCCGCGGACGTCGACCATCACCTCGATGTAGCCCCGCTTGACCAGAAACGGAGTCGGGCCACCGCCGATCTGGGCGGCCGGCGGCGGGGCCTTCTTGCCGTACGGCGTCATTGACATCAATACCGGGAACGGCCCGGTCGCGGGCCGGCCGGTGTCGCGGTCGGTCGGGTAGTGAATGTCGACCCGCAACTGGACGCCGTCGCTCATCGGCACCGCGACGTTGTGGTGAATGCCCACTCCGTACTGCGCCGCTCGGGGTGTCCAGTCCGGCGAGAACGGTGATGGACCGGTTCCGCGGACGCGTCTGCGCCGTGATCGCAGCGTTGACATCCCCACCTCCTGCGAGCGTCGTTGCCTGGGCAGACTGTAAGGATGCGCCGATCCTTGCTCCTCACCGGGGTTGCCTGTATGCCTTAAGCCATGTCGGTTGACGAAACGGTGCTCGGTATGTGGAAAGCGTTGTCGGCCCGCGACTGGGAGGGCGTCAAATCGTTTCTGTCCCCCGGTTGCATTTACGTCGACATGCCCGTTGGGCCGATCGCGGCCGCGCGAGGGCCCGACGATATCGTCAAGCGCCTCAAGGTCGGCCTCGAGCCGCTCGCCGGCTACCAGAACCACGACGGGGTGCTGGTGTCCAACGGCGCCGATGTCATGTACGAGCATTCCGAGACCTGGAACTGGACAAGCGGGGAAACCGCTGTGCTGCAATTTGTTTCGGTCCACCGCGTCGAGGACGGCAAAGTGACGCTGTGGAAGGACTACTGGGACATGGGTGGGCTGACCAACCATGCCCCGCCGACGTGGTTGGAAGATCTCGCGAAAGCTGACATGAGCTGGATCTTCGATGCGACGGGAATGATTTGACGCTCGTCGCCCGAATGGGCTGAGATGGTGCGCGGGCGTTGATGAGGTATTGGCGGCGGCGGGTACCGCGATCGAATTTGTCTGTGCCGCAGAGTGTTTGAGCTCTAGTTATTCGATGGCGGTGGTTGGGGTTGGAAGGGTGTGTACCACCACCAGTCGGCGCGTTCGCCGAGGGGCCCTGGGCACGGTGCCACCGCGGGTGGGGGGTGAGTTGGTGGGTGGGCCAACGATCCTGGGTGCAGTGGTTGGTCGTCGTTGTCGGTGACGGTGAGGGCGTCGGCGGGTCCGGTGATGGTGATGGCGCCGCGGTGATGTAGCCGGTGGTGATAGGGGCACAGCAGGACCAGGTTGGCCAGCTCGGTCGGGCCGCCGTCTTCCCAGTGCCGGATGTGGTGGGCGTGCAGACCGCGGGTGGCATCGCAGCCGGGAACCACACACGTGCGGTCGCGGTGCTCGAGGGCGCGGCGCAGCCGCCGGTTGATCAGCCGGGTCGATCGGCCCGCGCCGATGACTTCGCCGTGGCGTTGGAACCACACTTCGCAGCTGGCATCACAGGTCAGCTCTCGGCGTTCGGCGTCGCTGAGCAGCGGGCCCAGATGCAGGGCGGCGGCGCGCTGGTCAACGTCGAGGTGTGCCACCACGGTGGTGTGCTGGGCGTGCGGGCGGCGGGTCGCTTCGGCGTCCCAGCTGTCCTCGATCAGGCGCATGAACGCATCACCGGTGGTCGGCAGCGGGGGCCGCTGATCCGGGTCACCCGCCCCATCGCCGTGATCGTGTTTGAACTGGGCGATCAGCGCATCGCGGTGCGAGGCTAGCGCGGCGTCGAACTTCGCGGCATCCAGATGATCAAGTCGGATCCGATAACAGCTGCCCTGCTCGGTGGTGGTCGCGGTGATCGAACGCTCCGGTGCTGGCCGAGAATCCGGTTCGGGGTCAGGACGCGGCTCCAAATTGACCGCGGTGCGCAACTGGTTGACCGTGGCGACCGCGGCCAACTGCGCGTAATGGGCATCAGAACCCTGCCCGGCCCGTCCGGCGATGACGCCGAGCTGATCCAGCGACAACCGCCCCTCCCGCAGGCCTTTGGCGCAGCGGGGAAACTCCTCCAACCGGCGCGCCACCGTCGTGATCGTGTGGGCATGCCCCGAGGACGCGGCCAGCTTCCAAGCCACCAACGCCGCCACCGACCGCGCACCCGTGGCACCACAGAGCTCATCACGATCCATCTCAGCGACAATCTCCACAATGCGCCCATCAATCGCATTACGCTGACCCGCCAACTCCGCCAA
>DATNFI010000150.1:0-14605 GCA_035606475.1 Mycobacterium sp. | reverse complement strand
CTGGCTGCCGGTGACTTCTGGGGTGGCTCGGGTTCGGTGGCCTGCCAGGAGTTCATCACCCAGTTGGGCCGCAACTTCCAGGTCATCTACGAACAGGCCAACTCCCACGGCCAGAAGGTGCAGACCGCCGGCAACAACATGTCGAGCACCGACTCCGCCGTCGGCTCCAGCTGGGCCTGACACTCACACACCACGCACTGTGGCCCGCGCACCGAAAGGTGTGCGGGCCACAGTCGTTCAACAGCTAGCCGACCAGCGGGCGCGGCAACATGTTGGTGCGCAATCCGATTCGCTGCATACCGTCGGCCTCGCGCTCCATGAGACTCGGAAACGTCACCTTGGGGGCTGCCACCCCTGGTGTCGACGCGGCCGGCGTCGCACCGACTCCGTTGCCGGGCAACGCCACCGCGGCCGGGGCGCTCGTCGGGCCGACCGTAGCGCCGGCATCCGCCCAACTCTGGGGCACCGACATCCCGCTGAGCGACGCCGCCTGGCCGACGCTGGCGGCCGCCCCGACGCCGCCCAGGCTGCCGGCGTCGCCCAGGCCAGCGCCAAGGCCGCCCAGCGGCAGGGCGCCCAACGCTCCCAAACCGCCCGACTCGGTCAACTCGTCGGCACCCAGAAAATCCAGGCCGACCCCGATGACGTCTAATCCCACGCCGCCGCCGTCCAGCGCGACCAGACCAACCCCGTCTTCTCCGAATCCGATGGTGTCCTCGATGAGGCCCAGGTCGGCGCCGCTGGTTGCCGCGGCCAGGCCGCCCAGCGCGCCGCCCGCACCGGCGGTCTTGCCGGCCGCCTTTCCGGTCGCGCCGGTCAGGTTGGCGAGCATGCTGGTCGGGGTGGAGACCGCCGAGGTGGCCGCGGACGCGCCGGTGCCCAGCGCCACCTGGTCCAACCCACCCGTCGTCGAGCCCGGGCCAGACAGGCCCTGCAAGGTCTGCGGCGCCGAGGACAGCGACGACGACACGCTTTGCGCGTGGTTGCCGACGGTCGCCGCGGCGGCGTGCGCCACCGCGGCGTTTTGGGCGCCGGAGCCCGCCGGGTTGGTGGCTGATTTGGGCGGTGTGATGGGCGTCAACACCGAGGCGGTCGCCGAGTTCGCGGCGTACCCGTACATGGCCGCGGCATCCTGTGCCCACATCTCGCCGTAGTGGGCCTCGGTTGCCATGATTGCGGCGGTGTTGATACCGAGGAAGTTCGTGGCAATCAGGGCCATCAACTGAGCCCGATTCGCGGCGATGACGGGTGGCGGCACAGTCATGGCGAAAGCGGCTTCATAGGCGGCGGCCGCGGCACGGGCCTGCATGGCGGATTGCTCGAGTTGCGGTGCGGTGGAGCGGATCCAGGTCAAATACGGTGCGACCGCGGCGGTCATCGACGTCGAGGCCGGGCCGTGCCACGACTCGTCAGTGAGCTCGCCGATCACCGACTCGGCCGCGGCAGACAGGGACTGCAGCTCGGCCGCCAGCGTGCCCCACGCCTCGGCCGCCGCCAGCATCGATCCCGCGCCCGGGCCGGCATACATGCGCGCCGAGTTGACTTCTGGCGGAAGCGCCCCGTAATCCATGGTGTGTTGTCCTCTTCGCTCGAAGTAGATGTGTCCTAGCCGGCCGCGATCGAGTTCGCCGCCTCGGTGAGCTCGTAGGACGTCGCGTTGGCGTGCAAGGTGCTCACCAGCAACGCATGCATAGCGACCGCGGTGGTGGCTGCGGCCTGATAGTGGCCGGCGTAGGTCGCGAACTGGGTGGCCGTCAACGCCGACACCTCATCGGCGGCCGCCGGAACGACCCCGGCGGTTGGCCCGGCCGCACCGGAATTGGCCGCCGACATGGCCGCACCGATACCGGCCAGATCCTCGGCCGCCGCGAACATCATCGCGGGGTGTGCGGTCACGAAGGATGGCAGCGGCATCGGTTACTCCAAAACCAGTTGTCGATTCTCGGCAGGATCATCTAAACCGTTGGTGCACAATCGGTTAGCAGGGCATGGTCTTACCGGCGAGATCGCCATATCAAATATTTCCGACACCCAGAGTCGGTCCAGCGCCAGCTCATATCAAGTACATAGAAGCAATGCATAGAAAACACATATGTCGGATCGGCCTGGCCTACCCATCGCCCGGTTTCGGCATATGTGAGAACCGTATGAGCTTCGTGACAATGGGGTATGCGGCGGGGAGAATCGACAACCATGACGGTTATGTCGGGAACCACTCGCGAGCAGCGGCCGCGTCAGGCCATCCTCGGCCAGCTCCCCCGGATCAGCCGCGACGACGGATCACCGATCCGGGTGCTGCTGGTCGACGATGAGCCGGCCCTGACCAACCTGGTCAAGATGGCCCTGCACTACGAAGGCTGGACGGTCGAGGTCGCCCACAACGGCAGGGAAGCCGTCAGCAAGTTCGACGATGTCGAGCCCGACGTGCTCGTCCTCGACATCATGCTCCCCGACATCGACGGCCTGGAGATCTTGCACCGGGTGCGCGAATCAGGCCCCTACACGCCCACTCTGTTCCTCACCGCGCGGGACTCGGTGATGGACCGGGTGACCGGCCTGACCGCGGGTGCCGATGACTACATGACCAAGCCGTTCAGTCTCGAGGAGCTGGTCGCGCGGCTGCGCGGCCTGCTTCGTCGTTCCAACCACCTCGCGCCGCCCGCCGAGGAAAGCCTCACAATCGGCGATCTCACGCTCGACGGCGCGAGCCACGAGGTGCATCGGGCCGGCACGCTGATTTCGCTCTCCTCAACCGAATTCGAGCTGCTGCGCTTCTTGATGCGCAATCCGCGCCGTGCGCTGACCCGCACCGAGATCCTGGACCGGGTCTGGAATTACGACTTCGCCGGGCGTACCAGCATCGTCGATCTGTACATTTCGTACCTGCGGAAAAAGATCGACGCCGGCAGAGAGCCGATGCTGCACACCGTGCGCGGCGTCGGGTACATGCTCCGCGCTCCGGCATAACACCGAGGTGGCAGTGACATGACCGGGGCGCAGGCGACTCCGTGGTGGCGGCCGCGCACCCTTCGTCACCAACTGGTCTTGGGCGTCTCGGCGGTGGTGACGGTCGTTCTGTTGGTGGTCGGAGTCATTTCGGTGCTGAGTCTGCGAACGTACGTCTACGCAATGACGGATGCCGATGTCGCCACATCGCTTGACTCGCTGGATCATTCGTACGCCCGATACCTTGCCGGCGAGTCCGGCCAACACGTCGAGATCGGGTCGGCACTGCTCGGTTTCACCGAGCAGAACGCTGGAAATGTCATCGCCGTGATCCACCACGGCGACGTGATTGGCTCAGCGGTCTTCTACGAAGACGATCCGCGTCCCGGGTCGGCCGACGTCGTCGCCGCCATCAAGGCCCAGTCGTGGCGGGACGGCAAGATACACACCGTGCGATTGGGCAACCTCGGGCCATACCGGGTGAGTAGCCAAAAGACCAGCGTCGGTGATGAATTGGTAGTCGGGCTTCCGCTGGCTCTGGTCAACAAGACCATCAACCGCAAAATCGTCAGTGCGACAGTGCTTTCGATCGCCGCACTGCTGGTGACCTCGGGACTGACCGCGCTGGTGGTCGGATATGCGCTGCGACCCCTGCGCCGCGTCGCCGTCACCGCAGCCGAAGTCGCCGGCACCCCGCTCACCGACGACGATCATCGCATCACCACCAGAGTCCGGCCCGGCGACACCGACCCAAACAACGAGGTGGGAATTGTCGGGCACACCTTCAACCGACTGTTGGACAACGTCGACAGCGCGCTGGCGCATCGAGCCGAATCCGACCGGCGCATGCGGCAATTCATCACCGACGCCAGCCACGAACTACGGACCCCGCTGGCGGCGCTGCAGGGCTACTCGGAGCTCACCCGCCAGGACAGCGCCGCGCTTCCGCCGACCACGGAGTACGCGCTGGCCCGTATCGAGTCCGAGGCCGGCCGGATGGCATCGCTGGTCGACGAACTCCTGCTGCTGTCGCGACTGGGCGAGGGCGACGATCTGCGCACCGAGGACGTCGACCTGGCCGACATCGTGCTCAACGCGTTCAACGACGCCGCGGTGGCGGCGCCCGGTCACAAGTGGGTCAAGGATCTGCCCGATGACCCGGTCTCGGTGCGCGGCGACTCCGACCGGCTGCACCAACTGGTCAGCAATCTGTTGACGAACGCATCGGTCCACACCCCGGCCGGGGTCACCGTGACGACGTCAATCACCTGCTACCGCAACACATCCGACGCACCCTACGCCGAGTTGGTAGTGGCCAACGACGGGCCCGATATCGACCCCGAGCTATTGCCCCATCTGTTCGATCGATTCGTGCGCGCGAAACACGCGCCTCACGAAGGCGGCGGCAACGGGCTCGGACTGGCCATTGTCGATTCGATCGTCAAGGCCCACAACGGGTCGGTCACGGCCGAATCCGGCGCGGGCCGAACCATTTTCCTGGTGCGCCTGCCGCTGTCGCAGTAGCGCGCATCACATCGCATTCAGCAAATACCAGGCGCCCAGCTGTGCGCAGTTGAGGGCCGTGAAGGCGGTATCTCGCAAACGTCAATGTGGCGACACGCTGTAAAGAATTCGTTAGCGACGGCGCCGTTTACAGCCAAGGCGCATAGCTTCTTTTCAGACCTCATCGGCAAGACTAAATTGCTTGCCGGAACAAGTCTCGATCGCCGATCGACCTGACCGGCTTTCATGAACGGAGAAACGATGGCCGTGGTTGGCTACGTCTTGCTGACGGTGGCTGTTTTCGCCGTCCTGGGCTACCTGCAAAAGCTGGTCGAAAAGCTATGAGTTACCACAACATCATCGGCCTCGTGCTGTCGGCGGTAATTGCGGTCTATCTGGTCGCGGCCTTGTATTTTCCGGAAAGGTTCTAGGTGAGCACAACGAGCGCGGGGATCGCCTTCCTCGTATTGTTTGTCGCGGCCTTGGTAGCGGTGCACGTGCCGCTGGGCGACTACATGTACCGCGTCTACACCACGGAACGGGACTGGCGAGTCGAGAAGGTGATCTACCGGCTGATCGGCGCCAATCCCAAGGCGCAGCAGCCGTGGCACGCCTACGGCCGCAGCCTGCTGGCGTTCTCGGCGGTCAGCGTGCTGTTCCTGTTCTTCTTCGAGTTGCTGCAGGACAAGCTGCCACTGCACCTGCACAATGCGTCGACCCCGATGACGCCCGCACTCGCGTGGAACACCGCGATCAGTTTCGTAACCAACACCAACTGGCAGGCCTACTCGGGCGAGTCGACGCAAGGTCACCTGGTGCAGATGGCCGGGCTGGCCGTGCAGAACTTTGTCTCGGCCGCGGTCGGCATGGCCGTCGCGATCGCTCTGGTGCGCGGCTTCGCCCGGACCAAGACCCTTGAGATCGGCAACTTCTGGGTCGACCTGGTCCGCGGCACCCTGCGCATCCTGCTGCCGCTGGCGTTCATCGGCGCCGTCGTTCTGATCGCGGGCGGCGCGATCCAGAACTTCCATCTGCACGACCAAATCGTCACCACGCTGAACGGCGCGCAGCAAACCATCCCCGGCGGACCGGTGGCCAGCCAGGAAGCCATCAAGGAACTCGGCACCAACGGCGGCGGCTTCTACAACGCCAACTCAGCGCACCCGTTCGAGAATCCGACCCGGTGGACCAACTGGGTGGAGGTTTTCCTGCTCTCCGTCATCAGCTTCTCGCTGCCGCGAACGTTCGGTCGCATGGTGATGAGCAAGAAGCAGGGCTACGCGATCGCCGCCGTGATGGGGGTGCTCGCGACGATGAGTATGGTCCTGGTCGAGGCTTTCCAATTGGCTCACCACGGAACGGTGCCCAGCGCTGTCGGTGCGGCCGTGGAGGGGGTCGAGCAACGCTTCGGCGTCTTCGACTCCGCGCTGTTCTCGGACATGACCACGCTTACCTCCACCGGTGCCGTCGACTCGGCGCACGACTCCTACACGAGCATCGGCGGCTTGATCCAGCTGTTCAACATGCAGATCGGCGAAGTCGCGCCCGGCGGTGTCGGCTCGGGGCTGTACGGCATGCTGATCATGGCCATCCTCACGGTCTTCATCGCCGGTCTGATGGTCGGCCGCACACCGGAATATCTCGGCAAGAAGATCCGGCCACGCGAAATGAAGCTCGCGGCAAGCTATTTCCCGGTCACCGAATTGCTGGTGCTACTCGGTACCGGCGTCGCGATGGGACTGCCGGGGCCGAGGGCGGGCATGGCCAACACCGGACCACATGGCCTGTCCGAGGTGCTCTACGGGTTCACCTCCGCATCGAACAACAACGGTTCCGCGTTCGCCGGCCTGTCGGCCAACACCACGTTCTACAACACGGCACTGGGTCTGGCGATGGTGATCGCCCGGTTCCTACCGATCATCCTGGTGCTGGCGCTCGCGGGATCGCTTGCGCGCCAAGGCCATACACCCGAGTCACCCGGGACGTTGCCCACCCACCGGCCGCAGTTCATCGGTCTGGTCGCGGTAGTGACGATCATCCTGTGCGCCCTGACCTTCCTGCCGGCTCTGGCACTCGGGCCCCTCGCTGAAGGAATTCACTGACATGCCAACCTCGACGGCTCCCAAAGTCCACTCGGCGCATTCACCGCAGCATCCGCACGGCGGCCACGCACTGAGTGGGCGGGTCCAAGGCGGACTGCTCGACCCGGCGCTGCTGCTCAAGGCCCTGCCCGACGCGTTGCGCAAGTTCGACCCGCGGACCCTGTGGCGTAACCCGGTGATGTTGATCGTCGAGATCGGCGCCATCTGGTCGACGGTCTTGACGATCCAGGATTCGTCCTGGTTCGGCTGGCTCGTCGTGTTCTGGCTCTGGCTGACAGTGCTTTTCGGCAACCTCGCCGAATCCATCGCGGAAGGACGCGGCAAGGCGCAAGCCGATACCCTGCGAAAGTCGAAGGCGGACACCATTGCTCGCCGCCTGCGGGGTTGGACACCGGAAAACCCAGGGACCGAAGAAGATGTGCGGGCGCCCGAACTCCAGAAGGGCGACGTCGTCGTCGTCGAGGCCGGCGACATCATCCCGGGTGACGGCGAAATCGTGGACGGCATCGCCTCGGTCAACGAATCGGCCATCACCGGTGAATCGGCACCGGTGATCCGGGAGTCCGGCGGCGACCGATCCGCGGTCACCGGCGGCACGACGGTGTTGTCGGACCGCATCATCATCAAGATCACTCAGGAGCCCGGCAAGAGCTTCATCGATCGGATGATCGCCCTCGTCGAGGGAGCCAACCGCCAGAAAACCCCGAACGAGATCGCGCTGAACATCCTGCTGGCGGCGCTGACGATCATCTTCCTCTTCGCGGTGGCCACCCTGCAGCCGCTGGCGATCTACTCCAAGCTCAACAATCCGGGCGTGGCAGATACGTTGGCGCTGAGCAACAACGGAGTCAACGGGGTGGTGCTGGTCGCTCTGCTGGTGTGCCTGATCCCAACCACCATCGGGGCGTTGCTCTCCGCAATCGGTATCGCCGGCATGGACCGGCTGGTGCAGCGCAACGTCCTGGCGATGTCGGGCCGCGCGGTCGAAGCCGCCGGTGATGTCGACACTCTCCTGCTGGACAAGACCGGAACGATCACGCTGGGTAACCGGGAGGCATCCGACTTCATCCCGGTCGAGGGCGTCACCGCCGCGGATCTCGCCGACGCCGCGCAACTGGCCAGCCTCGCCGACGAAACCCCCGAGGGCCGCTCGATCGTGGTGTACGCCAAGCAGGCCTACGGACTGCGCGAGCGTTCACCCGGTGAACTCACCCACGCGCACTGGGTCGAGTTCACCGCGACGACACGGATGTCGGGGGTCGACCTCGACCAGCGGCAGCTGCGCAAGGGCGCGGCCAGCTCGGTGACCAAGTGGGTCCGTGAGCACGGCGGAACGATTCCCGACATGCTCGGTGAGATCGTCGACGGCATCTCGGCCGCCGGCGGAACCCCGCTGGTCGTCGGCGTCGTCGACAATGGCGGCGTCGGCCGCAACGCACATGTACTCGGTGTCATCTACCTCAAGGACGTGGTCAAGCACGGCATGCGTGCCCGCTTCGACGAGATGCGCGAGATGGGCATCAGGACGGTGATGATCACCGGTGACAACCCGCTGACCGCGCGAGCGATCGCCGAAGAAGCCGGCGTCGACGACTTCCTCGCCGAGGCCACCCCCGAAGACAAGCTGATGCTGATCAAGCGTGAGCAGGAAGGCGGCCGGCTGGTCGCGATGACCGGTGATGGCACCAACGACGCACCTGCGCTGGCCCAGGCTGACGTCGGGGTGGCGATGAACAGCGGGACCAGCGCGGCCAAAGAAGCCGGCAACATGGTCGATCTGGACTCCGACCCGACCAAGCTGATCGAGATCGTGGAGATCGGCAAGCAGCTGTTGATCACCCGCGGGGCGTTGAGCACCTTCTCGATCGCCAACGACATCGCGAAGTATTTCGCGATCATCCCGGCCATGTTCGTGACGCTGTTCCCCGGGCTGGACCTGATCAACGTGATGCGGCTACACAGCCCGCAATCCGCGATCCTGTCGGCGGTGATCTTCAATGCGATCATCATCGTCGTGCTGATCCCACTGGCGCTGCGCGGCGTTCAGTACACGCCGAGCAATGCGTCAAAGCTGTTGAGCCGCAACCTGTATCTCTACGGCCTGGGCGGCATCGTCGCTCCGTTCATCGGCATCAAGCTGATCGACCTGGTCGTGCAATTTATCCCCGGGATGGGCTGACTTGAACCGCGCCCGCGACGATGCAGAGCGAAGCGATGAGGAGGAGCGGCGCACATGAATCCCGCCGACGACGATGCAGAGCGAAGCGATGAGGAGGAGTGGCGAAAATGAACTTCAGCAACATCTTTCGCCAGCACTGGGCGGCCCTGCGGGCTCTGCTGGTGCTGACCGCGATCACCGGTTTCGTCTACCCCGTCGCGGTCTGGGGCGTGTCGCTGCTGCCCGGCCTGCACGCCAAAGCCGAGGGCTCGATCGTCAAGGTCGCCGGCAAGCCGATAGGCAGCAAGCTCATCGGCCAGTCGTTCACCGACAAAGACGGCAACCCGTTGAAGCAGTATTTCCAGAGCAGGCCTTCGGCGGCCGGAACCGGCTACGACCCAACGGCGTCAGGGGCCAGCAACCTCGGTCCCGAGAGCGTCATCGACACACCCGACAAACCCAGCCTGCTGACGCAGGTCTGCTCACGCAGCGCCGCAATCGGACGCCTCGAGAAGGTCGACGGATCCCGGCCGTTCTGCACCGGCGACGGCGTTGGCGCCGTGCTGTCGGTGATCGGGCCCCACGACTCGGCCGGCAACGTCATGCATCCGACTCGGGTGGTCAGCGTCAACCAGCCGTGCGCGAAGCCGGGAAGCGCCCCGGCCGCGGTTTTCCAGCAGATCTATGAGGGTGTTCGGGTGCAGTGCGCCCAGTTCGGTCAGGACTACTCGGCCGGTCAGATCGTCCCGATTCGGGGCGCGGCGCCGGAACACCCCGCGGTGCCCGCTGATGCGGTCACCGCCAGCGGCAGCGGCCTCGACCCGGACATCTCGCCGGCTTACGCCGCCATCCAGGTGGCACGGGTGGCCGGCGCCCGCGGCGTCACCACCGCGCAGGTACGGGACGCGGTGCATCGCAACCAGCGCGGTCGACCGCTCGGCGTCTTCGGCGAACCGGTGGTGAACGTACTCGCGCTCAATCTGGAGCTGGACCGCGATTTCCCGGTGAAGTCTTGAACTTCCCGGTGGATGATGTCCATGTGACCTCCACCAACGAGCCTGGCAGGTACGACGACCCACTGGCTCACCGGACGTACCCGCCGCGACGGGGCGAACTGCGTATCTACCTGGGCGCCGCACCGGGCGTCGGCAAGACCTGCGCCATGCTCGGTGAGGCGCATCGCAGGCTGGAGCGCGGAACCGACGTCGTCGCAGCGGTGGTCGAGACGCATGGCCGCAAGAAGGTCGGCGAACTCGTCAAGGGCATCGAAGTCATTCCGCCGCGTTACATCACTTACCGCGAGGGGACGTTTCCCGAACTCGACATCGAGGCCGTGCTACGTCGCAAGCCCGAAGTGGCACTGGTCGACGAATACGCGCACAGCAACATTCCGGGCAGCGTCAACGAAAAGCGTTGGCAGGACATCGAAACGCTGCTCGATGCCGGCATCACGGTGATTTCGACGCTCAACATTCAGCACCTGGAAAGCCTCAACGACGCCGTCGCGCAGATCACCGGAATCGAACAACGCGAAACCGTACCCGACGAGGTGGTCCGAAAGGCAGCTCAGATCGAGCTGGTCGACATCACACCGGAAGCGTTGCGGCGCAGACTTGCTCACGGAAATGTATACCCGTCGGAACGCATCGATGCGGCGCTGACCAATTACTTCCGCACCGGCAACCTGACCGCGCTGCGCGAGATCGCGCTGCTGTGGCTGGCCGACCAGGTCGATTCCGCGCTGGCGAAATATCGCGCGGAGAAGAAGATCACCGACACCTGGGAGGCGCGCGAACGGGTGGTCGTCGCGGTGACCGGTGGCCCGGAATCGGAAACGTTGGTGCGCAGGGCATCTCGTATCGCGTCGAAGTCCAGCGCGCAACTCATGGTGGTGCACGTCGCGCGCGGCGACGGACTCGCGGGCGTCTCCCCCCGTGAGATGGGCAAGGTGCGTGAGCTTGCCGCGAGCATCGGGGCCACCGTGCACGTGGTGGTCGGCGAGGATGTGTCGTGCGCACTGCTGGACTTCGCCCGCGAAACGAATGCGACCCAACTGGTGCTCGGCAGCTCTCGCCGGTCGCGGTGGGCCAGCATTTTCAGCGAGGGCATCGGCGCGGCCACCATCAAGAACTCGGGCAAGATCGACGTTCACATGGTCAGCCACGAGCAGGCCAACCCCGGGTTGACGCTATCGACCATCTCGCCGCGCGCCCGCCAGGTCATCTCCTGGCTGGCGTCGGTAACCGTGCCGTGGGCCATCCTGGCCGTCACGATGCGCCTGGATCCGACCCTCGACATCGCCGGGAAGTCGGCGATGTTCTTCGCCGGCATCGTCGGCGTCGCGCTGTTCGGCGGTCTGGCGCCGGCGCTGCTGTCGGGCGTGCTGTCCGGCGTGCTGCTGGACTACTTCCATACCGAGCCGCGCTACACCCTGGCGATCAACAGCCTGAGCAATGTCTTGACCGTCGTCCTGCTGCTGGGGATCGCGATGGCCATTGCCGTTCTGGTGGATGCGGCGGCGAGCCGGGCCCGCGAGGCCAGGCGGGCGGGCCAAGAGGCCGAGTTGCTCTCGCTTTTCGCCGCGTCGGTGCTGCGCGGTGCCGATCTGACCACGCTGCTGGAGCGGGTGCGGGAGGCCTACTCCCAGCGCGCGGTGTGCCTGGTGCGCGACGTCGATGGTCACCCCGAGTCCGTCGCGGGGGTGGGTGTGAACCCCTGCAGCACAGTCGATTCGGCGGACACCGCGGTCAAGGTGGGCGACGAGGAATTCTGGCTGTTGATGTCCGGCCGCGGACTGACCGGCCGCGACCGCAGGGTGCTGTCGGTGGTCGCCACTCAGGCTGCCGGCCTGGTCAAACGGGGCGAGCTCGCCGAGGAGGCGGGCAAAGTCAAGTCCCTCGCCGAGGCCGATGAGCTGCGCCGGCTGCTGCTGTCTGCGCTCGGTCACGATCTGCGCACTCCCCTGACCGCCGCCAAGGCAGCGGTGTCCAGCCTGCGCGCCGAAGACGTCTACTTCTCGCCCGAAGACACCGGCGAATTACTCGCCACCGTCGAGGAGTCGGTGGATCAGCTTTCTTTGCTGGTGGCCAACCTGCTGGACTCCTCCCGGCTGGCCGCCGGCGTGGTACGGGCCGAGCTGACCGAGGTCTACCTCGAAGAGGTCGTCCAGCGGGCGCTGGTCGGGATCGGCGGGCGCTGCACGATGAACGAACGGGCCGGCATCGAACGGGTCAAGGTCGAGGTGGGCGGAACGGTCGTGATGGGCGACGCGGGTCTGCTCGAGCGAGTGCTGTCCAATGTGATCGACAACGCGCTGCGCTACGCACCCGCCAGCATGGTCCGGGTCAACGCGGGACAGGTCGGGACGCGGGTACTGATCAACATCGTCGACGACGGCCCGGGCGTATCCAAAGGCGCCGCGGAGGAGATGTTCCAGCCGTTCCAGCGTCTCGGCGACTTCGACACCACCACCGGCCTGGGGCTGGGGCTGTCGGTGGCCAAGGGTTTCGTCGAGGCGATGGATGGCACGATCACCGCGACCGACACCCCAGGCGGCGGGCTGACCATCCTGATCGACCTGGCCGCGCCGGAGGCGGAGCAGCGCCAATGACCCGCGCCGGCGACGATTCAGAGCGCAGCGATGAGGAGGAGCGGCGCCAATGACCCGCGTGCTGGTCGTCGACGACGACCCCCAGCTGCTGCGAGCGCTGCGCATCAACCTGTCGGTGCGCGGCTACGAGGTGATGACCGCCCCCACCGGGTCACGGGCCCTGGCCATGGCCGCCGAGCACCCGCCCCAGGTGGTGATCCTGGACCTGGGCATGCCCGACATATCCGGTATCGAGGTGCTCGCCGGCCTGCGCGGCTGGCTGACGGCTCCGGTGATCGTGCTGTCCGCGCGGACCGATTCGTCCGACAAGGTCGGCGCGCTCGACGCCGGTGCCGACGATTACATGACGAAGCCGTTCGGCATGGACGAGCTGCTGGCCCGGCTGCGCGCTGCGGTGCGACGGGCAATCGTGGCCACCGGCGCGGACAACCCGGTGGTGGAGACCAAGTCGTTCATCGTCGACCTGTCGATCAAGAAGGTGATCAAGAACGGCGCGGAGGTCCATCTGACCCCGACGGAGTGGGGCATGCTGGAAATGCTGGTGCGCAACCGCGGCAAGCTCGTCGGTCGCGAGGAGTTGCTCCGCGAGGTGTGGGGACCCAAGTACGCGACGGAAACCCATTATCTGCGTGTGTTTCTCGCGCAGTTGCGCCGCAAGCTCGAAGACGACCCGTCCCATCCCGCCCATCTACTGACCGAGGCAGGCATGGGTTACCGCTTCGAGGCATGAGAGCCGTTGCGCGAGAACGGGTTAGCACCCAACCGATAGTCGCGCCACCCGCCAGCAAAAGTGCGCGTTGCAGCAGGGCCGGATAAAGCCGTGGTGTAACCTATTTCAGTAGCAGCGTTAGCAAAGTCGAAGCCCACCCGTGCAGAGTGGCGGATCAGAGAATGCAGCATCACATCATTGTCAGCGGCGACGACGCGCTGGCCACCACCATCGTCGAGGAGTTGGAGCGCGCCGGCGCGCACGTCGTCAAGCTGGGCACAGGCGATCTCACCACGATGTGTGACGTCCTCGAAAGCGCCAACATCGCCGACGCGTTGGCGGTGGTGTGCGCCGGTGACGATGATGCGGCCAACCTCGAAATTGCTTTGCTGGCAAGACGATCCAACCCATCCGTGCGGGTGGTCGCCAGGCTGGCGAATGATGTGTTGCGCGCGGCGATGGCCGCCGACAACGGGCCGGGCGCAATCCTCGACGTCGCCGAACTGACCGCGCCGTCGGTGGTGGAGGCATGCCTGGCCCACCGCACGCACGCCTTCGAGGCGGCCGGAACACAGTTCCTGGTCTCCGGCAGCGAAGCGCCGCGGGCGGCCACGCTGCGGGAAATCTACGGCGACCTGGCCCCGGTAGCCATCATCCACGGAGATAACTCGTCGAGCCCGGGCGAGATCGAGGTCTGCCCGACCCGCAACCAACGAGTGCTCGCCGGTGACCGCGCGGTGATGATCGGCACGGCCGACGAGTCAGCCGAGCGCGGTCTCAAGGTCCGCCGGCCGGTGGGAACCCGGTCGCAACGAGCCGCGCTGCGACGACTGCTCGACGGCGTCAAGGCCGTCGTCAACGACTTCAACCCGGCGTTCTATCCCGCCCTGGCGGCCGCGATGACGCTGGTCGTCATCTCAATGCTGTTGCTGCGCTTCAATTATCAGCACCCCCGAATGTCCTGGGTCGACGCGCTGTACTTCACCATCGAGACGATCACGACGACGGGGTACGGAGACTTCAGCTTCGCTCACCAGGAGACCTGGCTGCGTCTGTTCGCCGCCATGTTGATGTTCGGTGGGGCGACCACGATCGCGTTGCTGGTCGCGTTCATCGCTGACGTGCTGCTGTCGCGCCGCTTCGTGTTCGCGTCCGCGCGCCCGCGGGTGCGACACCTGCGCAATCACGTCATCGTCGTCGGGCTGAGCGCCCTCGGGATGCGGGTGGTCACCGACCTGCTCAAGGCGGGCTACGACGTCGCGGTCATCGAGATCAATGAAGACAACCGATTCCTGTCCGCCGCGCGCGCGTTGGACGTGCCGGTGATCTTCGGCGACGCGACGCTGGTTCAGACGTTGCAGGCGGCGCGGGTCGACCGGGCCCGCGCGGTCGCGGTGCTGACCCGCGACGACATGATCAACATCGAAACCGGAATCGTGCTGGCCGAGATGCTGGGGCCGCGGGTGATACCCGAGGTCAATCGGCGCGCCGAGGTCTCGGTGGTGCTCCGGGTCTACGACCGCGCGCTCGGGTTGGCGGTCGCGCAGCGATTCGGTTTCGAGAACGTCCGCTCGTCG
>DATNFI010000149.1:0-14700 GCA_035606475.1 Mycobacterium sp. | reverse complement strand
GGCAGACCCGATCGTCGCGGCATCCGGCGCCGATGTGCTGGTCACCGACACCTGGACGTCGATGGGCCAGGAGGACGACGGGCTGGATCGAGTACGGCCGTTCCGGCCTTTCCAGCTCAACGCCGACCTGTTGGCCAAAGCCGACTCGGAAGCCATTGTGCTGCATTGCCTTCCGGCTCACCGTGGCCATGAAATCACCGACGAGGTGATCGACGGCCCGCATAGCGCGGTGTGGGACGAAGCCGAGAACCGGCTTCATGCGCAAAAGGCGCTGTTGGTGTGGCTGCTGGAACGCCGCCCATGACCGCGCGCCGGCGACGATGCAGAGCGCAGCGATGGGGAGGAGCGGCGCAATGAGCCCGAGCAAGACGACGCCGGAGATCACCCGCGCCGGCCGGCAGGCCCGCATCGTGGCGATCCTGTCGTCGGCCGAGGTCCGTAGCCAAAGCGAGCTGGCCGCGATGCTGGCAGCCGACGGCGTCGACGTCACGCAGGCCACGCTGTCGCGCGACCTCGAGGAGCTCGGCGCGGTGAAGTTACGCGGCGCCGACGGTGGTGTCGGCGTCTATGTCGTACCCGAAGACGGCAGCCCGCTGCGCGGGGTGGCCGGCGGCACCGCGCGGCTGTCGCGCCTGTTGAGCGAGGTGCTGGTGTCTACCGACGCCACCGGCAATCTGGCCGTGCTGCGCACGCCGCCCGGTGCGGCCGACTACCTGGCCAGCGCCATCGACCGGGCCGCCTTGCCCTACGTGGTCGGGACCATCGCCGGGGATGACACGATCTTCGTGGCGGCCCGCGAACCGATGACCGGCGCAGAACTCGCACGCTTGATCCAAAACCTGACGTAACAGCACGAATAAAGGAGATCAGTTCATGTCCGAGCGCGTCATCTTGGCGTATTCCGGCGGTTTGGACACATCGGTGGCGATCAGCTGGATCGGCAAGGAGACCGGCCGCGAGGTTGTCGCAGTGGCGATCGACCTCGGTCAGGGCGGTGAGGACATGGACGTGGTGCGTCAGCGGGCGCTGGACTGCGGCGCGGTGGAAGCCGTCGTGGTCGATGCCCGCGACGAGTTCGCCGACGGCTATTGCCTGCCGACCATCCTGTCGAACGCCCTGTATATGGATCGCTACCCGCTGGTGTCGGCGATCAGCCGGCCGCTGATCGCCAAGCATCTGGTGAAGGCGGCCCGCGAGCACGGCGGCAGCATCGTCGCGCACGGCTGCACCGGCAAAGGCAACGACCAGGTCCGCTTCGAGGTCGGATTCGCCTCACTGGCACCGGATCTGGAGGTTCTCGCACCGGTCCGCGACTATGCATGGACCCGGGAGAAGGCCATCGCCTTCGCCGAAGAGAACGCGATCCCGATCAACGTCACAAAGCGCTCACCGTTCTCCATCGACCAGAACGTGTGGGGCCGCGCGGTGGAAACCGGGTTCCTGGAACATCTCTGGAACGCGCCGACCAAGGACGTTTACGACTACACCGAAGATCCCACGGTCAACTGGAACACCCCGGACGAGGTCATCGTCGGCTTCGAGAAGGGCGTGCCGGTCACCATCGACGGCCGTTCGGTCTCGGTGTTGCAGGCCATCGAGGAACTCAACCGCCGGGCCGGCGCACAGGGTGTCGGGCGCCTCGACGTCGTCGAAGACCGGTTGGTGGGCATCAAGAGCCGCGAAATCTACGAGGCCCCGGGTGCGATGGTGCTCATCACCGCACACACCGAACTCGAGCACGTCACGCTGGAGCGCGAGCTTGGCCGGTTCAAGCGTCAGACCGACCAGCGCTGGGCCGAGTTGGTGTACGACGGTCTGTGGTACTCGCCGCTGAAGACCGCCCTGGAGACCTTCGTCACGAAGACTCAGGAGCACGTCACCGGCGAGATTCGAATGGTGTTGCATGGCGGGCATATTGCCGTCAACGGCCGGCGCAGCGCCGAGTCCCTCTACGACTTCAACCTGGCAACCTACGACGAGGGCGACACGTTCGATCAGTCGATGGCGAAGGGCTTCGTCTACGTGCACGGGCTGTCGTCGAAGCTGGCCGCCCGTCGTGACCTGGCCACCGACGAGACGTGAGCACCAACGAGGGGTCGCTGTGGGGCGGGCGGTTCGCCGACGGCCCGTCCGAAGCGCTGGCCGCGCTGAGTAAATCCACCCACTTCGATTGGGTGCTGGCACCGTACGACGTCGTTGCGTCCAAAGCCCACACGCAGGTTTTGTTCGATGCCGGGCTACTGACCGAAGATCAGCGCGATGGACTGCTGGCCGGTCTGGACAGCCTGGCCGAAGACGTCGCGGACGGCAGTTTCGGGCCGCTGGTCACCGACGAGGATGTGCACGCCGCGCTCGAGCGTGGGCTGATCGACCGGGTCGGCCCCGACCTGGGCGGCCGGTTGCGGGCCGGACGCTCACGAAACGACCAGGTGGCCACCCTGTTTCGGATGTGGCTGCGGGACGCGCTGCGGCGGGTGGCCGACGGCGCGTTGGACCTCGTCGGCGCGCTGGCCGATCAGGCGGCGGCTCACCCGGATGCCATCATGCCGGGCAAGACCCATCTGCAGTCGGCTCAGCCGATCCTGCTCGCGCATCATCTGCTGGCGCACGCCCACCCGCTGCTGCGTGACGTTGACCGCATCATCGACCTCGACGCACGTACGGCGTTGTCGCCGTACGGTTCCGGGGCGTTGGCCGGGTCGTCGCTCGGCTTGGATCCCGATGCGATCGCCGAAAGACTCGGCTTCACCGCGGCGGCTGACAACTCCATCGATGCCACCGCGTCACGGGATTTCGCCGCCGAGGCGGCCTTCGTCTTCGCGATGATCGGTGTCGACATGTCACGGCTTGCCGAAGATGTGATCATCTGGAGCTCAACCGAATTCGGTTACGTCACCTTGCACGACTCGTGGTCGACTGGCAGCTCGATCATGCCGCAGAAGAAGAATCCCGACATCGCCGAGTTGGCTCGCGGCAAGTCGGGTCGGCTGATCGGCAACCTGGCTGGACTCCTGGCGACGCTGAAAGCGCAGCCGCTGGCGTACAACCGCGATCTCCAGGAAGACAAGGAGCCGGTGCTCGACTCGGTGGCGCAGCTGGAGCTGCTGTTGCCGGCGATGGCCGGCCTGGTCAGCAGCCTGACATTCAACGTCGATCGGATGGCCGCGCTGGCCCCGGCTGGCTACACGCTGGCCACGGACGTCGCTGAATGGCTGGTGCGCCAAGGTGTTCCGTTCCGGGATGCCCACGAGGCCGCCGGGGCCGCCGTTAAGGTCGCCGAGAAGCTGGGCGTCGGGCTCGAGGAGTTGACCGACGAGCAGCTGGCGGCCATCAGCGAGGCTCTCACCCCCCGGGTTCGGGAAGTGCTCACGATCGAGGGCTCGGTGTCCGCGCGGGACGCCCGCGGTGGCACCGCGCCCTCTCAGGTTGCCCGGCAACGTGATTCGGTGCGCGCCACCGCCCAGCAGCTTCGCGCGCGCCTCAGCCGCTAACTCACTCAAGGAGTTCGGAAACTTCCATCCAACGGATCTCCTGGCCGGCAACGTCACGTTCCAGGTCACGTAATTGCTCGGTGAGCCGGGTGATGCCAACGTGGTCGGATTGATCGTGGCCGGCCAGTTCCTCGTGCTTGGCCTCGATTTGCTCGGCGAGTCGTGCCAGCTTGCGATCGATGGCGGCGAGCTCTTTCTGCGCGGCACGTAGCTCGGCGCCGGAGATCTCCTGGGGGTCCGACGGCTCAGCCGCGACCGGGGCGACTAGCCGGGCGTTCGCTTGTCCGGCCAGTCGCAGGTACTCGTCGATGCCGCCCGGGAGGTGCCGCAGCCGTCCGTCCAGAATCGCGTACTGCTGATCGGTCACCCGCTCCAGCAGATAACGGTCATGCGAGACCACGATCAACGTGCCCGGCCAGGAGTCGAGCAGATCCTCGGTGGCGGCCAGCATGTCGGTGTCGACGTCGTTGGTGGGCTCGTCGAGCAGCAGCACGTTGGGCTCGGCCAGCAGGGTGAGCATCAGTTGTAGGCGTCGGCGCTGCCCACCGGACAACTCGTTGACGCGGGCGGAGAGATGGCCGGCGAATCCGAGACGCTCCAACAACTGCGCGGGCGTGACGTCCCTGCCGTCGACCTCGTAACCGCTGCGCAACCGGCCCAGCACGTCGGCGACCCGCTCGCCGGCCAACGGCACCAATTCGTCGCCGCGTTGGTCGAGCATCCCCAACCGAACTGTCTTGCCGCGCTTGACTCTTCCGCTCTCCGGCTGAATCGCCCCGGTGATGAGGCCCAGCAGCGTCGACTTACCTGCGCCGTTGGCGCCGACAATCCCGGTGCGTTCGCCCGGACCAATCCGCCACTCCACATCGCGAAGCACCGGGCGCCCGTCGAACGAGACCGACACGTCGAGCAGATCGACGACAACCTTGCCGAGTCGCGCGGTCGCGAGCTTGGCCAATTCGACGGTGTCACGCAGCGGTGGCACATCGGCGATCAACTGATTGGCCGCGTCAATGCGGAATTTGGGTTTCGATGTGCGGGCCGGGGGACCGCGACGCAGCCATGCCAACTCTTTGCGCATCAGGTTCTGTCGCTTGGATTCAGCGACCGAGGCCAGCCGATCCCGCTCGACCCGCTGCAGGATGTAGGCGGCGTAGCCGCCGTCGAACGGCTCAACGAGCCCGTCGTGCACTTCCCAGGTCGTCGACGCCACCTCGTCGAGGAACCAGCGGTCGTGGGTCACCAGCAGGAGGCCGCCGGTGTTGCGTGCCCAGCGCTCGCGCAGATGAGTCGCCAGCCAGGTGATGCCCTCGATGTCCAGGTGGTTGGTCGGCTCGTCCAGCGCGATGACGTCCCAGTCGCCGATCAGCAGGGCCGCCAACTGAACCCGGCGGCGCTGCCCGCCGCTGAGCGTGCCGATCGCCGCATTCCACGCGATGTCGGAAACCAGGCCGCTGACCACATCCCGGATTCGCGGATCGCCGGCCCACTCGTGGTCGGCCAGGTCTCCGACCAGCGTCCATCCGACCGTGCTGTTCGACTCGAGAGTGTCGGCCTGGCTCAGTGCCCCGACCCGCAGTCCGCTACGTCGGGTGACGCGTCCAGCGTGCGGGCGAACCTGTCCGGTGAGCAGGCCCAGCAAACTGGATTTCCCGTCGCCGTTGCGCCCCACAATGCCGATCCGGTCGCCGTCACTGACTCCGACCGTCGTCGAGTCGAAGACGACCCGAGTCGGATATTCGAGGTGTATCGCCTCGGCGCCCAGCAGGTGTGCCACCGGGCCGACCCTAGCTCGCCGACGCAGCGCGCCCCGCAGGGGCGAGCGGAGGAGGCGGGCCGTCGAACCTAGACGTTCGCCGCTTAGGCGCCGGTGGGCAGGCGGACGACTAGGCTGGGCCAACGGACCGGCACCGTGACCAAACCAACGGGCCCACCCCCCGCGATGTGCCATGATGTGCACGCTGTCAGGCCCACGCGCAGCACGGCACGGTCTTCGTTTCGAGGGAGCGGCGGCATGGATCTGAAGTTTTCAGCGGTCACACGACCGGTGGAGCGCCTGATGGCGACGGCCCAGAACGGCCTGGAAGTGCTGCGACTTGGTGGGCTGGAAACCGGCAACTCCCCGTCACCATCCCAGACTGTCGAGAGCACACCGATGTACAAGCTCCGGCGTTACTTCCCGCCGGACAGTCGGCCCGGCCATCCGCAGGCGGGCGAACCGGTGCTGTTGGTGCACCCGATGATGATGTCGGCAAACATGTGGGACGTCACTCGGGACGAGGGCGCGGTCGGCATTCTGCACGCCGCCGGGCTGGATCCGTGGGTGATCGACTTCGGCTCACCCGATGAGGTCGAAGGCGGAATGCGCCGTAACCTGGCCGACCACATCGTTGCGCTCAGTGAAGTGCTCGACCTGATGGCCGACATCACCGGCCGCGACGTCCACGTGATCGGTTATTCGCAGGGCGGGATGTTCTGCTACCAGGCGGCGGCCTATCGACGTTCCAAGAGCATCGCCAGCATCGTAACGTTCGGCTCCCCGGTCGACACGCTGGCCGCGCTGCCGATGGGGCTGCCGCCGAACCTCGCCCCCAGCCTGGCCACGTTTATGGCGGACCATGTCTTCAATCGCCTGGACATTCCAGGATGGTTGGCGCGCACCGGATTTCAGATGCTCGACCCGCTCAAGACCGCCAAGGCGCGGATCGACTTCGTGCGCCAGCTGCACGACCGCGAAGCGCTGCTGCCCCGCGAAGCCCAGCGTCGATTCCTGGAGTCGGAAGGCTGGATCGCGTGGTCCGGGCCGGCGATCTCCGAGCTACTCAAGCAGTTCATCGCGCACAACCGGATGATGACGGGCGGTTTCGCCATCAACGGCCAGCTTGTCACACTCACCGACATCACCTGCCCGATCCTGGCTTTCGTCGGCGAAGTCGACGACATTGGCCAGCCGGCCGCGGTGCGGGGTATCCGGCGGGCCGCGCCGAACGCCGAGGTCTACGAATACCTGATCAGGACAGGGCATTTCGGTCTGGTCGTTGGGTCGAAAGCGGCGCACGAATCCTGGCCGACCGTTGCCGACTGGGTGCTGTGGATTTCCGGGGACGGCAACAAGCCCACCGACATCTTCCCGATGGCCGACCAGCCGGAAGAGCCCTCGGACCGGGGTGTCGCGCTCAGTTCGCGCGTGATTCACGGCCTGGGTGAGGCGTCCGAGGTTGCACTGACGTTTGCCCGCGGAGCGGCCGACGCTCTGGTCGCCGCGAACAAATCCATGCGTACCTTAGCCGTCGAGACCGCCCGAACGCTGCCGCGCCTGGCGCGGCTGGGCCAGATTAACGACCACACCCGAATCTCATTGGGCCGCATCATCGGTGAGCAGGCGCACGCCGCCCCCAAAGGGGAATTCCTACTCTTTGACGGCCGCGTCCACACCTACGAGGCGGTGAACCGCCGTATCGACAACGTGGTTCGTGGCCTGATCGCGGTCGGCGTGCGTCAGGGCGAACACGTCGGGGTGCTGATGGAGACCCGGCCGAGCGCACTTGTCGCGATTGCCGCGCTCTCGCGGCTGGGCGCCGTTGCGGTGCTGCTGAAACCCGACAGCGACCTGGCTGCCTCGGTACGGCTCGGGGGAGTGACCGAAATCATCACCGACCCAACCAATTTGGCGGCCGCCCAGCAGTTGCCGGAGCAGATCCTGGTTCTCGGTGGCGGTGAGTCCCGCGATCTGCACCTGCCCGACGAGGCCCACGTCATCGACATGGAGCAGATCGACCCCGACGCCGTCGAGCTGCCGGCCTGGTACCGGCCGAACCCGGGGTATGCCCGCGACATCGCGTTCATCGCGTTCAGCACCGCAAGCGGGCAGTTGACCGCCAAGCAGATCACCAACTACCGCTGGGCGTTGTCTGCCTTCGGTACCGCGTCGACAGCGGCCCTGGACCGCACGGACACGGTGTACTGCCTTACACCACTGCACCACGAATCCGGGCTGCTCGTCAGCCTCGGTGGCGCGGTGGTCGGTGGCACCCGGATCGCGTTGTCGCGTGGGTTGCGGCCCGATCGATTCGCCGCCGAGGTCCGGCAATATGGCGTCACCGTCGTGTCGTACACCTGGGCGATGTTGAGCGGCGTCATCGACGACCCGGAGTTCGCCCTGCACAACAGCCCGATCCGGTTGTGCATCGGCTCAGGTATGCCAACTGGCTTGTGGCAGCGGATATCCGATGTCTTCGCGACTGCGCATGTCGTTGAGTTTTTCGCGACCACCGACGGGCATGCGGTGTTGGCCAACGTTTCCGGCGCCAAGATCGGCTGCAAGGGCCGACCGCTGCCCGGGGCCGGGCGCGCCGAGTTGGGCGCCTACGACGCCGAGCATGACCTGATCCTGGAAAACGATCGCGGGCTGGTCCGCGTCCCGGAGGCCAACGAAGTCGGCGTGCTGCTTGCGGAGCCACGGGGACCGATCGACCCGACCGCTTCGGTGAAGCGGGGCGTGTTCGCCCCCGCCGACACCTGGATCTCCACCGAGTATTTGTTCCGCCGCGATACCGACGGCGACTTCTGGTTGGTCGGTCGGCGCGGCTCGACCGTGCATACCGCGCGCGGGATCGTCTATTGCGAACCGATCACCGACGCGCTCGGTTTCATTCCCGCGGTCGACCTCGCGGTGACCTATGGGCTGGCATTGGCCGGACAGCAGGTGGCGGTGGCCGCGGTGACGACGCGCCCGGGCGCGACGATCACCGCCGCCGACCTCACCGAAGCCATTGCTGCCATGCCATTCGGCCTCGGCCCCGACATCGTGCATGTCGTGCCGGAGCTGACGCTCAGCGCGACCTACCGTCCGACCGTCAGCCCCCTGCGCGCCGCCGGGATTCCCAAGGCGGGGCGGCACGCCTGGATATTCGACGCCGACGCGAATCAGTTCCGACGGTTGACCGGGCAGGCGCGCGCGGAGTTGTCTGGTGCGCAATGACGTTGGGAGCGAACATGATTGACGAGACGCTTCTGAGCATCCTGGTCTGCCCGTCCGATCGGGGCCCCCTGCTGCTGGTGGGTCAGTTGCTGTACAACCCTCGGCTCCGGCGGGCTTACCGCATCGAAGACGGCATCCCGGTGTTGCTGGTCGACGAGGCGATCGAGGTGGGCGATGACGAACACGCCCGGCTCATGGCGCAGGGAACTCCGGCAGCTCCCCAGTGAGGTAACGCTGCAGGTTCGGCGCGACGGTGTCTGCGATCTGCTGTGCGGGCAGCGACGCGAAGGGCTCAAACTCCAGGATGTAGCGCGCCATGATGATGCCGACCAGCTGCGACGCGACGAACTGGACGCGGATGAGCCCGGTACCAGGTGGGCTGTCGACTCGAGAGCCCACCTCCACGCCGATGACGTCCTGGATGAAGGTCCGGAACAGGTTCACCTCCGAGCCCGCCAGGACCGATCGCAGCGTGGCGATGAAACTCGCACCGACCTCGGAGTCCCAGAGCGCCAACAGTATTGACGGTATGCGGTGGCCGAGTTCTTCGACGGGCACCTCACGTAGCGGCCCGATGAGCTCCATCGGATCGATCGGGATGTGAACGGCCGCGGCGAAAAGTTGTTCTTTCGTGCCGAAGTAGTGATGGACCAATGCCGAATCCACCCCGGCCGCAGCGGCCACCGCACGGATTGATGTGTTTTTAATACCGTTGCGGGCAAACAGCTCCCGGGCGCTGTCGAGAATCCGGTCGCGGGTATTCGAATTACCGGCGGGCCGGCCCGGCCTTTTGCGTCCGGAGTTGGTCATGGCGTCTGGCGGCGCAGCGTCGCGGCGGCCAGGCAGAGTGCGGCGAGCGCAAAGGCCAACACGACGGCAATGTCGCGGACCGCGACACCGGTCAGGCCGGTGTGCGCGCCAACCTGTTGCAGCGCCTCCAGCGCGTAGCTTGCCGGCATCGCGTTGCTGATCCAATGCAGCCAGGTGGGCATCAGCGCTCGCGGCACGATGATGCCCGCCAGCAGTAGTTGCGGCACCATCACCAGTGGGATGAACTGCACGGCCTGAAATTCCGTGCGCGCGAACGCACTGCACAATAGCCCGAGGCCGACACCGAGCACCGCGTTGACGATCGCGATCAGGAATACCCACACCGGGCTGCCCGCGGTATCGAAGCCAAGTAGCCAGAACGACACGACGCACGCCAAGGTGGCCTGTATCGCGGCGGCGATCGAAAAGGCTGTGCCATAAGCGATCAGCAGGTCGAGGCGCCGCAGCGGAGTGGTGAGGATGCGTTCCAGCGTTCCCGACGCCCGTTCGCGCTGCATCGTTATCGCCGTGATGATGAACATCACGAAGAGCGGGAAGAGGCCCAGCAGAATCAGGCAGGCATTGTTGAACGGTGCCGGGGCGCCCGGCCGGTGCGGTGCATTCTGAAACATGAAGTACATCAACGTGATAACCAGGATCGGCACCGCCAGAATCATCGCGATGCTGCGGTGGTCGGCGGCCAGTTGCCGCAAGATCCGGGTTGTTGTCGCGGTGTACCCGGTCAGGCCTAGCCGGCCTGGCGCCTCGTGCTGTGCCTGATGATGTACAGAAACGCGTCCTCCAGTGACGTGCATCCGGTGTCCTCTCGTAGCTGGTTCGGGGTGGTCTGCGCAACAAGGCGGCCGTCGCGCATCAGCAACAGGTCGCCGCAGTGCTCTGCCTCGTCCATCACATGACTGGAAACCAGCAGGGTGGTTCCGCCGCGGGCCAGGTCGGCGAACTGCTCCCACAGATCCGCGCGCAGCACCGGGTCCAAACCCACGGTCGGCTCGTCGAGAACCAGTAACTCGGGCCGGCAGACCAATGCACACGCCAGCGACACCCTGGTGCGCTGGCCACCCGAGAGGTTGCCGCAGTAGGCGGTGCTGTGATCGCGCAGACCCACCCGATCGATCGCGGAGTCGGCAGCATGGCCGTCAAAACCGTAGAGAGCGGCGAAATATCGGACGTTGTCGACGATCCGGAGGTCGTCGTAGATCGTCGGGTCCTGCGGCAGATACCCGACCCGGTGCCGCAGCCGCGCGGATCCCGCGGGCAGGCCGAGCACCCGCACGGTGCCTGACGCGATCAGCTGAGTGCCGACAATGCATCGGATCAAGGTGGTCTTGCCGCAACCCGACGGCCCCAGCAGACCGGTGATGCTTCCGCGGGCCACCCGGACCGAGAAGTCATGCAGTGCGGGCCGTTTCCCTCGAATCACCCTCAAGTGATCGATGTCGATCGCCGGTTCGCGACCAGTCGACGTAAATTCATCGTCTGATGAAGTCATCATGCGATGAATATCCGCCCCTACCGGTTCGCTGTCAAGCCCCCGGCACGCGTTGCCGGGCAAGGCGGCGTCACCCGAAACGAAGGCTGATCGACACGCCGATGAGCGCGAGCACGCCGGCGAGAACCATCGCTGTCCTGGGGTTGCCGAAGTTGAGTGCCCATCCCAGACCGAAGCGGCGCGGAACCAGCAACGCGGGGTCGTCGCGGTTGACGTAAAGCAGGCCACCCCACCAGTACTTGTCGTCGTCGCGATGGATCAGACCGGTGCCCTCCGCGCCGGCCTCTTGCTCGCGGTTATGCCTGGCCAGGACCACGACGGCCACCACAACCGCGGTCAGGATCGGGAGCACCACCACCAGCGGCGCCCACGACGTGACCGTTCCGGTCCACATCAGCAGCGATGCTCCCAGCATCCCCACGTCGATCATCGCGACCAGCCCGAGCAGTGCCTTGGCGCCTAGTGACATGTACTGGCGGTGCCAACGCGCGGAGGCGACGGGACGCGCCGGGTCGATGTCGGGCCGGCTGCTGCGAAAGATGGCCGCCGCGATACCCACGAGCAGCGCCGTCACACCGATCTGCACGAACACCAGCGAGAACGCGGTGCCCACCGACTTGGCCGCCAACCGGTTGGGCACGCCACTGGCGTTGTAGTGCAGCACCAGAATCTCGGGCATCGAGGGGTAGCTGATCACGCCGACCACGGCCGTGGCGACCGTGATGACCAGCGCCGGTGCCAGCCAGATCCACGGAAAACGCGGCGGATCGGTGCGCAATCGGGTGTCCACCGCGATGCCTTGGTGCAGGCCCTCGTACCAGTTTCCGGCGGCCTTCGCGGTGCGGATCTGGTGGTTGGCCATGAAAAAGCAGCCGTACCAGACCCCAAGCAGCACTAGCACCGATAACGGCAGTAGCAATGGTTCGCCGGTCACGAGGTAGATGACAGTGCCGACCCCGGCCGCAACAATCCCACCGACGAGCACCCGCCATCGGTAGACGCGCGTCTGCCTGATCACGGTCGGGTCGTCGGCGCGCTGGGCCGGTACCCGGACTCCGAAGGGCACCGTAGGACTGTTGATGGCGGGCAGCGCCAGGGCGATTGCGAGCAGCAGCGCTGACAACGTGGAACTCACGGCGATCGCGACGGTCATGGGGTGTCCTTTGGCTGCGGGGTTCCAAATGAGTCGAGAGTGGACCGACAGGCCTGGAGCACCTCGTCAACCGATAGTCCTTTGGCGACGGCTTCGGCCAGCAGGGTCCGTGCCCTGGCGGTCCATTCCTCGTGGAACGGCGAGTCCGCGACCGTCGCCGTCACCACCGCGCCGGTCTTGCGGTTGAGCCGGATCAGGCCCTGCTGGCGCAGGAGGTCGTAGGCCTTGTTCACGGTGTGGAAGTTGATCCCGAAGTCCGCGGCGAGTGTCCTGGTGGCCGGCAGCGAACTGCCCTCGACAAGCACTCCGTCGGCGATCGCTTCCACAATCCGGTCCCGAAGCTGCTGGTAGATCGGCACCTCGCTGGCCAGGTCGATGTTCAGGATCATGAAACCCGCCTCTGCTTTGCTCTATAAGTTATAGAACAAAGGTCAGTTTTGTGTCAACGACTGTCGGAGGCAGAATCTGGCCGATGGGCGGTGACCAACTCGCCGTCGACCCGGTCGAAGCCGCACATCGACTGCTCGGAGCAACCCTCACCGGACGCGGGGTCATCGCGACAATCGTCGAGGTCGAGGCATACGGCGGCGGACCCGACGGACCCTGGCCGGACGCCGCCGCGCATTCGTACCGCGGAGTGACCGGCCGCAACGCGGTGATGTTCGGTCCTTCAGGCCGGCTCTACACCTACCGCAGCCATGGCATCCACGTCTGCGCGAACGTGGTGTGCGGACCCGACGGGACCGCGGCAGCGGTCCTGCTCAGGGCCGCGGTCGTCGAGGCCGGATTCGATGTCGCCGAATCCCGGCGCGGACCGTCGATCCGTACGCGCGCGCTGGCGCGTGGGCCGGGGAACCTTTGCTCTGCGGTCGGAATCACCTTGGCCGACAACGGAATCGACTTGTTCGACAGCGGCAGTCCGATACGGCTGACACTGAACGACGCGCCCGAAGCCACGACAGGACCTCGCGTCGGTGTCAGTCAGGCCGCCGACCGGCCGTGGCGGCTGTGGCTGCCCGGCCGGGCCGAGGTCTCGGCCTACCGGCGCAGTCCGCGGGCGCCGGCACCGGGCGCCAGCGACTGAGTCGGGCGCGCCCGCCGGGGAGGCGCCACCCTGATGCGAGAAGATTGGTGACCGTGGGCGCTGAAATCATTGAGGAGCTGGGCTGGCGTGGACTGATCGCACAGTCCACCGACCTCGACGCGCTGACCGCGCAAGCCGCCGACGGCCCGATCACCCTCTACGCCGGCTTCGACCCCACCGCACCCAGCCTGCACGCCGGACACCTGGTGCCGCTGCTGGCACTGCGCCGCTTCCAGCAATCCGGCCACCGGCCCATCGTCCTTGCCGGCGGCGCGACCGGCCTGATCGGCGACCCGCGCGAAACGGGCGAACGAGTGCTCAACACCGCCGACACCGTCCAGGACTGGACCGGCCGGATCCGCGGACAGCTCGAGCGTTTCGTCGACTTCGACAGCTCACCGACCGGCGCCATCGTCGAAAACAACCTGGAGTGGACCGGCGCGATGTCGGCCATCGAACTGCTCCGCGACATCGGTAAACACTTCTCGGTCAACGTCATGCTGGACCGCGACACCGTCAAGCGCCGCCTCGAGGGAGACGGCATCTCTTACACCGAGTTCAGCTACATGCTGTTGCAGGCCAACGACTTCGTCGAGCTGCACCGGCGGCATCACTGCGTCCTGCAGATCGGCGGATCCGACCAATGGGGCAACATCATCGCCGGCGTCCGGTTGGTGCGCCAGAAGCTGGCAGCCTCGGTGCATGCGCTGACGGTCCCGCTGGTGACTTCCGCCGACGGGACAAAGTTCGGTAAGTCCACCGGCGGCGGAAACCTGTGGCTGGACCCCGAGATGACCAGTCCGTATGCGTGGTACCAGTACTTCGTCAACACCGCCGATGCCGACGTCGTTCGCTACCTGCGCTGGTTTACCTTCCTGTCGGCCGATGAGCTGGCCGAGCTCGAGGAGATCACCGCCGAACGGCCGCAGCAGCGGGCGGCGCAACGCCGATTGGCCCGTGAGCTCACCACACTCGTGCACGGTGAACAGGCCACCGAGGCGGTCGAGCACGCCAGCGGCGCACTGTTCGGGCGCGGTGAGCTGACCCGGCTGGACGATGCCACCCTGCGGGCGGCGCTGCAGGAGACGTCGATAGCCGAGTTGAAGCCGGGAACCCCGGCCGGAATCGTCGACCTGCTCGTCGCCAGCGGGCTGGTACCTAGCAAGGGGGCGGCGAGGCGCACGATCGCCGAGGGCGGGGCGTATGTGAACAACACCAAAATCGACGACGAGGCCTGGACGCCGCAACCCGCCGATTTCCTCCACGGTCGGTGGCTTGTGCTGCGCCGCGGCAAGCGGAACATCGCCGGGGCAGAGCGAGTCGATTGATCTTGAGACAGCCGAAACACGCCGTCTAGCAGCTTGTTTGACTCCATGTTTCCTGTCGCGTAACTTAATCGCGTCGCCGTGACACGGCCAGCCCGTTGAGCGCGGCGATGTCCCAGAGGGAAATTCCACTTCGGTGGTCTTCCTTCCACGTCCGCAGAACAAGTCAGCGGCTTTGCGCCGCGGGTCTGTTGCGCGGGCGGTGGGGTGTTGTTTGAGAACTCAATAGTGTGTTTGGTGGTTTTGTTTTTGTTGTTGTTTTTTTGCCGTCTTTTGACTTCCCGTGTTGGGGGACGGTTTTTTTGATGCCAGTTTTGGTGTCTGTTTTGCTGTGATCAGGTTTCTC
>DATNFI010000148.1:0-4098 GCA_035606475.1 Mycobacterium sp. | reverse complement strand
GTCGGCACCGATGAGCGCCGTGCCCAGGCCATGTGGGACGTGAATGCCTATGCGACAGAAGAAGTTCTGACTCGTGCGGTCGATCTGGGACTCGACCCGGTGGTGTCGGTGAGTAGCTACAGCGCGCTGTTCCCGCCACCGGACGGGATCATCACGCCCGACTCGCCAACCACGGTCGGCCGAAGCTCCTATGCCAAGACCAAGGCCTACGCAGACCGGGTCGCACGGCGCCTGCAGCAGGCCGGGGCGCCGGTGGTGGTCACCTATCCCTCGAGTGTCGTCGGACCGGCGTTCGGCACCGCTCCCGGCGTCACCGAGAGCGGCTGGGCACCGATCGTGCGCTGGGCAGTCGCCCCGAAGGTGCGCGCCGGCATGCAGATGATCGATGTCCGCGATGTCGCCGACGTGCACGCACGGCTGATGAAAGCCGGGCTCGGTCCTCGTCGGTACGTGTGCGGGGGCCGGCTGCTGACCTTCGACGACATGATCGATGCGCTGGAGGAGGGGTTGGGCCGGCGAGTGCGACGCGTCCCGGTATCGCCGGGTGCACTACGTGCCATAGGCCGTATCGCCGATGTCGCCGGCCGATATGTTCGGCTCGGCGCCGGTCTGAGTTACGAGGCGGCGCTGTTGCTCACCGCAGCCACCCCGACTGACGACAGTAAGACGCTGCGGGACCTGGGAATGACCTGGCGGTGCCCGAGGGCGGCCATCGTCGAGTCACTGCGGGTGGGGCGTACCGACGGGCGTCGCTGAGAATCTTTTGAGGTAGGTCACGAGGCGACGAGCCGGGACCGGCCGGGGCCAGTCGTCGGTGCGGAAGTGGGCGTCGGTGCCGCCGTCGACGAAAACGATGCTGCCGCAGAGAAAGTCGGCCGCCGGCGACAGCATAAAACACACCCATTGGCTGAGCTGATCGGCGTCGCCGAACCCGCCGACTGGGACCGGAAAGCGCCGCACCGCCTTGGCCTGACGGGGGATCGCCAATTGTTCCTCCAGCAGCGGGGTCAGCACCGCGCCCGGAGCCAGCGCGTTCAGTCGGATACCCGCGCCGGCCCATTCCGGCCGGATGGCCCGGCGCCGCACCCACCGGCTGACCGCGATCTTGGACGCGGCGTAGATCATTGCCGGCCGAGCGGGGCCGTACAGGCGCACGCTGTTCACCGCCTTGACGACGTCGCCCGACAGCAGCGCCCGTACCGCACGGCCGGGGACCAATGGCGTGGTGGTCGTCGAATTGCTGGATAGCACAACGACTTTCGCCCGTTCTGAGGTCGCGAGTGCGGGTCGCCACCGCTCGAGGAGCTCGACCACGCCCAAATAATTCACCGTGGCGATGCGGCGAAGATTGTCCGGCCCCCCGCTGGGACCGAGGCCGGCGGCCAACACGGCACCGTCGAGCCGGCCATCCGCGGCGGCGAGCACGCCGCGGGCAGCCTGAGCGCGGCCATCTTCGGTCGACAGATCGGCGACGATATCGGCGTCCCGGATGTCGACACCGATGACGGTGTGGCCCGCGGTGCGCAACCGCTTGGCGGTGGCGGCACCCATTCCCGAGGCCGAGCCGCTCACTGCATAGGTGCCCATCAGGGTGCCTTCCGGCCGCTCAGGGGTTTCGATTCCATTGGTCTCGTAACGCTATCATCACCGACCTTGTCCGATGGGACGACGGCCGTTGTCAACAGCTGTACGAGTCGGCTCCGCAGGTCATCGGAGTCGTCCTCGAGGGCGACAGTGGTCAGGAACATCGCGGCGCCCGCCGCCATCGCCAGCGTTGCCCGGGCGTCCAGATCGGCTCGTCGCCGTTCGGCCGGCGTGGCCGCGTTGGCCCGCTCGGCGAACAGCTGCACAGCCGGGCCGCTGAATCCCGTCCACAGTGCCTTCCTCAGGTCGTCGCTTTCACGCAACGCCAACAACAGACCCGGTACCGCGGCCCGGACGTCGGCCCGGCTGAACAGTTCGTGACTGCCACGCACCACCCACTCAATCCAGCCGGCCTGATCGGTGCCGGAAAACGGTGACAGGTCCGGAGTTTCACCGAGGATGGCGTGCAATACCAAGTCGGCTTTGGACGTCCAGCGGCGGTTCAAACTTGCTCGCCCAACCCCGGCGCGGGCCGCGACCAGGCGAATACTCAGCTCGTCCCAGCCGACCTCCATCAGCAGCTCACGGGTCACCGACAACACGCGGTCATCAATCGACGTGTCCCGGGGGCGCCCACCGGGCCGGCCGGGGCGATCGCCAGCGGTCATCCGATGATTCAACCTCACGCCGGGGGCCGCCGGTCAGCGCGCGTCGAGTACCCCGCGAAGGATGTCGATCAACACCCGCGGCTGGTCGCTTTGCACCGAATGGCCCGAATTCTCCACGATCTGAAGTCCCTGGAATTGCTGTGCCCGCCTGGCCAATTCGTCGGCGTCCTGATCGGTGACAAAGGGTGAGTTGCCGCCGCGCACCAGCCTGACCGGAACCGACAGGCCGGCGAAGTCCTCCCACAGGCCGTCGAAGTCGGGAATTTTCCGGATGTTGTCATAGCGCCAAGTCCAGGTGCCGTCATCCAGGCGATGCGAGTTGTGAAAGACGCCGCGCCGCAGAGATTTCCGGTCACGATGTGGCGCAGCGGCGGTGGTGACCTCCAGAATCGCATCGAAGCTGGGGAAGTTTCGCTCACCGGCGACCAGCGCGACGGTGCCCTGTTGCTCGGTGGTCATCTCCGCGTAACGGCGCAACGCCGACGGGGTGACGTCGACCAGCACGAGTTCGCGCAGCAGCTGGGGCGCGATGGCTCCCAGCCCGATCGCGGTCAGCCCGCCCAGCGACATGCCGACCACCAATTCGGCGCCCGGGGCCAGGTTTTCGATGACCGGCTTGACCGCGGCCGCGTTGTTCTGCGGCGAGTAGTCGCCGTCTTCGCGCCACGCCGAACGCCCGTGACCGGGTAGGTCGACCGCGAGTGCGGGCACACCCAGACCGACGATCACCGTGTCCCAGGTGTGCGCGTTCTGTCCGCCGCCGTGGAAGAACACCACTCGCGGAGCCGAGTCGCCCCACTGCAACGCGCTGATGCCGTGGGCGTCGACCCGCTTGACCGCGGGCAACGGACTGGCGACGCCGGCTTGCTCGGCGTTCTCGGGCAGCAGCCCGAATTCGGACAGGCCAACCAGCTCGTCGTCGGAGATATCGGTCATGGTCCTCGACACTAAAGGATGTAGCGCCTGCGAATGCCGCGGAATCGTTCCCACATCGCGGCGGCGCGCTCGGCCGCGGTGACCATCGTGGTGTCGGCGGGCAAAGCCCGCAACAGCTCGTTATAGGGCACGACCCGGGTGCTGAGCTCCGCGGGTTGGCCCTCGAGCATGTGGCGGTAGGTCAGGTTGCCGCGCTCGAATCCCTGGGTGTCCAGCCAGTTGTGCACACCGGGATCATGATGCGCCATAACCACCCGGATCTTTCCGTCGCTGTCGACGGCGGTACGGCTCGGGGTGTAGCTGACCGGCCGGTAGAGGTAGTCCATGCTGTTGAAGAACACCCCCATGTTGGTCAGCATCCACAGTCCATCGTGGGCGTCGAACTCGACAATCAGCGCTTCGGTGGGGCCGAGCTCCCAGTACATGTTGGCCGCGGCTCGTCCGCGCTTGGTGTCGGCGCCATCCGGATCGACGCGCGGGAAGGTGTTCGGGTTGTCGGCGTCGACGCCGCCGTAGCGGAACGGGAACTCCGGCCAGTCCGACATCAGACCGGTGACGAAGTCGCCGGCCCAGCCCATCGCGTCGACCATCGTCTTCGCGGTGGGCAGCGGCTTGGGCGTGGTCATGTCGATCCGCTCGATTCGGATCTGCGCGGGCAGCTCATCCCAGCGGTCAAATCCCTGACGGATGAACAACTTTCGCGAGTCCGGTGTGGTGGGTAGCCAGTTGCCAGGGCGCTGCGGGCCGCCGATGTAGAGCTCAAACTGCCCGTCGGCGTCGACATCGAGCCGGGTGATGTTGGCCTCGGGGGTGTCACCGAACGGCTCGTGCAGCACGCCGGGGCCGGGTGCACGGCGACCCTGGACGGTGACGTTGAAGAACCGTGCCGTGCCGCGACTGCCGGTCAGCC
>DATNFI010000147.1:0-8946 GCA_035606475.1 Mycobacterium sp. | reverse complement strand
CACCCTGAGCGACGAGGGCGCCGACTCCGATTTCACCTCCGCGATCAAACCGATCGAGCGGGCCGCCGGCATCACCGTCGGCCGCTGCGACGTGGGAGAATGATATTATCGCTGAAGAAGAACAGCAATTACATCGATAGGGTCCGATTATGGCCGCTATCAGGCGCAATGAATAATCGAAATGCTTACGGGAAACCCGTTGATTAGCGGTGAAGCGGGATGTTAGTTTGGCTATCAGACTGCTCACAGCCTCGACGCAGTCGGCCGATTCGCGAAGGGTGGTTTAGGTGATCGAGCACCCGGACGGGACACGTACGCCGCTGATCGACGCCAGCGTGCACATCTTCTTCTCGTCGAACAAAGAACTGCGCTCGGTTCTGCGCGAGCCGTTCAAGAGTCGCGGTTTCCCGGACTACGAGATGGACTGGTATGGCGCACCGGGCGGCGAGTACGCGCCCAAGACCCGCGGGCCGGAGCGCCAGTACCCAGGGTCAGACCCGGAATTCGTTGGCAATGAACTCTTTTCGAATCGGGGCGTCGACATCGCCGTACTGCATCCGATGGCGCGGGGCATCATGCCGGATCGCCATTTGGGCACCGCCCTGCACGCCGCCCACAACGAGATGATGGTGGCAAAGTGGTTGGAGCACAGCCAGTTCGGTGACCAGTTCCGCGGAACCATCCGGGTGAACCCCGACGACATCGCGGGATCGCTGAAAGAGATCGAGAAATGGCGCGCGCATCCCCGCGTCGTCCAGATCGGTGTTCCGCTGCAGTCCCGGGAGGTCTACGGCAAGCCGCAGTTCTGGCCGCTGTGGGAGGCCGCGGCCGATGCCGGCCTACCGGTGGCCGCGCACATCGAGGTCGGGTCGGGTATCGCCAATCCGCCGACTCCGAACGGCAATACCCGCGTCTACGAGCACTACGTCAGCTTTATGGCGCTGAACTACCTGTATCACCAGATGAACATGATCGCCGAGGGCGTGTTCGAACGCTTCCCGGGTCTGAAATTCGTCTGGGGTGACGGCGCCGCCGATTTCATCACGCCGTTCATCTGGCGGATGGACACCTTCGGTCGGCCGCACCTCGAGCAGACGCCGTGGGCGCCCAAGATCCCCAGCGACTATCTGCCCGGCCACATCTACTTCGTGCAGGGCAGCCTCGACGGGCCCGGCGACACGGACTTCGCCGGTGAATGGTTCGGCTTCACCGGCAAGGACGACATGGTGATGTTCGGCTCGAGCTACCCGCATTGGCAGCTCGGCGACATCACCAAGCTGCCCAAGGCACTGTCCACCGAGCAGCGGGAGAAGTTGTGCTGGCGCAACGCGGCCGAGCTGTATGGCATAGACATCGCCGTCGGCTCAGGCGCACAGTAGAGCTAGAGCGAGGAGATCGAGATGACGCTGACCCATTCACAAGAGCGGATTCCCGCCGCCGAGCGCATCGCAGTCCGGTGCGTCGACTCGGATGTCCACCCCGTGCCCCGGCGCGGCGAGCTCGTGCAGTACATCCCCGAACCGTGGCGCAGCAAATACTTCCTCAACCGCGAGGTCGGCGAGCAGATCTACTACGACGCCCCCGACTACGCGCACGCCTACGCGATGCGCACCGACGCCTTCCCCCCGGACGGCGAGTTCGCCGGCAGCGACCCGGACATGGCGTTCCGGCAGCTGATCATGGAAGCCGGCTCCGACATCGGCATTCTCGAACCCGGTGCATACCCCGCGCGGATCCCCGAGGCGCAGCACGCAATGTCGGCCGCGCTGAACGAATGGCAGGCCCACCACTGGCTCGACAGCCACAACAACTGGCACGAGCGGTGGCGCGGATCGATCTGCGCCGCGATCGAGGAGCCCGAGGAGTCGGCCCGCGAGATCGAGAAGTGGGCCGGACATCCCTACATGGCGCAGATCCTGATCAAGGCCGAACCGCGCCCGCCGTGGGGCAATCCGAAGTACGACCCGATCTGGGCCGCGGCCACCAAGCACGACATGCCCGTGAGCTGCCATCTGTCCCGCAGCCAATTCGACGAGCTGCCGGCCCCGCCGGTGGGATACCCCAGCTACAACCACGACTTCATGGTCACCTACTCGCTGCTGGCGGCCAACCAGGTGATGAGCCTGATCTTCGACGGCGTCTTCGACCGCTTCCCAACGCTGCGGATCGTCTTCGTCGAGCACGCATTCACCTGGATCCTGCCGCTGATGTGGCGGATGGACGCGATCTACGACGCCCGCAAGTCGTGGCTGGACATCAAGCGCAAGCCGTCGGAGTACGTCAAGGAACACATCAAGTTCACCACGCAGCCGCTGGACTACCCGGAAGACAAGACGGAGCTGACCCGGGCGCTGGAGTGGATGGAGTGCGAGAAGATCCTGTTGTTCTCCTCGGACTACCCGCACTGGACGTTCGACGACCCGCGCTGGCTGGTCAAGCATCTGCCCAAGCATGCGCGAGATGCCGTGATGTACAAGAACGGCATTGCGACGTACCACCTTCCGGAGACGGTTCCCGTCCTCGAGGGTCAAGTCCGGGTGCTCTGAATTGCCGGAAGAAGTTACCCGGGCCGAGCCGCGTCTCGCCCAGGGCCGCGAGCACGTCGTTGCCACCGTCGACGAGATCCCCTCGGGCAAGCACAAACTTGTCCCGATCGGACGCCACGGTGTCGGCGTCTACAACGTCAATGGGACGTTCTATGCGATCGCCAATTACTGCCCGCACCAAGGCGGTCCGTTGTGTTCGGGGCGTACCCGGGGTCGCACCATCGTCGACGAGACCGCGCCCGGTGATGCCGTGATGGTGCGCGACAAGGAATACATCTACTGCCCGTGGCACCAATGGGGTTTCGAGCTGGCGACCGGCACGACCGCGGTCAAGCCGGAATGGAGCATCCGCACTTACCCGGTGCGGGTCGTCGGCAACGACGTCCTGGTACAGGCCTGACCAACAGGAGAATCTGTGGCTTCGATCGAGGTTAACGGTGGCAATGTCGTCTACGAAATCCTCGGTGATTCGGGCGATCTCATCGCGCTGACACCTGGCGGCCGGTTCAGCAAGGAGATCCCCGGGCTGCGTCCGCTGGCCGAGGCGCTGGCCGCCGGCGGGTACCGGGTGTTGTTATGGGACCGGCCCAACTGCGGCGCCTCCGATGTGCAGTTCTACGGGCAGAGCGAATCGCACATGCGCGCCGAGACCCTGCACAAGCTGGTAACCGGGCTGGGCTTCGACCGATGCATCCTGGCCGGCGGGTCCGGCGGCGCAAGGGATTCCATGCTGACCACGATGCTCTACCCCGAACTGGTCGAAAAACTGGTGGTGTGGAACATCGTCGGCGGCATCTACGGCACCTTCGTGCTCGGCTCCTACTACATCGTGCCGAGCATTCTCGCCGTGCGCGGCACCGGGATGGCCGGCGTGGCCAAGGTTCAGGAATGGCAGGAGCGCATCGCGGAGAATGCGGCCAACGAAAAGCGGATCCTCGACTTCGACCCCGACGAGTTCCTCAAGCTGATGCTGCGCTGGCTCAACGCCTTCGTTTCCAAGCCGGGCCAGACGATTCCGGGTGTCGATGACGAGATGTTCGATCGAATCAAGGTCCCTACCTTGATCATTCGCGGCGGCGAGAACGACATGGATCACCCGAAGCGGACCTCGCTGGAGGTCAGCTGCTTGATCAAGGGATCCAAGCTGATCGACCCGCCGTGGCCGGAGGACGCCTGGGAGCGCGCGTCGGAAGCCCGGGCTCAGGGCAAAGTGAAGCACTTCAACATGTTTGACACCTGGGTGCAGGCCGCCCCTTCGATCCTGAAGTTCCTGGGATCCTGATGCGGCTACACCGTGTGGATGCGGACCTCGCAGTTCAGCGACGCCTCCAGCGCCGTATGGACCCGGCTTTCCGGGATGCGCTCGAGGTCGTCTTCACGCAACGTCACGTCGACGATGTCGAAGCCGTCGTCGCCGGGTGTGCGGACGATATCGCCGGTGAGGCCGAACCCGGCCAGCACACCGTGCGCATCGTCATCGGTTCCCCGGCTGACAAAGGTCACCACACCGGGGACCGGCCTGGTCGGAAAAGCTTTGCTGCACAGCTCAATCGCTACGCTGATCGCGGATTCAGCGTCGGTGCAATCGATCAACAACTCCACCTCACGACGACCGGCGGGCATGGCCCCGAGGTCTTTCTCGATGACACCGTCGCGCCCGACCCTCTCGAGGAGCACCGCCATGCCGTCGGTTAGCTCCGCAGGCGCCAGCGCGTTGTCCGGGTCGACGTTGACGCGCACGACTGCGGTTCGCATGTCCGCCAGCCTAACGGGGGTCAACTGATGGAGACCAGCGCGGCACCGGCGATCACGATCGGTACGTCGTCCGGCTTGACGCCCAGGCTGTTGATTCCGGGCGGTCGCGAAGACCTTGCTGCCTACGTCGGGTACCAGCCGCTGGCGAGCGCAGACCAACTGCTCGGCGAGGTCGAGTCCAGTGGACTGCTCGGGCGTGGCGGGGCGGGTTTCCCGTTCGCGGTCAAGGCACGCGCGGTCCGCGATAACGGCCGCGCCGCTGGTGGCGCCGTCGTGGTCGCCAATGGTGAAGAGGGAGAACCGGCTTCGATCAAGGACCGGTGGTTGCTGCGGAACCGCCCGCATCTGATCCTCGACGGTCTGCGGCTCGCCGCGTTGACGGTGGCCGCCGACCGCGCATACGTCTATGTGTCCGACGCGGAGTCGGCGCGCAGCGTGCACGACGCGCTGGCCGAGCTGGGCCCGGATGTCTTCGGCGGCATCGCGGTGCAGGTGCATACCGTCGAGCCGGGCTATGTCGCGGGCGAGGAAACGGCCGCCGTCCGCGCGCTGAATGGCGGGCCGGTCAAGCCAACGGACAAGCCGCCAAGGCCTTTTCAGGAAGGCGTCGGCGGCCTGCCGACGCTGGTGAGCAATGTCGAGACGCTGGCCGGCCTGCCGTTCGTGCAGCGGCATGGGGCCGCCGAATTCCGCGCGCTGGGCACGTTGTCGTCGCCGGGCAGTTTCCTGGTGACGGTGACCGGCGCCGGCCGCGCGCCGGCGCTCTACGAGGTGCCGCATGGCCTGGCGTTCACTGAATTGCTTGCCCTGCATGGCGTTTCGCCCGACCACCTGCGGGGCGCGTTGATGGGCGGCTACTTCGCGGGCTTTCTCGACCGGGCCGTGCTCGACGTCACGCTGGACCACGAGACGCTGAGCGGCCTCGGCAGCGGCCTGGGCAACGGCGCGATCACGGTGATCACCGATGACTGCCCGCTGGCTGTCGCGGCATCGGTGCTGGCTTACTTCGACCGCGAGAATGCCGGGCAGTGCGGCTCCTGTTTCAACGGGACCGCGGCGATGGCAGCCGTTGCCGGGGCCTTGCGCGACGGCGTCGCTACCGAGGAGGACGTGGCCCGGCTGCGGCGGTGGTCGGTCGTGCTGCGTGGGCGCGGCGCATGCGCCACCCTGGATGCCGCGACCAATATCGCCGCGAGCCTGCTGGCGAAGTTCCCCGACCTCGTCCAGGCTCACCTCGACAATCGCTGTCAGACATGCCAATTGGGCGCCTTCCGGGCCGACCGCCCCTACCAGGTGGAGGCGTTGTGAGAATTCGTCTGGACCGCACGATCTGCGACGGCTTCGGGGTGTGCGCCAAGCATGCGCCGGAGTACTTCTCCCTCGACGACTGGGGATACGCGTCGGTGGAAGGCACCGGGGAGGTCGCCGACGGCGACCGCGATGCCGTGATGCGGGCGCTGTTGGATTGCCCCGTGCACGCGATCACCGAGTGGGGCGAACACCGCGAGGCCGCGCCGCATGACCGGTCGGTCGGTGCCGACGACGCCGCAGAGCACCTGAAAACCGAAGCGAACGAAGCAGAGTGGGGGTTCACGCGTTGACCGGACGTCCGCTGCCGTTGATCACCGACGACAACGAGTTCTTCTGGAAATCGGGTGCCGACGGCAAGCTGCGTCTGCAGGAGTGCACCGACTGCTCGGCGCTGATCCACCCGCCCGCACCCATCTGCCGGTACTGCCGCTCACATAACCTCGGTGTGCGGGCGGTTTCGGGTCGCGCGACGCTGGCCGGGTTCACCGTCAACGAACGATTCAGCCTGCCCGGCCTGCCCGCGCCCTACGTCGTCGCCCAGGTCGCCATCGCCGAGGATCCCCGAGTTCGGCTGACCACCAACATCATCGACTGCGACCCCGGGCAACTGGAGTTGGGCCAGCAGGTCGAGGTTGTCTTCGAGCACGACGAGGACGTCTGGCTGCCGCTGTTCCGCCTCGTCGAGGGCGCTGAGCCCGCCGCGTTGCCGGTCGACGAGATCGCACCGGAGCGCTTCGGTGAATACGTGCGGCCGATGCTCACCGCCGAGAAATTCGAAGACAAGGTGGCGCTAACCGGAATCGGCATGTCGGAGATCGGCCGGCGGTTGATGGTGCCGCCGCTGTCGCTGACGATCGCGGCCTGCGAGGCGGCGATCGCCGATGCCGGCCTGACGATCGACGACATCGACGGCCTCTCAACGTATCCCGGCGGTGGCAATCTCGGTGGCTTCGGCGAGGGCGGCGTCACCTCGCTGGAGGCCGCCATGGGCATCCGGCCGGCCTGGCACAACGGCGGCATGGAGACTTTCGGGCCCGGCGGATCGGTGATCGCAGCGATGCTCGCCGTCGCCGGTGGTTTGGCCCGGCACGTGCTGTGCTTCCGGACACTGTGGGAAGCCACCTTCAACGAGCAGATGAAGCAGGGCAAGATCGTCCCGTCCGGTGGTCGCCGAGCCGACTGGCTGCTGCCGTTCGGCGCCACCTCCGCGGCACACACGTTGGCGCAGAACGCCCAGCGCCACTTCCACCGCTACGGCACGACCAAGGAGACGCTGGGCTGGATCGCGTTGAACCAGCGCGCCAACGCCGAACTCAACCCGACCGCGGTGTACCGGACGCCGATGACCATGGACGACTACCTCAACGCGCGTCCCATCACCTCACCGTTCGGGCTCTACGACTGCGACGTGCCGTGCGACGGTGCGGTCGCGGTGATCGTGTCCGCCGTCGACGCCGCCCAGGACACCGCCAAGCCGCCGGTGTACGTCGACGCTGTCGGAACCCAGATCATCGAGCGGATCGATTGGGACCAAAGCACATTGACCCACGAGCCGCAGGTACTCGGCCAAGCGGCCCACCTGTGGACGCGTACCTCACTGAAGCCGCACGACGTCGACGTCGCCGAACTGTACGACGGGTTCACGATGAACTGCCTGTCCTGGATCGAGGCGCTGGGATTCTGCGGTATCGGCGAGGCGCGCGACTTCCTCGACGGCGGCAAGAACATCGCGCGCGATGGCCAGCTGCCGCTGAACACCCACGGCGGCCAACTGTCGCACGGCCGAACTCATGGCATGGGCCTACTGCACGAGGCCATCACCCAGTTGCGCGGCGAGGCCGGCGATCGCCAAGTTGCCGACGCCCGCGTCGGCGTGGTCAGCAGCGGCGGGCTGACGCCGAGCGGAGTACTACTCTTGCGGGCCGATCGGTGACCCGCCGGCGACGATGCAGAGCGAAGCGATGAGGAGGAGCGGCGTATGACCGCTGTGCAACCGCGGCTCGTCATCGTCGACGGCGTGCCAATGTCGGCGTTGGTGGCCGAGGCGCCGGACCCACGCGCGGTCATCGTCGCCATTCACGGGGGCGGCACCACCGCACTGTATTTCGACTGCCCCGGCCATCCGGAGTTGTCGCTGTTGCGCACGGGCGCACAGCACGGGTACACGGTGGTGGCGATCGACCGGCCCGGCTACGGCAGCTCCGCCGCCTACCCCGATGCGATGGCCGAACCCGAGCAACGGGTTCGGTTGGCCTATGGCGTGGTCGATCGGGTGCTGGGCGAAAACCCCCGAGGCGCCGGTCTTTTCCTGATGGCACACTCCGGCGGCTGCGAACTCGCGATCCGAATGGCCACCGACGCGCAGCGGACCGACCTGATCGGCATGGAACTGTCCGGCACCGGTCGGCGCTATCATCCGGCCGCGCGGGAAATCCTCAAAACCGCCACCCGCGAACACCGTCCGTCCGGGATGCGTGAGCTGCTGTGGCACCCGCCCGAGCTGTATCCGCCCGAAATGCTCAGCGGCGCAACCGTTTACCCCGGAGCTCCGCCGTACGAGGACCAGATGGTGTCCAATTGGGCACGCCAGGACTTCCCGGCACTGGCTCCTGGTGTGCGGATTCCCGTGCAGTTCAGCATCGCCGAGCACGAGAAAGTCTGGCAGTGCGATGCGGCGGCGCAGACCGAGATCGCCTCGATGTTCGCCAGTGCACCAAAGTTTCAGGTCAACGAGCAGCCCGGGGCCGGGCACAACATCAGCGTCGGACACACGGCCGCCGCATACCACGCCACGGTGTTGTCCTTCGCCGACGTGTGCGTGAGCGCATTGGAGACACGTTGATGGACGTCGGATTCATTGGCCTGGGCAGCCAGGGCGGACCGATGGCGGGACGCATCGTCGACGCCGGGTTCCCGACCACACTGTGGGCCCGCCGACCGGCGTCTCTGGAGCCGTTTGCCGACACCGCCGCCACGGTCGCCGGATCACCGGCAGAACTCGCCGCAGCCAGCGACCTCGTCTGCCTGTGTGTGGTCGGCGATGCCGATGTGGAACAGGTCGTCACCGGCGACAACGGCGTACTGGCCGGGCTCAAACCCGGTGGTGTGATCGCCATCCACAGCACAGTTCACCCCAAGACTTGCCACGCGCTGGCGGAAAGAGCTGCGGCACAGGGTGTCTCGGTGATCGACGCGCCGGTCAGCGGCGGCGCACCCGCGGTCGCCGAGGGCCGGCTCTTGGTGATGGTCGGCGGCGACGACGATGTCGTCGAACGGTGCCGCCCGGTATTCGCGAGCTATGCCGAGCCGATCGTGCACCTGGGCGCGCTGGGGT
>DATNFI010000146.1:0-2780 GCA_035606475.1 Mycobacterium sp. | reverse complement strand
ATCGACACCGCCACGATGCGCACCGGCCCGACGTCCAGCTTCTCGATCAGCGCCGCAGTGTCGGCGACCATGCTCTCGGTGGTGAACTGGTCGGCGCTCGCCGTCGCACCGACCCCGCGGTTGTCGAAGGTGATGACGCGGTAGCCGGCGTCCAAAAACGGGTTGACCTGATGCAGATGCCAGGTGCGTCCCAGACCGCCGCGGCCGGCGATGAAAAGGACGGGCTCCCCCGTCCCGTTGTCGTCGTAAGCCAGGTTGATCACGACGACGAACCTACGCGACAGCGAGGCGTTGGCAGTATTTGGCAGCCCGCGGCGTCGAGGTGGCAGCGGGTTTGCGCGTTGACTGTCCACATGACACAGCTGGCACTGAAACAGGCAACTATCGAGTATCGGGAATTCGGGCCGCAGGACTCGGCGTATCCGCCGGTGTTCTTCGTCCACGGCGTTCTGGTCGACGGCGAACTGTGGCGTGAGGTCGCCGAAAAGCTGGGCCGCCTCGGGTACCGCTGCATCGTGCCGACCCTGCCGTTGGGCTCACACACGATCCCGGTCACCGACGCCAGTGCGCTGTCGCTGCAGGGCGTCGCTGGGATCGTCAACGACGCGATCGAGGCCCTCGATTTGACCGAGGTGACGCTGGTCGGCAGCGACACCGGCGGCGGCATCTGCCAGCTCGCGGTCGACGCCCGATCGGACCGGATCGGCCGACTGGTGCTGACCAACTGCGACGCCTTCGACCAGTGCCCGCCGTTCCCGTTCGACAGGGTGTTCGGCTTGCTGCGCGGGCCGATCACGATCAAGGCGATGATGGAGCCGATGCGGCTGGCGGCGCTGCGCAACTCGGCGGCCGGCTTCGGTCTGCTGATCAGGCGACCCGAGAAGCAAATGACTCGCCAGTGGATCAGGCCCTGCCTCAACGACTCTCGCATCCGCCGCGACCTGGCCGCGCTGCTGCGCCAGATCGCGATTACCGACCTCACCGACGTGGCAAACCGGCTGACGCGGTTCGACAAGCCGGTCACGCTGGTCTGGGGTCAGGGCGATGTGGTGTTCAAGCCGAAGCTGGGACGACGGCTGGCGGCGGTGTTCAGCAACGCCAAGCTGATCGAGGTGCCGGGTGCGCGGACGTTCGTCTCGCTCGACGAACCCGACGCGGTGATCGACGCAATCGCCGGCTAGCGACGGGATTTGGATCGCACCGCGCCCAGCGCGCGGTCCCACAGCAGCTGCGCGCCGGCGCTCAGTGTTGCCGGTATCGCGACGTCGCGGGCAAGCAGGGCGGTGGCGGTCGCCTTGGTTTTCGCCGACGCCTTCGACATGTGCCCGGAGTCGAACGGCGGCTGCGGGTCGTATTCGATCCCCAATTGAATGGCTTTCGCGCGGTCCTCACCCGCGATCTGGCCGGCCAGCCACAGCGCCAGGTCGATGCCGGCCGACACCCCGGCGCTGCTGACGATGTCGCCTTCGTGCACCACCCGCTCGTCGCCAACGGCGTTGACACCCAACGACTTCAGCAGGGCCAGCACACTCCAGTGCGAGGTGGCGCGTTTACCGTCGAGCAGGCCGGCGGCGGCCAGAATCAGCGAACCCGAGCACACCGACGCCGTCCAGGTCGCGGTCCGGTGCGCGGTGCGCACCCAGTCCAGCAGTTTCTCGTCGCGGGCATGCTCGACGGTGGTGATCCCGCCCGGTACCAAAATCACGTCCGGCGAAGGGGTTTCGTCGAAGGAGTGGGTGGCTCCGATGACCAGGGCGGCGGAGTCGGCGGTGATCGGGCCGGGCTCGTGCCACAGGAAGCGGACCTCGGTGTCGGGCAACCGGTGCAGCACCTCGTAGGGGCCGATGAAGTCCAGCGCGGTGAAACCCGGGTAGACGACGATCGCGATCTGGGTCATGCGAATGCCTTTCGGTATTGGTCGGGTGAGACCCCGACGCGTCGAATGAAGTTGCGGCGCATGGTTTCCGCGGTGCCGAAGCCGCAGCGGGTGGCGATGGCCGTCACGGTGTCCTCGGTCTGCTCGAGTTCACGGCGCGCCGCTTCGGTGCGGACCCGCTCGACGTAGGCTCCGGGCGCCTCGCCGACTTCGTCGGTGAACACCCGGGTGAAATGCCGCGGGCTCATCGCGGCGAGGCGGGCCAGGTCGGTAATGCTGTGCGCGCCACCGGGTTCGGACTCAACAGCGTCCTGGACGGCGCGGATCGGCTCGCGTTTGGCGCGGGCCACCCAGACCGGGGCGGCGAACTGGGTCTGCCCGCCGGGCCGGCGCAGGTGCAGCACCAGCCAGCGCGCGACGGTCTGCGCGACCTCGGTGCCGTCGTCCTTTTCGACCAGTGCCAGCGCCAGATCGATGCCCGCGGTCACTCCGGCAGCCGTCCACATCATCGGGGAGCTGTGAACGTAGATCGGGTCCGGATCGACGTCGATCGACGGGAATTCGCGGGCCAGCCGGTCGGCCGACCCCCAGTGGGTGGTGACTCGGCAACCGTCGAGCAGACCCGCCTGCGCGGCCAGGAACGCGCCGGTACACACCGTCACGACGCGGCGGGCGTGCGGCGCCGTCGCGACGATCCAGTCGACGATTCTCGCGTCGGCGCGCGCGTCGTGCACGCCGGCGCCGCCTGGCAGCACCAACGTGTCGACGGAGTCCGCGACGTCGGCAAGCGGAATGGTCGCCAACGTCGCGCCGGAGCTCGACGCCACCGGCTGCCCGTCGACCGAGGCGATCACCGGCTGGTATCCGTCCAGCCCTTTGGCGGCCAGCACCAACGACGCCGTCG
>DATNFI010000145.1:0-7071 GCA_035606475.1 Mycobacterium sp. | reverse complement strand
GTGCGGACGCGTCGAGCCAGCCTGACGACGGTCGGTTCGGCGCGCAGCAGGCGACCGCGGCCAGCAGCGCCAGTACCACCACGAGATCCGGTAGATAGCGCAGGGTTTGAGCCAACTCGAGCGCGGTGAAACGCGACGAGCGCATCAGGTAGATCGGCACCTGGCAGGCCACTACGTAGCCGGCGGCGGTCAGCCACACCGGCGCAATGCGTTGCTTGCGAACCAGCGACAGCGCCACCACCACAACCAGCACCAACCAGCCCAGCGCACTAACCAACGTCGTCGGAGTCGCCCACGGCGAGGCCGGGGCCCACCGGCCCCACTCCCACGGCCCGCCGGCGAAACCCGGGACGATGCCGTGAGTGATGGAGCGGCGCAACAGATCCCACGTCATTGCCAGGTCCGAACTCCATCGCCGTTGGTTGACCACGGCCAGATAGAGCGCGATCCATGCGGCGGTCAGCGCCAGCGACGGCGTCCACAACCGGATGCCGGCATGCCAGACCGTGCGCAACGGAGAGTGATCGCCCTGCACGTGGGACAGCAGCGCGGTGATCGCAAACGCGACGAAGGGAATCACCGCGGCCTTCTCGAAGAACAGCAGCCCGCCGAGGTACACCAAGACGCCGGTGAGCGCGTACCGCTGATTCCCGGTGCGGGCCAGCAGGATCCCGTCGGCGCAGACCCAGGCCAACGCCGCCAGCATCGGCAGCGAGTTCAGTGCCGCCGCCCACCAGGCGAACCCCGGCACGCCCAGCGGGGTGAACAACGCGAAAGTCAGCGGCACGAGCAGCACCGGCCGCCAGCCGAGGATCACATGCAGCGCGCGCAGCAGCGCCAGCGAAGCGAGCAGCTGCAGCACCACCAGGCTGATCGCCGGTCCGATCCAATTCAGCGGCGCGAGCCGGGTGATCGCCCCGGAGACCAGAAACGCCGCGGGCATGACGTGGCCGTCGTGGTCGTCGAAGAGGAACTCTCGTGACAGCAGACCATGGGTGCCGGCCCGGCTGACCAGAATGAAGTCGTCCCAATAGAAGTAGCCGCGAAATGCCAGTATTCCGCGGATCACCAGCTGGATTGAGACCAGCGCCACAGCGGCCAACGCCACTTTCGGTAGCCGGCCGACCCGTCGGTATGGTGGGCCGGTGCGCGCACTGGTCACCGGGGCTGCCGGGTTCATCGGGTCGACGCTAGTCGACCGGTTGTTGAGCGACGGTCACAGCGTCGTCGGGCTGGACAACTATGCCTCGGGGCGGGCCACCAACCTCGAGCACTTGGTCGAGACCGCGGGGTTCGCCTTCGTCGAAGCGGACATCGTCACTGCCGATCTGCCGGCCATCTTCGACGCGCACCGGCCGGAGGTGGTGTTTCATCTGGCCGCTCAGATCGATGTGCGCCACTCGGTGGCCGACCCGCAATTCGACGCATCGGTCAACGTGATCGGCACCGTGCGGATCGCCGAAGCCGCGCGGCAGACCGGTGTTCGGAAGGTCGTGCATACCTCGTCGGGCGGATCGATCTACGGGACGCCGCCGACCTATCCGACCGCCGAGACCGTGCCCACCGACCCGGCGTCGCCCTACGCCGCGGGCAAGGTGGCCGGCGAGATCTACCTCAACACGTTCCGGCATCTCTACGGCCTGGAGTGCTCGCACATCGCGCCGGCCAATGTGTATGGGCCGCGCCAGGATCCGCACGGCGAGGCCGGTGTGGTCGCGATCTTCGCGCAGGCATTGCTGTCCGGCAAGCCGACCAAGGTTTTCGGCGATGGTTCCAACACCCGCGATTACGTGTTCGTCGACGACGTGGTGGACGCATTCGTCAAAGCCGCTGGCCCAGCCGGCGGCGGCCAACGGTTCAATGTCGGCACTGGGGTGGAAACCTCTGACCGCCAACTACATTCGGCAGTCGCCGAGGCCGTCGGCGCGCCCGACGACCCGGAATTCCATCCGCCGCGGCTGGGTGACCTGAGGCGGTCTTGCCTCGACATCGGTTTGGCCGACCAGGTTCTGGGGTGGCGGCCGCAGGTCTCCCTCGACGAGGGGGTAGCTCGTACGGTCGAGTATTTCCGACGGACACACTCCGGCTAGTACGGGTCGACCCGAAACATAAGCCACTGCGACGGGCGCCGGCGAGTCGTCGCAGCTGGTTACGTGTCGCGGGCCGCGCCCATCGGCGCAGGCTGATCAGGGCCAGCGCTTGAAGCAGGTGTCCTCGTCACTCAAGACACCGCTGCGGAAGGCATCCACCCGCGCGAAAACCGATGCTGCCGAGTGGCCGTTCACGTCGCCGGCGACCTGACCGTTGCTCAGGATGCCCGATACCGCCTCGTCGAGATCGCCACCGCTCAGGGCAATGCTGGCCCCACTCGAGACAGTCACCGGTTTCGCGAATTTCGTGGTGAACACTCCGGTCAGGCACGCGGTGCGCAGTCCGGTGTTGGTGTTGTCGAGTGGCAGTCCGCCGCGCTGGCTCTGCACGGCGAGCATGTACCGCGATGCCAGCACCGAAAACGCGGTGTAGTCACCAAATAGCGGACCTGTTCCTTGGAAGGGAGCGCCGCGGGCCAAACTCGTGCCCATCAATATCAGCTTGGGCATGTCGGCGGCGATGGTGTTGGTAGACGGGCAGTACGACGCCGTCGGGTTCGGCCGCGCTTCGGGGCAAAAGGCCGGATCGAAGCTCAGTTGCGGGGGCTTGGCAAGGGGAAAGAGCTTGCCCATCACCTCGATCAACGTCTTTGCCGAGTCCGGACTGATCAGGTACTCACCGGTCTGGCCCTCCTCGACGAACTCCTTGGGTAGGTTGCCGCGCCGCTGCTTGATCTCGTTTTGATCGATCGCCGCGCACGCGGCCACCCCGTCGTCGAAGCCGAACTGGAAGGCCGTCACCCGCTCGAACGCCGAGCCGTGTACAAGGCGGCGCTTCATTCTTTCCGAAACCGCGGATGTGACAAGCGAATCGCTGATGCCGATCATCACCGACAGCAGCTTGGTCAAGCCGTCTCCGGTGCTCAGCTTGAACCGCTTGGACTTACCGTCCGCTACCCAGCGCATGTAGACCCCGGCGTAACAGTCGGCCTGCTGTTCGCCCACCGTCTGCGAAGCCTGGTCTTTGATCTCCAGACCGGCCATCCGCTGGACCGCGTGACCGTATTCGTGGGCGAGCACAACCACCACGCCCATATCACCGCCGGAGCTGCGCTGCTCGGGAAGCAGCACCCCGCGATCCCACCCGATGGTGTTGTACGAATTCGTGCACTCACCGGGCGGGCTGGGCCGATCGTCGGGGCAGTTGGTCCCTTTGACCGGGCAGTAGAAGGCGTTCGGCACACCGTGGGTGTCCGCGGCGCAGAACATGCCGTTCTTGTATCGCGAGTCGTAGGAGAACAAGTCGTTGACGGGAGCGAACTTGCCTTTCAGCGGCGAAGCGTAGGCGCCGGTCCAGAACTGCTCGATGTCGGACACGGCCAGCGCGGCCAGATTGTCGATTTCGCCGCCATCCCCGTCTTGCACCGTGCGGGTGGGCGGTGGAGCACCGGGCACCAGCCCCGAGAATCCGTCTTCGACAGGCTTGTCGGCTACCTTCGACGGGTTGGGCGGCGGCAGGATCGGCCCGGCCACATGCGTTGCCGCAGAGGGCTTTGAGCAAGCCAGGACCAGAAGAGCGACACTGGCCACCACGACGGTGGCTCGCAGGACGCGGTTCATCGGAGTACCTCCACTGGGTTCGGCGATAAGGCCCGGGGCGCGCGTCACTTCGACGGCGACAGTCCGACCAGGATCGTGTCAGCGCTGGACAGATGTTGCTCCGCGTCGCGCGAAAGCAGCCAGAAATTGTTGAGCTTGGCGTCGTCACCCGCGCCGAAATACTCCGCGCAGGATTCCGACGCGCTGTCGAAGTTGTCGATGGCCTGCTGGACTTCCACCGTCAATTGCGGGTTCGGAGTAGGCATTACGCTGCGCAAGGCCTCATTGGCGTCGTGGAGTTGACCGCAACTGGTCTTCAGTTTGTCGTCGTCGATGCGGCCGGGCCTCGCGATGACGCTGTACGCCTCGCTCTCGGCTTTGTGGATAGCTTCGATGTGCAATGCGGCCCGCGAAAGCCAATCGGCCAGGTCAGTCTGGCTGGTTGCGGCGGCCACCGGGCCGGTGGCCAGCATGGCCGCGGCAGCCACCGAGGTCGCGAAGGCTATCGAGACAGGTTGCATCACAACACCTTTCGGGTGAGGAATCTAGTGTGAGTCCGGCGTTTGGGCGCCGTCGAGTGCAATCGCGCGAGCCAGTCGCGCGTAACGCAATTCGAGGTCCTTGAACCGCAGATAGGTGCTCAATGTGCTGAAGCTGAACGCGATGATCAACGCGTACAGCATCAGGTCGGTACCGCGGGCGACTCCGAGCCAGTGGGCCACCACCGTGGTGTCGTTCGGGCGCAGCACCGCGTACACACCGGCCAGGACGAACAACACGAAACCGACCTTGACCCAGGCCTGCGACTGGGCGCTGCGACGGGAGCGCACGAGATAGATCACCAGAGCGAAGATCGAGGCGATCAGTAGGCCCTGAATCCAGTTCATCGCGGCATCCTTCCTCGCAGGAATCCGTCGACGATGATATTCACCCCGTTGAGCAAAGGTTGCCCTTTTGCCGAGGAGTACTCGGTGTAGAGCACCTCGACCGGCTGTTCGGCCACCCGCCAACGGTTTTCGTCGATCAGCATGATGAATTCGGTAGCGTGACTCATCCCGTTCATGGTGATGTCCAGCCGGTCGGCAACGGTCTTGTTGAATACCCGCAGGCCGTTGTTGGTGTCGGTCAGACCCAGTCGGCGACCGCGCGGGCTCAGCGCCGCTGCGGTCTGCAGCACAACGCGTTTCAGCAGCGGCGGCCGGCTGACGCCCGGGCCGAACCGGGTGCCGATGACGATGTCGGCGGAATCGGAGTGCAAGCGATCGATCATCGCGAGCACATCGGTGACGCGGTGCTGACCGTCGGCGTCGAACGTCGCGAAGACCTGCGCACCGGGGCGGCTGCGGGCGTATTCGACACCGGTCTGGATGGCCGCACCCTGGCCGAGATTCACGGGGTGTCGCACCAGATGCGCCCCCGCCCGCAACGCGAGGTCGCCGGTGTCGTCGGCGCTGCCGTCGTCGACGCACACCACGTTGGCGAACGCCGACCGCAGCTGGCCGATCACGTCGCCGATGACGCCCGCTTCGTTGTAGGCGGGCACCACGATCCAGACGTCACGCGTTTCACTGGGCATGTCAAGCCCACAAGGTACACGCAGTTCAGCGGCCCGCACGCGCAAGCGCGACGAGGTGTACGCCGATGCCGACCAGCGGACCGCACAGCAGGGCGACGACGGTGCGGGTCGCCAACGGTAGCGGCAGCAGCAGTAGCAGCGCCGCCGCGGCCGTCGCACACACCCAGCCGAGCGCGTAGGACCGGTGCAGCGCGGCCGCGACGGTCGCCGCCCCGGTCAACGTCAGCATGGCGATGGCCGCGGCGGCCGCGGTCAGCCAGGCCAGCAGGGCACCCGACGCGTGATAGCCGGGGCCGAAGCCGGCCCGCAGCAGCCACGGCCCCAGTGAGCCCGCTGCGAGCACCCCGACCAGGCCGACGGCGCCGACCAGCGCGGCCGGCCCGAGCAGCGCCCGCAGCCGGGCGGTGCGCTGGTCGACGAAGTGCGCGATCAGATTGCCCTGCATCGCAGTCAGCGGCACCAGCAGCGGTGCGCGGGTCAGGGTCACCGCCAGGATGACCACCCCGCCCTGGGCGCCGAGCTGGTCGGACGTGACCTTCAGCAGCACCGGGAATCCCATCACCAGAATCGCGCTGGCTCCGGCCGCGGTGATCGAATGCGCGGCCCCGCGCAGAAACGTCGCGGTGCTGCCCGGCGTCAGCAGACGCGCGGCCGCCCTGCTTGTCGGCGAGGCCGCGAGCATGATCAGCCACGCCAGCGCCCCCGCGACGGTGGCCCACAGGAACCCGGTCAACGCCCAGCCGACCACCACCGTGGCGGTCGCAACGGCCACCCGGATGACCGCGTCGGTGACCATCAAGGCCCCGTACTGCGTCCAGCGGTTGGTGCCGGCCAGCATCCCCAGCAGAGTCGCATGCAGGCAGAACCCCGCCAGCCCGACGCTGAGCAGGCCCACCGAAAGCCAGTGGGCCTGCGCGAAGACGCGGCCGCTCCACAGTGGCGAGCTGACGGCAACCATCGCGGCGGCGCCGATCCCGACCAGGGCCGCCACCCGCAACGGATGCGTCCGGGCGCCCGGCACCATCTCGGCGTAGCCGGCGGCGCGAACTTCGCGGGTGGTTTCTTGCAGCAGGCCGTTGGCCGCCCCGGTGACCAGCCCGAACGCTCCCCAGAACACTGCGAAGACGGAGAAGCCGGCGGGCGCGAGGTCGCGGGCGGCCAGGTACACCACGGCGTACCCGCAGACCGCGGTCACCGCGGTCGCCATACCGACCCGGGCCACACTGCTGCGGGCGATCGGGCTGGCGAAGGCCCCGACGCCTGCGGTGCCGCCCACTTCGGTCATCGTTTGAAAATACTCACAGCCTTCACCGACCTCGGCATGCTGCGACGGACCCGACCTGACAGACTGCTGGCGGAGGGGAGTATTCCTCGGCCGTGCAGTCGTCATCACGTCGCCCAACCGCTGGTTGTCAACGACCGGAGGTAGTCCCATGCAGGTCCACCCGCTGGAGTGGATTTTCACCCTCGCGGTGACCATCGCGGTGTTGCTGTTCGACGTGTTCGTCATGGCGCGCCGGACCGGCGAACCGACGATGCGCCGATCCGCGTTCGCGTTATCGGCCTATATCGGGCTCGCCGTGTGCTTCGGGGTCTGGATCTGGTTCTTTCACGGGCATCAATACGGCGTCCAGTTCTTCGCCGGCTGGCTCACCGAGTACAGCCTGTCGGTCGACAACCTGTTCATCTTCGTGATCATCATGGCCAGCTTCGGGGTGCCCCGGATCTACCAGCGCGAGGCCCTGTTCATCGGCATCGTGATCGCGCTGATCTTCCGGGGCATCTTTATTGCGTTGGGCGCCGCCG
>DATNFI010000144.1:0-2447 GCA_035606475.1 Mycobacterium sp. | reverse complement strand
TGCGTCGCACCATTCAGCGCGAGATCGAGGACGCGCTGTCGGAGAAGATCCTCTTCGAGGAGGTCGGACCCGGCCAGCTCGTCACGGTCGACGTCGACAACTGGGATGGCGAAGGCTCCGGCGAGGACGCGGTTTTCACGTTCACCGGAACCAAGAAGCCGGCCAAGGGCGCCGAACCGGAACTGGAAGCGGCCGGAGCCGCCGGCGCGCCGAGCGCGGCTGCTACGGAGTAGACAGCCACACATGAAAACGGGCGGTTACCTTTGCGGGTAGCCGCCCGTTTTCATGTGTCTGCCCCGCGAAACCGTATTCCCGCAGGCCGTTACTCTCGAACTTCCTCTGCTGAACACAGTTTCGCCGCGAACGGCGACTCGGGTTACCGCTCCGGAGGCTAGACGGTGTGTTTAGGATGCTGATGTAATCGACGGGCGAAGGAATCTGGTGAAAATCCAGAACGGTCGCGCCACTGTGGACAGTCAGACCCGACGCCCGTCATCGACCCTGAAGCTGGGACGCGAAATCCCGGAAAGGAAATGACATGACCTCTCCTGAGGCACGCAAAGTCGCCGTACCCGCTGTCGATGTCTCGGCGGTGAAGGCGGCGGCGTGGTTGTCGCTGACGGCGTTTCTGGCGTTGGTCGTGCTTTATTTCGTCGGAATGGACCAGGGCGCGACGTCGGTCTTCGGTAGCAACACCTACGTGCACGAGTTCGTGCACGATGCCCGCCACCTGCTCGGCTTCCCCTGCCACTGACCTGCGGGAGTAGCCAACACAATGGAAAAGCACATCATCGGGCGTGGGCTTGTCGCCGGCGCCCTTGCTGGAGTGATCGCATTCGTTTTTGCGCGTATCTTCGTCGAACCCGTCATCGATCGGGCGATCGGCTTTGAAGATGGTGTCGGCGCGGCCCACGAGGCCATGCACGGTGGCCATGAGCACGGCGCCGAGGTATTCACTCGTGGCGTGCAGGCCAACATTGGCCTGGGTTTCGGCGTGATCGCATTCAGCGTCGCGATGGGCGCGCTGTTCGCGGTGGTGTTCGCGGTGGCATACGGCCGCGTCGGCAGCGTCTCGGCACGCGTCTTGTCGCTGTATGTGGCTGGCGGAATGTTGTTGAGCCTGTACGTCGTTCCCGCGCTGAAGTATCCGGCGAACCCGCCGGCCGTCAGCCTCGAGGAAACCATCCGCCAGCGCACGTTGTTGTACCTGCTGATGGTCGTACTGTCGGCAGCGTTGTTCGTTGGTGCGGTCTATCTCGGTCGGCAGCTCGCCGAGCGACTGGGCGCATGGAACGCCACGCTGGCGGCGGCTGGTTCGTACATCGCCGCGATCGCCGTCGTGATGCTGATCCTGCCGACGATCGACGAGACACCAGGACCGTTGCGCGACAATGCGGGCAACATGGTCTACGAAGGCTTCCCTGCCGACGACCTCTACCAGTTCCGGCTCTACTCACTGGGCACGCAGGTCGTCATGTGGACCACCATTGGGCTGGTGTTCGCGGTACTGGCTGCGCGCCTTCTCGACGAGAAGCGGCGAGACGTAGTACCTGCGTGACCGAGGTCGTCCGGCTCACCCTCGTATCGCACGCCATGACCGATGCGATGGCAGCCGGACGATTTCCCACGGACGAGCCGCTCAATGCGGTCGGCCACCGCCAGGTCGACGCGTCCATCGACCTGGGCGTCACCGAACGCGCTTACTGCGGACCCGAGAAACGGGCCAGGCAGACCGCCGAACTGCTCGGGCTGCACGCCAGCATCGACAACCGGCTGGCCGATCTGGACTGCGGCCGCTGGCGCGGTGATGTGGTGGGCGGGGTGCGGCCCGACGATCTGGCGATCTGGCTGACGGACCCGACGCGGGCGCCGCACGGCGGCGAGTCGGTCGTAGAGCTGATCGAGCGGGTGCGCGGGTGGATGGATTCACTGACCACCCGTCGCACCCGGCTGGTCGCCGTCACGCACCCGTCGGTGATTCGCGCCGCGATCCTGGTGGCACTCAATGCGCCGCCGAAGTCGTTCTGGCGCATCGACATTGCGCCGGTAAGCCGCACGGTGATGCACTTTCGCGGGCACGCCTGGACGCTGCGTACCAGCCTGTAGCTCAGGCCATTGGCGCCATGTCGAACGCTTTGTGCGCGATGGACAGAAGCCACGCCGCCGCCGTCGGGCTGTAGAAGTGCGGCCAGTTCAATTGGAAGCTGACCACCCACGGCTGGCCCGTGTGGTCGACCGCGTACCAACTGAATGTCAGATCGCCGGGCAGGTTTCCGCCCTTCGCGCCGACGTAGGACCACTTGCCCTCGTCCAGATCGATACCCGGAATAGTTGAGAGAATCTGCTTGACAGGCGCCGCCTTGCCGACCGCCGCCGCCTGCAGCGCGGCGTGCACCCGGCAGATGTCGGCCGCACTGCCATACCACTCGACACCGTCGGGAGAGGCC
>DATNFI010000143.1:0-19902 GCA_035606475.1 Mycobacterium sp. | reverse complement strand
CGATCACCGAAAAGGCGTACGGCACCGGCAGATCGCTCGACCCGCCGAGGCCGTGGGCCAATATCGCCGGCGCGTCGGTCACGGATGCACGTGGATGGTGGCCACGGTCCGATCAAGATGGTGCAACTCGACGTCGACACTGCCCGGCACGTCGACGCTGAACTGGAATGTCTGATTGGCGGTCGCGGCGACCTCGAACTTGTGCTCCGGAACCGAATGCACATGCAACTCGTCAGTGGCATCGCTGGTGACGTGCAGCGTGATCGGTTGGTGCACCGTTGCCTGCAGGCTCGCGTTGGCCGGCGTCACCTGTCCGTGCGCGATGGTGATGTCGATCGTCAAAGGCCCGCTGTCGGCGGTTTTCGACGCCGTACCGCAACCCGGCACGCCGACCAGCAAAGCCGAAAAGATCACGGCGACAAGCGCTTTGCGTGTCACTGTCAAGGCGCTCACGCTGCCCGCCGAGGCGACTGCTCCACCGCCTCTTCGCCGGGTTCGTTCGGTGCGGTCTCCGAATCGTTGATGCGTCCGGCACCCCAGGTCAGTGCGGAGATCACGCTCAGCGTGAACAACAGCACCACCACGCCACCGGCGGTGAACAGCCACGCGGGCACGCCCGGATCACGTTCGCGCTGCAAGATCGACACTTCGAAGGCGAAGTTGCGGGTCCCATTGTTCAGCACCGGGATCTCCGGCACCGGGATCGCGGCGTCAGCCGGCGCCCAGATGGGTACCGCGGCCAGGTCTCGGCCGTCGTGCACGCGCAGCAGAGTCTTCCAGTCACCCCAGACCGGGATCGGCTCGGTGGACACGTAGTGGCCGGGCCCGACCTTTCGCAGCCGGTCGATCACCAGACCGCGGTGATTTTGCATCTTGCCCTGCCAGGCCAGAATGGTGACCCAGTCCGGCTGCTCACCGGCCATGTTGGGCGGATTGAGTTGGACGTCCGCTGACGCCATGCGCTGTCCGGGCGGGCTTGGCAGGTCGGTCAGCTTGACGGTGGCCGAATCCTGGCTTGGCACATGGATATGCAGGCCGTTGGCCACCGTGCCGCCGATGACCAGCACCGTCAGCGCCACCGCGGTGATGCCGATGCCCCGACCCGGCAGGCGTTGGCTGGTGAGCACCATCCCGAGCATCGCCGCGCAGATGCCGACCAAGATCGCCACCGGGACGGCGGTCGGCAAGGCTTCGCGCCACAGCGCCGTCGGCCACGGGTAGTGGTAAACCCTGGCGATCCAGAGCGATTCGAGCCACAGGCCGACGGTGCCGATGCCCAGACCCGAGGCGGCACCGAACAATATCGGCCGACGGTACAGCGGGGTGAGCGCCACCAGCTCGACCACCAGGGCCGGTCCGAGATAGAGCGGGAACCAGTTGATCGGGGCGCCCAGAATGGGTCCGACGATCACCGCAACGAGGCCGCGCAGTGCAATCGCGAACAGCGCCGCGATGATTGCCGCACCTCGGCCCAGGGTCATCCGCGCGACGATGGTTCCCATCGCGGCGGCCGCCGCGATCAGCATCGGCTGGAACACCAACCGGAACTGCGGGACGCCGAAGTCGAATTCGATTTGGTAGACCGACATTCCGATCAGCAGGCCGCCGCAGGACAGGTAGCGCAGCGCCCGGATGAAGGGTCTGTCCGCGCGCTCCAGCGCACCTTCGGCCGGCGTGTGTTCCGGCAGGCTCCGGACGCCTTCATACTCGAGCATCAGCACCGCGAACAGCGAGAAGTTGGCGCCGCCGATCATCATCAAATGGGTTGGGCCCCAGAGCGTCACGTCTTGCCCGAAGATGCGGTGCCAGATGTCGTCGAGCGGGAATCCGATCATCGCGTACATACCGCAGCCGGCCATCAGCAGGCCGCCGACCGGGGCGTACCAGTTGCGGGTGATGCGGACCGCGGCCGGCCCCGGCCTGTCGAACGGCAGCACCACCGCGATCGCTCCGGCGAGGAACACGCCGAACAACCCGATGATGATGAAGTAGTGCGCGGGGTTCGCCAGCGGACCGGGGTCGCGCCCATTTCCGATGTGCCAGCTGACATCCCAGATGAAGCCGAATAACGCGCAGATGATCGACGACGTGAACACCAGAATCGGCAGCGCGACCCAGGCCGGTCGGTTGAACTTGTGCCCCAACTTCTCGGCGACGGTGTTCAACCAGGTGAGCCGATGGGTGCGATGCCCCCAGCCGACGTACAGCATCGTCGCGCCGATGATCATCGCGGCGATCGTCAGTCCGATCACCTGGTTGAGTCCGGCGCCGCGCGCCGGCGGATCGGCCGCAAGAAGTGTCAGATCCACCGTCTACCTCCCACTACGCAGGCCCGCCGGGAGCTGCCGGGCGCTCAACTTACCCAACAGTAGGTAGCCTGCGGAGTGTGCGCTCAAACTTCAGCTGATTGGCTACCCGCGCGTTTGAGTCGGCCGCTCCTCCGCATCGCTGCGCTCTGCATCGTCGCCGGCGCGGCTAGTGGCGCCGCTCCTCCGCATCGCTGCGCTCTGCATCGTCGCCGGCGCGCCGGTCTTTGATCGCGATATAGAGCACCACGCCGACGACAACCACCGCCGGCAGGAACGCGGGCCCGGCCAGCAGCAGCCAGTGGTGAGCTACGTATTCGACGTGTGTACTAGACAATTGGGATCACTTCCGGGGCTGTGTTGCCTACCCCGTTCGGATACCCAGCGCGGCGCGAAGCGACCACATGACGTTTGTGCAGGTGCACACCGCTAGCCTAGCCTGGGCACCGTTCAACGCTGGTTGTGATGAGCCGGGAGCGATGTGCGTCCCGTGTGGGTGGACAGGACAACCGCAAAGACCTAAAGACCAAAGGAGTAGCAGGTGACTCAGGCGGCGACTCGGACAACATCCGACACCGACAGCACCGACATCCTGGCGGCGGCCCGGCGGCAGGTGCTCGAGCGCGGCGAGGGGCTGAGTCAGCGGCAGGTGCTGGAAGTACTGCAGCTGCCCGACGAACGGCTCGAGGAGCTGCTGGCACTGGCGCACGAGGTGCGGATGGCCCACTGCGGCCCCGAGGTCGAGGTCGAAGGCATCATCAGCCTGAAAACCGGTGGCTGCCCGGAGGATTGTCATTTCTGCTCGCAATCGGGGTTATTCGCCTCGCCGGTGCGCAGCGCATGGTTGGACATCCCCAGCCTGGTCGAGGCGGCCAAGCAGACCGCGAAGTCCGGCGCCACCGAATTCTGCATCGTTGCCGCCGTGCGCGGACCCGATGAGCGGCTGCTGGCGCAGGTGGCCGCGGGCATCGAAGCCATCCGCGACGCCGTCGACATCCAGATCGCCTGCTCGCTGGGAATGCTGACCGCCGAGCAGGTCGAGCGGCTCTCCGCGATGGGCGTGCACCGCTACAACCACAACCTGGAGACGGCCCGCTCGTTCTTCCCCAACGTCGTCACCACCCACAGCTGGGAAGAGCGCTGGGAGACGCTGTCGATGGTGCGCGAGGCCGGCATGGAGGTCTGCTGCGGCGGCATCCTCGGCATGGGCGAGACCGTCGAACAGCGCGCCGAGTTCGCCGCCAACCTCGCCGAGCTGGACCCCGACGAGGTTCCGCTGAACTTCCTCAACCCGCGACCGGGCACGCCTTTCGGCGACCTCGAGGTCCTGCCGGCCAGCGAAGCGCTCAAAGCGGTGGCTGCGTTCCGGCTGGCCCTGCCCAGGACCATGCTGCGGTTCGCCGGTGGTCGCGAGATCACGCTGGGCGACCTGGGTGCCAAGCAGGGCATCCTTGGCGGCATCAACGCGGTGATCGTCGGCAACTACCTGACCACGCTGGGGCGTCCCGCCGAAGCCGATCTGGAGCTGCTGGACGACCTGCAGATGCCGATCAAGGCGCTGAACGCCAGCCTGTAGCGCGTGATGGTTCGCGATCTGCCCGTGCCGGTCACCGCCGGCCGCTACAACATCTACACGGGCAAGCCGTCGGCGGAAGGCGCCGCGATCCCGACAGCGGCTCAGCTGGGCCTGGAGCCGCCCCGGTTCTGCGCCGAGTGCGGCCGCCGGATGGTGGTGCAGGTGCGTCCCGACGGCTGGTGGGCCAAGTGTTCGCGGCATGGACGGGTCGATTCCGCCGAACTCGAGGCGCAACGGTGACAGCGCCGGGGATTTCTCGACGACGGGCGGCCATCACGGTCGCCGCGGGTCTGCTGCCGGCGGGCGTCCTCGTCGGCGCCCTGTGGGCGTGGCTCGCCCCGCCGATCAGAGGCGTGCTGGTGTTGACGCACAGCGGCGAGCGGCTCCACGAATACCTGGGCCCTGAGTCCGATCACTTCTTCGTCGCCGCGTTCCTGATGCTCGGATTGCTCAACGTGGTCGCGGCGGTGACAGCGGTGTTGGCGTGGCAGTGGCGCGCGCATCGTGGACCCGGGATGGTCGTGGCGCTGTGCGCCGGGATGGTGATCGCGGCCGCCGCCGCCATCGGCGTGGGCATCCTGATAGCCCACTTACGTTATGGCACAGTCAATTTCGACGCGATACCACTGAACCGCGATCAGCTGCACTACTTCGCCGAGGCGCCGCCGGTGTTCTTCGGCCCGTCGCTACTACAGATCGCCTGCACGCTGCTGTTGCCCGCGGCGACCGCGGCACTGGTGTACGCGGTGCCGGTTGCCGCGACCGCACGCGACGATCTCGGCGGCCATCCGTCAATCGAGCCGGTGTATCCGCGGACGCAGACCGCTGTCGACGCCGTCATAGCGGACGGTGGTGCACCGACTTCCCGGTGATGACTTTGGCCGCGATCACGGCCAGTCGCGCCAGTCCGACATACGTCGCCGGGTTGAACATCGTGGGCCATTTCGTCCGGATCAGGTGATCGGTCAGGGGCCGCCGCGCGAACCGGTCCTGCAGCCAGCGCAGCGCCATCGGCGCCGACAGCGGGTGCAGCAACAAGTGCTCATTGAACGCGTCGCGGTGGTAGGTGACGTCTGCGCCGCCTGCGGAGTAAGCGTCGGCCAACCGGTCGATGTCCTCGACGTCGATCAGGTAGTCGTGCACCGCCTGCACGATCAGCACCGGCGGCGTGGGCACCTTGGCGCCCAGCCTGATGCTGTCGAAGACGTGCTGCACCTCGGGCATCGTCAGGATTTCCTCCAGCGGCCGGTCGAGGTAGTCGCCGACATCCTTCTTGACCATCCGGATCACCGCGCCGACGGTCGTCATGCTCTCCAGGCGCCGCAGCAGCGCGCGTCCGTCTTCGCTGGTGTGCTCATCGATCACCTTGTTCAATTCGGGATAGATGTGTACCAGCGCGGCGATCACCATTGCGGGCAGGCCCGACAGGAAGGTGCCGTTGAGCCGGCTGAAGGTGTGTCCCAGGTCGCCGACCGGTGACCCGAGCACCGCGCCGACGATGTCCAGCTCCGGCGCGTAGTCGGCACATAGCTCAGCGGCCCACGCGGTAGCCAGCCCGCCGCCGGAGTAGCCCCACAACGCCACCGGCGCCGACGGGGACAGGCCCAGGCGCTCGGCGCTCACCGCGGCCCGAATGCCGTCGAGAATGAAGTAGCCGGGCTCGAACGGCGCGCCCCACATGCCGGTACGGCCTTCGTGGTCGGGTATCGACACCGCCCAGCCCTCAGCCAGGGCGGCGGAGATCAGCAGGAATTCCAGCTGCGCCAGCGAGCCCAGCGCATTGGCGCGTCGGCGCAGTGCGTAGGAAGGGAAGCAGCGCGACGACACCGCGTCGATCGCGCACTGGTACGAGAGCACCGGGCAGGGCCGATCGGGGCCCGCGTCGGCGGGCACGATCACCGTGGTTGCGGTCGCCTCGGGGTGGCCGTTCATGTCGGTGGTGCGGTACAGCAGCTGGGTGGCCATGATCTGTTGCGGGACCAGCCCGAGAAACGCCAGCTCAACGTCGCGCGAACGCAGCACTGTGCCGGGTGCGGCGTGCTGGTATCCGGCCGGGGGCTCGTAAAACGGGTCCTGGTTTGGCAGCTGCGGGCGGGCCTTGACCTGCAGTTCCTCGTGGGGCGCCCGTCCGATCCACTCGGCACCGGTAGCGGTCGCGAGGTTGCCAATGTCCATCGGGGCATTGTTGCTTAAGAGGGCTTTAAGAATCCAGTCGGCCCGCCGGTGAGTCGCCTACATCACGCCGAACCGGGAGGTCGCAGCGCCGCGAATTCGTCGGTGACGCGCAACTGGGAATCTGTAAAGCGGTACAGCGCCGCCGGGCGACCGCCGCTGCGCCCGGACTGGGCGACTGTGCCCGTCGGACTGATGACGCCGCGGCGGGTCAGCACGCGCTGCAGGTTAGTGCTGTCGACCTGATAGCCCAAGGTCGCGCTGTAGATGTCGCGCAAGCTCGACATGGCGAATTCGGTGGGTGCCAGGGCGAACCCGATATTGGTGTACGACATCTTGGCCGCCAGGCGGGTGCGAGCGTGTTCGACCATCGGGCCGTGGTCGAACGCCATCGGCGGCAACGACGTGACGGGATGCCAGCTGGTGTCCGGCGGGAGTTCCGGGATGGCGGGGGAGGGCACCAGGCCCAGGAAGGTCGACGCGATGGTCCGGGTGTCGGGCAGCCGCTCGGGTTCGGAGAACACCGCGAGCTGCTCGAGGTGAGCGACCTCACGGAGATCGACCTTCTCGGCAAGCTGTCGGCGCACCGACGTGGTCATGTCTTCGTCGTCACGCAATCGCCCGCCGGGCAGCGACCACGCACCGCGCTGGGGATCCCGGGCACGCTGCCACAGCAGGACGTTGAGCTCGGGTTTCGGCGCGTTCGGGCCCGCTGTGAGCCCGCGAACCTGGAACACGACAGCGAGCACTTCGTGCGCAGTGCTACCATTGACCATGTTTTCGATTATAAGTCGAAAACCCATGCCGGGAGGCGAAAGGGTCGACTATGGCAGTCGTGAATCGCACCGACGTGCGGTCATACGGACTGGATAATCACGTGGCGAACGATCTGGCTGCGGGAATCACGAACTCTCCCAACGGTTTCGGCGGCATTGACGGTGACGAGCAATGGGCGGCCGAAGTTCGTCGGCTCGCGGAATTGCGGAACGCCACGATCTTGGCGCACAACTATCAGCTGCCGGCCATCCAGGATGTCGCCGACCACGTCGGCGACTCGCTTGCGTTGTCCCGTATTGCCGCCGAAGCACCCGAAGACACCATCGTGTTCTGCGGCGTGCACTTCATGGCCGAGACCGCCAAAATCCTGAGCCCGGAGAAGACGGTGCTTATCCCGGACCAGCGTGCCGGGTGTTCGCTGGCCGACTCGATTACGTCCGAGGACCTGCAGGCCTGGAAAGACGACCACCCCGGCGCCGTCGTCGTCTCCTACGTCAACACCACCGCCGCGGTGAATGCGCTCACCGACATCTGCTGCACGTCGTCCAACGCCGTCGACGTCGTCGCGTCTATCGACCCCGACCGCGAGGTGCTGTTCTGCCCGGACCAGTTCCTCGGTGCGCACGTGCGCCGCGTCACGGGCCGCGACAACATCCACGTGTGGGCCGGCGAATGCCACGTGCACGCCGGGATCAACGGCGACGAGCTGACCGAGCAGGCGCGTAAGCACCCCGACGCCGAGTTGTTCGTCCATCCCGAATGCGGCTGCGCGACCTCGGCGCTGTACCTGGCCGGTGAAGGCGCCTTCCCCGAAGACCGGGTCAAGATCCTGTCCACCGGCGGCATGCTCGACGCCGCCCGCGCGACCAGCGCTCGTCAGGTGCTGGTCGCCACCGAGGTGGGCATGCTCTACCAGCTGCGTAACGCCGCGCCGGACACCGACTTTCAGGCCGTCAACGACCGTGCGTCGTGCAAGTACATGAAGATGATCACGCCCGCGGCGTTGTTGCGCTGCCTGGTCGAGGGTGCCGACGAAGTCGACGTCGACGCGCAGACCGCCGCGCGGGCGCGCAGGAGCGTGCAGCGGATGATCGCCATCGGTCAACCGGGCGGCGACGAATGAGCACGCGCCGATGACGATGCAGGCGAGGGACGAGCCTGAGGAGGAGTGGCGCGCATGAACATCGGACCGGCCTGGGAAGAGCACGCCGACGTCGTCGTCATCGGTACCGGTGTCGGCGGATTGGCCGCGGCGCTGGCCGCCCACCGAGCCGGCCGCCGAGTGGTCGTGCTGAGCAAGGCGGCCCGCAAGCCGGGTGCGACCGCAACGCACTACGCGCAGGGTGGGATCGCCGTGGTGCTGCCGGACACCGACGACTCGGTCGACGCGCACGTAGCGGACACCCTCGCCGCCGGAGCCGGGTTGTGCGACGTCGATGCGGTGACGTCGATCGTCGCCGACGGCTATCGGGCGGTCAGCGAATTAGTCAGCGACGGAGCGCAATTCGACGAGTCCGCGGCTGGCGGCTGGGCGCTCAGCCGTGAAGGCGGGCACTCGCGGCGGCGCATCGTGCATGCCGGCGGCGATGCCACCGGCGCCGAGGTGCAGCGCGCGCTCGACCTTGCCGCCGCCACGCTGGACATCCGGATCAAGCACGCCGCGCTGCGCTTACTGCACGACACCACATCGGGGACCGATGCGATAACCGGTGTGCTGGTGGCGGATCGGCGGGGCATCGGCATCGTGCACGCACCGTCGGTGATCCTGGCCACCGGCGGTCTCGGACAGCTGTACGGCGCGACCACCAATCCCAAGGGCTCCACCGGTGACGGCATCGCGCTGGCGCTCTGGGCCGGTGCCGCGGTGAGCGACATCGAGTTCATCCAGTTCCACCCGACGATGCTGTATGACGGCCGCGCCGGCCGCCGCCGACCACTGGTCACCGAGGCGATTCGCGGCGAGGGCGCGATTCTGGTTGACAGTCAAGGTAATTCGGTGACCGCCGGCGTGCATCCGATGGGGGACCTGGCGCCACGCGATGTGGTGGCCGGGGCCATCGACGCCCGGCTGCGTGCCCTCGGCGACGAATGCGTCTTCCTCGATGCCCGCGGTATCGACGACTTCGGGCGCCGCTTTCCGACCGTCGCCGCCGCGTGCCAAGCGGCCGGCATCGATCCCGTTCGCCAGCCCATTCCGGTAGCCCCCGGTGCCCACTACAGCTGCGGCGGCGTGATCACCGACGTCTGCGGTCGCACCGAGCTGCCGGGGCTGTTCGCCGCGGGCGAGGTGGCGCGGACCGGAATGCACGGCGCCAACCGGTTGGCCTCCAACAGCCTGCTGGAGGGCCTGGTCGTCGGCGGTCGGGCCGGACGGGCCGCGGCCGAGCATGCCGGGCTGTTCGGGCGGACACACGCAACGGCGACCGTGCCGGCTGATTGCGGCGCACTGGGTCGCGACGATCTGCAGCGGGCGATGAGCCGCGACGCCTCGGTGGTGCGCGACGCCGACGGCCTGCATCGACTGGTCGACATCTTGTCGGACGCCCCGGCAGGACTGGTCACGACACGGGCCGGCCTCGAGGACGCCGCGCTGACCATCGCCGCCCGTGCGGTGGCGACGGCCGCGCTGGCCCGAGAGGAGAGCCGAGGCTGCCATCATCGGGCCGAATACCCGAGCGCGGCAACGGCTCCCGCGCGCAGCCTGATCGTCCGACTGGCCGACGATTGCAGCCCGCAGGTCGACGAGCTCGCGGCGGTCAGCTGATGAGCATGTCCCACGGCGAACTCGCTGAAGCTCGCGCCACGATCGCCCGCGCGCTCGACGAGGACCTGCGCTACGGGCCCGACATCACGACGACCGCGACCGTCCCCGACGGTGCGACCACCACCGCGTCGCTGATCACCCGCGAGCCGGGCGTGATCGCCGGGGTGGACGTCGCGATCCTGGTCCTCGACGAGGTGCTGGGTCCCGACGGATACCGGGTCATCAGCCGCGTCGACGACGGAACCCGTTTGCAGCCGGGGGATTCGGCACTGACGGTGCACGCGCCGATGCACGGCCTGTTGACCGCCGAACGCACGCTGCTGAACCTGGTCTGCCACCTGTCCGGGATCGCGACCGCGACCGCGGCGTGGGTGCAGGCGGTGGATGGCACGAAGGCCGAGATCCGGGACACCCGCAAGACGCTGCCCGGCCTGCGCTCGCTGCAGAAGTACGCGGTGCGCGTTGGGGGCGGCGTGAACCACCGGCTGGGTCTCGGCGATGCGACGCTGATCAAGGACAACCACGTCGCCGCCGCGGGATCGGTGGTCACCGCACTGCGCGCAGTGCGGGCCGCGGCACCCGACTTGCCGTGCGAGGTCGAGGTCGACTCGCTCGAACAGCTCGACGAAATCCTTTCGGAGAAACCCGAATTGGTGTTGCTCGACAATTTCCCGGTGTGGCAGACGCAGATCGCCGTGCAGCGCCGCGATACCCGAGCGCCGGGCACCAAGCTCGAGTCATCCGGCGGCCTTTCGCTGGACACCGCGGCCGACTACGCCGGAACCGGTGTCGACTACCTCTCCGTCGGGGCGCTCACCCACTCGGTGCGGGTGCTCGACATCGGTCTGGACATCTGAGATGCGCCAGCTGACGTTCGAGGAGGCCGGACGCTACGGCTGGCGCGACGTGCCCGATCCAGAAATCACGCAGGCTCGGCAGGCCTTGGTCCGTCCACTCCAGGTGGCGTGCTGCGATCTCGACGTCGCTGTCGCTCGCGGTGCGGCGCCGCTGCCACCCGGTTACGCGGTCGGTCACGAGGGTCTGGCCGAAGTCGTCGCGGTCGGCGACGACGTTGCGAGTGTCAACGTCGGCGACCGCGTCGTCGTCCCGTTCCAAATCAGCTGCGGGGCATGCCGCGAATGTCGCCGCGGTGTGACCAGCTCGTGTGGCTCGGTGCCGCTGATGGCGATGTACGGACTGGGCCCGCTGGCCGGCCTGGACGGCGGTGGCTTCATGTCCGACCTGGTGTTGGTGCCCTACGCCGACGCGATGCTGATTCCGCTTCCGCCGACCGTCGACCCGATCGCCGTCGCCTCGCTGTCGGACAACATCCCCGACGGCTGGCGCGCGGTGGGCCCATTCGCGGCGGAACTGGCCGAGTTGGATCCGGCCGACCGTCGCGTCCTGGTGCTCGGCCGGTTGTCGATCGGGTTGTACGCCGCGGCACTCGCCGTCGCTCTTGGCTGCCGCGTCGACTACGTCGACACCGACCCGGGCCGCCTCGCCGCCGCGGAGCGGGTCGGCGCCGCAGTCCACGACCTCGCGAAGCCGGACAAGTCGTGGGCGCCCTATCCCGTCACGGTGCACACCACCGGCGACCCGTCGCTGCTGTCCGCGGCGCTGCGCGCAACCTGGCCGGACGGCGTGTGCACCGACACCGGGATCTACTTCCAGCCGAGCGTCGAGATGCCGATGCTGCAGGCCTACACGCGGGGTGTCCGCTTTACGACTGGCCGGGTGAGCGCGCGGGCGGTGATCCCGCAGATCCTGGACGTGCTGGCCGGTGGATGCGACCTGTCGCCGATCGTCGAGCGGGTGGTGCCGTGGGAGGACGCGCCCTCGGCCTGGTCGACGATGACCGGAAAGACCGTCTTCACCCGCGTCTAGGCGATATCCGCGACGAACATTCCGACCCGGCCCACCTGCCGTTTGGCCAGCCACGGCAGCCCCGTGCCATCGCTGCCGGCGGGCAGCACCCGCGGGTTGATCAGGTGGACGTCCTTGCGGATGAAGTGCAGGTCGGCTTCGCCCGCGGCCAGCACGTTCTTGACCCAGTTGGTCTTGCCGTGGGCCAGTGCGATGGCCAGCACGTTGCCTTTGCGATAGGCGGTGACGATGGTCTCGTACGGCGTGCCCGAGGTGCGGCCGCGGTGCTTGATCACCGAGAACCCGGGGAGATACCGAGCGAATGGCCGTACCGCCGGGTTGAAGTACTTGATTTGGAACTTCTCAAACCACACCGGGAAAAGCATCGGAACGCCCGGGGCGTTATTCGGATGGTCCTTCGCGGACATGGCGCCTCCGTCTTCTTGGGTGTGTCGTCAATGTACCGGCCCGATATGCGGTTGCTCTGCTCTGGGACAATGGACGGCGTGACTGTGATGGCGCGCATCGATCTGCGAGGTGCAGACTTGTCCGTCGCCCGACTGCGGGCGACCTTGCCCCGCGGCGGCGTGGACGTCGAGGCTGCCCTGTCGACGGTGCGCCCGATCGTCAATGCGGTCGCCGACCGGGGGGCGGAGGCCGCGCTGGAGTACGGCGAATCGCTGGATGGCGTTCGCCCACCCTCGGTGCGGGTGCCCAGCAGCGAGTTGGACGCCGCCCTGGCCGGCCTGGCCGCCGACGTCCGGTCCGCGCTGGAGGTGGCCATTGACCGCACCCGCGCGGTGCACGCCGATCAGCGACGCTCCGACGTGACGACCACGCTGGGCCCCGGCGCCACCGTCACCGAACGGTGGGTGCCGGTCGAACGCGTCGGCCTCTACGTTCCCGGCGGCAACGCGGTCTACCCGTCGAGCGTGGTGATGAACGTGGTGCCGGCGCAGGCCGCGGGAGTCGGCTCGTTGGTGGTGGCCAGCCCGCCGCAGGCGCAGTCACAGGGGCGGTTTACCGGCTTGCCGCACCCGACCATCCTGGCCGCCGCCCGGCTGCTCGGCATCGACGAGGTGTGGGCGGTCGGCGGGGCCCAGGCCGTGGCGTTGATGGCCTACGGCGGCGTAGACACCGACGGCGCTGAGCTGGCGCCGGTCGACATGATCACCGGACCGGGCAACATCTACGTCACCGCGGCCAAACGCCTGGTCCGCTCGCGGGTCGGCATCGACGCCGAAGCCGGGCCCACCGAGATCGCGATCCTCGCCGATGACACCGCCGACCCCGAGCACGTCGCCGCCGACCTGATCAGCCAGGCCGAGCACGACGAGATGGCCGCCAGCGTGCTGGTGACGCCCAGTACCGAGCTTGCCGACGCCACCGACGCCGCGCTGGCCGCTCAGCTGGAGACCACCGTGCACCGGCAGCGCGTGACGACCGCGCTGGCCGGCCGCCAATCGGCCGTCATCCTGGTCGACGACCTCGACGCCGGAATTCGCACGGTCAACGCCTACGCCGCCGAGCACCTGGAGATCCAGACCGCGAACGCGGATAAGGTTGCCGCTCAAATCCGTTCGGCCGGAGCAATTTTCGTCGGCGCCTACTCGCCGGTCAGCCTCGGCGACTACTGCGCCGGCTCGAACCACGTGCTGCCGACGGCTGGCAGCGCCGCACACTCGAGCGGATTGTCGGTGCAGACCTTCCTGCGCGGCATCCACGTCGTCGACTACACCGAGGCGGCGCTCAAAGACGTGTCCGGGCACGTGATTACGCTCGCCGCCGCCGAGGACCTGCCCGCGCACGGCGAAGCGGTTCGTCGGAGGTTCGGCTGATGGCCAAGCGCCCGACGCTCGACGACCTTCCGCTGCGTCAGGATCTGCGGGGCAAGTCGCCGTACGGTGCGCCGCAGCTCGACGTCCCGGTTCGGTTGAACACCAACGAGAATCCGCACCCGCCGAGCCAGGCGCTCGTCGACGATGTCGTCGCGTCGGTGAGCGAGGCGGCCGTCGATCTGAATCGCTATCCCGACCGCGATGCGGTGGCGCTGCGCACCGACCTGGCGGCCTATCTCACTACGCAGACAGGCGTCCCGCTCGGCGTGGAAAACCTCTGGGCGGCAAACGGATCCAACGAGATCCTGCAGCAGCTATTGCAGGCATTCGGCGGCCCGGGCCGCAGTGCGATCGGCTTCGTGCCGTCGTATTCGATGCACCCGATCATCTCCGATGCCACCCGCACCGAATGGCTCGAGACGGCCCGTGCCGCTGACTTCAGCCTCGACACCGACGCGGCGGTGGCCGCGATTGTCGAGCGGCGGCCCGACGTGGTGTTCATCACCAGTCCCAATAATCCGACGGGCCAAAGCGTTTCGCTGTCCGATTTACGCCGGCTGCTCGATGTCGCGCCCGGGATTCTGATCGTTGACGAGGCGTACGGCGAATTCTCCGCTCAGCCCAGCGCGGTGACGCTGCTCGACGAGTACCCCACCAAGCTCGTCGTAAGCCGCACCATGAGCAAGGCGTTCGCCTTCGCCGGCGGCCGGCTCGGCTACCTGGCCGCTACGCCGGCCCTGGTCGACGCGATGCTACTGGTACGGCTGCCGTACCACCTGGCCTCGGTCACCCAGGCCGCCGCCCGGGCCGCGCTGCGGCACGCCGATGACACGCTGGGCAGCGTCGCGACGTTGATCGCCGAGCGGGAGCGGGTGGAAGCGTCCTTGAGCGGCATGGGTTTTCACGTCATCCAAAGCGATTCCAACTTCGTGCTGTTCGGACGCTTCGCCGACGCGCCGGCTACGTGGCAGCGTTACCTGGACGCCGGCGTGCTGATCCGCGACGTCGGCATCCCCGGGTATCTGCGAACGACCATCGGATTGGCCGCAGAGAACGACGCATTCCTTTCCGCCAGTACAGATCTGGCCGCCACCGAATTGGCCCAGCCCGTCGTGGCGATCGCAAGCGCAGCGACGCCGGGCGCAGCGGGTCGCCACGGAGATGATTAGGAGCGTCATGACCGCCGGCCGTCGCGCACGCGTTGAGCGCACCACCAAAGAATCCGAGATTGTCGTCGAGCTCAACCTCGACGGCACCGGCGACGTACACATCGACACCGGTGTGCCGTTCTACGACCACATGCTGCACGCCCTGGGCAGCCACGCCAGTTTCGACTTGACGGTGCGCGCCAAGGGCGACGTCGAGATCGAAGGCCACCACACCATCGAGGACACTGCGATCGTCCTCGGTCAGGCCCTGGGCGAGGCGCTCGGCGACAAGAAGGGCATTCGCCGATTCGGCGATGCCTTCATTCCGATGGACGAGACGCTGGCCCACGCCATCGTCGACGTCTCCGGCCGCCCGTACTGCGTGCACACCGGAGAGCCGGATCATCTGCGGCACACGACGATCGCCGGCAGCTCGGTGCCCTACCACACGGTGATCAACCGGCACGTGTTCGAGACCCTGGCCAACAACGCGCGTATCGCGTTGCACATTCGGGTGCTCTACGGTCGCGACCCACACCACATCACCGAAGCGCAGTACAAGGCCGTCGCCCGGGCGTTGCGGCAGGCCGTCGAGCCAGACCCCCGGGTGTCGGGCGTGCCGTCCACCAAAGGTGCTCTGTGAGAGCGTTTTCCCGCCGGAAAGCGGTTGTGGTGCTGGACTACGGCTCGGGCAACCTGCGTTCGGCTCAACGCGCGTTGCAGCGCGTGGGTGCCGATGTCGAAGTAACCGCCGACCTCGACAAAGCCGCTGCCGCAGACGGGCTGGTGGTGCCGGGCGTCGGCGCGTTCGAGGCGTGCATGAGCGGGCTACGGGGAATCAACGGCGACCAGGCCATCGCCGACCGGGTTGCCGGCGGCCGGCCGGTGCTGGGTGTCTGCGTCGGCATGCAGATTCTGTTCGCCCACGGAGTCGAGTTCGGAGTGGATAGCACCGGCTGCGGACAGTGGCCGGGCGCGGTGACCCGGCTCGAGGCGCCGGTGATCCCGCACATGGGCTGGAACGTGGTGAGCGCCGCGCCGGGCAGCGCACTGTTCAAGGGCCTGGACGCCGGCGCCCGGTTCTACTTCGTGCACTCCTATGCAGCGCAACGGTGGGACGGCGGAGCCGACGCCCTGCTGACGTGGGCCACCCACGGGGTTCCGTTCCTGGCCGCGGTCGAAGATGGTCCGCTGGCCGCGACCCAGTTTCACCCCGAGAAGAGCGGTGATGCCGGCGCGGCCATCTTGAGCAATTGGGTTGAAGGGTTGTGACGTGTCGTTGATTTTGTTGCCTGCCGTCGACGTGGTCGAGGGCAAGGCAGTGCGGTTGGTGCAGGGCAAGGCCGGCAGCGAAACCGACTACGGCTCAGCGCTGGACGCGGCGCTGGCCTGGCAACGCGACGGCGCCGAGTGGGTGCACCTGGTGGACCTCGACGCGGCGTTCGGCCGTGGCTCCAACCGCGAACTACTCGCCGAAGTGGTCGGCAAGCTCGACGTCAAGGTGGAGCTCTCGGGGGGCATCCGCGACGACGACTCGCTGAGCGCGGCACTGGCCACCGGCTGTGCGCGGATCAACCTCGGAACGGCCGCGCTGGAGAACCCGCAGTGGTGCGCCAAGGCGATCGCCCAGCACGGCGACAAGGTCGCGGTGGGGCTGGACGTGCAGATCGTCGACGGCGAGCACCGGTTGCGCGGGCGCGGCTGGGAGACCGACGGCGGCGATCTATGGCCGGTGCTGGATCGTCTTGACGGCGAAGGGTGTTCGCGCTTCGTCGTCACCGACGTCACCAAAGACGGCACCTTGACCGGCCCCAACCTCGACCTGCTGCGAGCGGTCGCCGACCGCACCGACATTCCGGTGATCGCCTCCGGCGGGGTGTCCAGCCTCGACGATCTGCGCGCTATCGCCACCCTGACCGGCAGCGGGGTAGAGGGCGCAATCGTCGGCAAGGCGCTGTATGCCGGCCGATTTACGTTGCCGGAAGCGCTGGCCGCGGTGGCAGGCTAGGGCCGCAATGGATCTCGATAAGCAGGTGGCCGTCTGGGTTGAGCAGGCGTCGGCGATCCTCGACGCCGCGGCCAAGCCGTTCGTCGCCGGGCATCGCGCGGATTCGGCGGTCAGCAAGCGGGGCGACGATTTCGCCACCAAGGTCGATCTGGCGATCGAGCGCCAAGTGGTCGACGCCCTGGTGTCGGCGACCGGGATCGGAGTGCACGGTGAGGAATTCGGTGGTGCCGACCTCGACTCGGAATGGGTCTGGATACTCGACCCGGTGGACGGCACGTTCAACTACGCCGCCGGGTCGCCGATGGCCGCGATTCTGCTCGGCCTGCTGCACGACGGAGATCCGGTCGCCGGGCTGACCTGGCTGCCGTTCATGAACGAACGCTACGCCGCGGCGGCGGGTGGGCCGCTGATGAAAAATGGTGTGCCGCAACCGATGTTGAAGAACGGCGATCTCACCGCCGCCATCATCGGTGTTGGAACATTCAATGCCGATTCACGTGGCCGCTTCCCCGGGCGGTACCGGGTGGCCGTGCTCGAGGAACTCAGCCGGGTGTCGTCGCGGATGCGAATGCACGGTGCCACCGGCATCGATCTGGCCTACGTCGCCGACGGTGTTCTCGGTGGTTCCATCAGCTTCGGCCACCACGTCTGGGATCACGCCGCCGGGGTGGCCCTGGTCCGGGCCGCGGGCGGCATCGTCACCAATTTGGCCGGCGAACAGTGGACACCCGACTCGCGTTCCGCACTGGCTGCCGCCCCCGGAGTGCACGGCCAATTGCTCGAGATGTTACACAGCGTAGGACCACCCGATGAATACTGAATTCCCAACCAGCACAAGCCTAGCCACGCGGGTCATTCCGTGCCTGGACGTCGATGACGGCCGCGTGGTTAAGGGCGTCAACTTCGAAAACCTGCGGGACGCAGGCGATCCGGTAGAACTTGCCGCCGCCTACGATGTCGAGGGCGCGGACGAGCTGACCTTCCTCGACGTGACCGCCTCATCGTCGGGGCGCACCACCATGCTCGACGTGGTGCGCCGCACCGCCGAGCAGGTGTTCATCCCGCTCACCGTCGGCGGCGGCGTGCGGACGGTCGCCGATGTCGACGTGCTGTTGCGCGCGGGCGCGGACAAGGTATCGATCAACACGGCCGCCATTGCCCGCCCGGAATTACTGGCCGAGATGGCCGCCCAGTTCGGTTCGCAGTGCATCGTGCTATCCGTCGACGCCCGCACGGTGCCCGCGGGTTCGAAGCCGACGCCGTCGGGCTGGGAAGTCACTACGCACGGCGGGCGGCGCGGCACCGGCATCGACGCCGTCGAGTGGGCGGCCCGCGGCGCCGAATTGGGGGTGGGGGAGATCCTGCTGAATTCGATGGATGCCGACGGCACCAGGGCCGGATTCGATCTGGCGATGCTGCGCGCGGTTCGCGCGGCCGTGACGGTGCCCGTGATCGCCAGTGGCGGCGCCGGGGCGGTCGAACACTTCGCGCCGGCCGTCGCTGCAGGAGCCGATGCGGTGTTGGCGGCCAGCGTATTTCACTTTCGGCAGTTGACCATCCGACAGGTCAAGGACGCCATGGCGGCAGAAGGGATCACCGTTCGATGACACTCGACCCCGACATCGCCGCCCGCCTGAAGCGCAATGCCGACGGGCTGTTCACTGCGATCGTCCAGGAGCGCGGAAGCGGCGACGTGCTCATGGTCGCCTGGATGGACGACGCGGCGCTGGCCCGCACCCTGGAAACCCGTGAGGGCACCTATTTTTCGCGGTCCCGCGGCGAGCAGTGGGTCAAAGGTGCCACATCCGGCCACACCCAGCGGGTGCATTCGGTGCGACTGGACTGCGACGGCGACGCCGTGCTGCTACAGGTCGACCAGGTCGGCGGGGCCTGTCACACCGGCGACCACAGCTGTTTTGACGCCGACGTGCTGCTGGCACCGGACGATGGTGTATCCGGCGGCATACCGGGCTAGTGCCCTGAGTCATTAATTCAGCGTCAGCAGTTGGGGAATCTATCGACGTCGACTGTGTAGCTTGTGCGGGTGAAAATGGCGAAATCGCCTTCACAACCCGCACAGTCGATGCGTCCGCTCAGGGATGCAGAGCTAGCTACGAGCCCGCAGCGTCTGTAACGCCTTGTCGGCGTGGGAATCCATGCTCGTCTCGCTGGAGATCACGTCGAGCACTTTGCGGTCGGTGTCGATGACGAAGGTTGTGCGTTTGACCGGAATCAACTTGCCCAAAAGCCCACGCTTGACCCCGAATTGGTGGGCGATCGCGCCATCGGTGTCGGACAGCAGCGGGTAGTCGAACCGCTGTTTGTCGGCGAACTCCGCTTGCTTGGCAACGGGATCGACGCTGATGCCGACCCGGTTCGCGCCGAGAGCGGCGAACTCTTGCGCCAGGTCGCGGAAGTGGCAGGCTTCCTTGGTGCAGCCGTAGGTCATCGCCGCCGGGTAGAAGAACAGCACGACTGGCCCGTCGGACAGCAGGGCGCTGAGCCTGCGCGGTGTGCCGGTCTGGTCGGGAAGTTCGAAGTCAGCCACGGTGTCACCGGTTTTCATGGTCGTCACGCTACGCCAGTGGCGAGCGCGGCCGCTCCGTCCATCTGGGAAGATGACTGGGTGCACGCCAACCTCGCAGCCGCCACTACGTCGCGGGAGCATTTCCGGGCGCTGGCAGCCGAACATCGCGTGGTGCCGGTGACCCGCAAGGTGCTGGCAGACGCCGAAACTCCGCTCTCCGCGTACCGCAAGCTGGCCGACAACCGGCCCGGCACCTTCCTGCTGGAGTCGGCGGAGAACGGGCGGTCGTGGTCGCGCTGGTCGTTCATCGGAGCCGGTGCCCCCTCGGCGCTGACGGTGCGCGACGGGCAGGCGGTGTGGCTGGGCACGGTGCCCCATGACGCGCCTACCGGCGGTGACCCGCTGCAGGCCCTGCACGAGACGCTGGAGCTGCTGGCCACCGCCGTGCTGCCCGGGCTGCCGCCACTGTCCGGCGGCATGGTCGGCTTCTTCGCCTACGACCTGGTGCGGCGCCTCGAACGGCTGCCCGAGCTCGCGGTCGACGACTTGAACCTGCCGGACATGTTGCTGCTGCTGGCGACCGATCTGGCCGCGGTCGATCACCACGAGGGCACCATCACGCTGATCGCCAACGCGGTGAACTGGAACGGCACCGACGAGCGGGTGGACGAGGCCTACGACGATGCGATCGCGCGGCTGGACGTGATGACCGCCGCGCTCGAGCAGCCGCTGCCATCGACCGTCGCGACGTTCACCCGTCCCGAGCCGCAGCACCGCGCGCAACGCACGGTCGAGGAGTACGGCGCCATCGTCGAGCGCCTGGTCGGCGAGATCGAGCGTGGCGAGGCGTTTCAGGTGGTGCCGTCGCAGCGTTTCGAGATGGACACCCACGTCGAGCCGATCGACGTCTACCGAATGCT
>DATNFI010000142.1:0-17232 GCA_035606475.1 Mycobacterium sp. | reverse complement strand
TCCTGGAGTGCGCCAGCGTCCGTGAGCTCGCCGCCGCCATCGACGCCGAGGGCGCCGAGGCCACCCATCCGACGGTGGACCAGGTGTCCGACGGCGGGCCCATACCGCTGCTGGCCAACGCGCACTGGCTCTACGAATTCGGCGAGCCCCGCAGGCTGGCGCAGGCCGAAGCGATTCGCTTGCCCGACGGTGTCACCGGCGGGCAATTGCGGGCGGCGCTGGCGACCATCGTCGCCGGTCACGAAGTGCTGCGCAGCCGTCTGGACCGCGCGACCATGACCCTGCACGCAGCTCAGCCGGGCGACATCCTCACCGAGATAACGGTTTCCGGTGATCTGCAGTCCGCCGTCGCCACCCAGACCGCGCAGGCGATCGACAGCATCGACCCGGAGCGCGGCACGCTGATGACAGCGGCGTGGCTGCGACCGACGACCGGCCAGAGCGTGCTGGTGCTGGCCGCCCACGTGCTGGCTCTGGACCCGGTGTCGTGGCAGGTGGTGCTCGGTGAACTCGACGCCATCCTGCATGCGTTGATGGCCGGCAACTCCCCGGCCCCGGTCCGCGAGCACACCAGTTATCGGCGCTGGGTGCAGGCGATGACGGCACGGGCGGAATCCCTGGACAGCGAACCGTATTGGACGACACAACTGGCCGGCGACGACCCCGAGCTCGGACAGCGGCGCCTGACGCCGGCCAGCGACCGCGCCGCCGGGCTGCTGGTGCAGACGGCGATGCTCGACGTGAACGCCACCGCCCGGCTGTTGGAGTCCGGGCTGCCGGTGTTCGACATCCTGATCGCCGCCGCGTCGCGGATGATCACCAAGTGGCGGCAACAGCGCGGCCAGCCGACGCCGCCGCCGTTGCTCGCGCTGGAAACCCACGGCCGGGCCGACTCGCTGTTCGACAACACCGTCGATACCACCGAGACGGTCGGCCTGCTGAGCGCGATCTATCCACTCCGCGTCGACACCGACGACCCGCGACGGGTGCGGGACCTGCTGAAGGCGATGCCCGGTGACGGCGTCGACTACGGGCTGCTGCGGTATCTACGTGGCGACACCGGCGGTCGCCTCGCCGTGTTCGACGGGCCACAATTGCTGCTGAACTACCTGGGTCGTGCCGACGTCGGCGGCACCAGTGGACTGTGGCTGGATCGCGGCCTGCTGAACGGTGTTTCACCGCTGCCCGAGCCCGACCTCGCGGTCCGCTACGAGCTGAGCCTGGTCGCGACCGTGCTCGGCAGCGGTGAGCACCAGGTGCTGGTCACGCAATGGCGGGCGCTGCCCGACGTCCTCAGTGAGTCGGATATCGCTGCCCTGCAGCAGCTTTGGACGCAGTCGCTCGAGGAGATGGTGCCATGACCACCCTTGCCGTCCTCGGCGCCGGTGTGAAAGCGGTGGCGGTAGCCGCCAAGGCGCATGTGCTGAGCGAAATGGGTGTCGAGGTGCCGAATGTGGTCGCCATCGAACGCACCGGGGTCGGCGCCAACTGGCAGGCCAGCGGCGGCTGGACCGACGGCGCACAACGGCTGGGTACCAGCCCGGAGAAGGACGTCGGGTTCCCGTACCGCTCGTCGCTGGTCCCACGCCGCAACGCCGAACTCGACGAGCGGATGACCCGGCACAGCTGGCAGGCGTATCTGATTGCCACAACCCAATTCGCGCAGTGGATCGACCGTGGCCGGCCCGCGCCAACCCACCGCCAGTGGAGTCAGTACCTGCGCTGGGTCGCCGACGAGATCGGTATGACGGTGGTGTACGGCGAAGTCGATCGACTTGCCGTGGACGGCGAGCAGTGGTCGCTGCACACCGACGAAACATCCGTGTACGCCGACGGTTTGATGATCACCGGACCCGGACAAGCGGAACGCTCACTGCTGCCGGGCAACCCGCGGGTGCTATCGATCGCGCAGTTCTGGCATCGCGCCGGACAGCAGGACCGCATCAACGCCGAACGGGTCGCGGTGATCGGCGGTGGCGAGACCGCCGCAGCGATGCTGAATGAGCTGTTCCGCCACCGGGTTTCCACCATCACAGTGATCTCGCCGCAGGTCACGTTATTCACCCGCGGTGAGAGCTTTTTCGAGAACGCGCTGTTCTCCGATCCCAGTGACTGGACCGCGCTGACGGTAGAGGAGCGGCGCGATGCGATCGCCCGTACCGACCGCGGGGTGTTCTCGGCCAACGTCCAGGACGCCCTACTGGCCGACGACCGCATCCGTCATCTGCGTGGGCGGGTGGCGCACGCGGTGGGTCGCGACGAGCAGATCAGGCTGACGCTGTCGACCAATCGCGGCAGCGAAAACCTGGAGACGGTGCACGGTTTCGACTTGGTCATCGACGGGTCGGGCGCCGATCCGCTGTGGTTCACCTCGTTGTTCAGCCAGGACGCGCTCGACCTGCTGGAGCTGGGCCTGAGTGGTCCGCTGACCGGGGATCGCGTCCAGGAGGCCATCGGGCACGACCTCGCCGTGATCGATGTAGCACCGAAGTTGTTCCTACCCAACCTCGCCGGGCTCAACCAGGGCCCCGGTTTTCCCAACCTCAGTTGTCTGGGGCTGCTGTCCGATCGGGTGCTGGGCGCCGATCTGGGCGTCAGCGACACCACCTCGATCAGGAGAGATGATGAGCACCAACCCCTTCGATGACGAGAACGGTACCTTCGTGGTCCTCGTCAACGACGAAGACCAGCACAGCCTATGGCCGACGTTCGCCGAGATTCCAGCCGGTTGGCGCAAGGTCTTCGGTGCGGCCGGACGCGCGGAATGCCTGGCCTATGTCGAGGAGAATTGGACCGACATGCGGCCACGAAGCCTCCGCGAGTCGATGGACAGCTGATGGCCCGCGGGTTTCAAGGCGCGATGCTGCGGGGCTTCGGGGCCCGCGACCACACCGCGACCGTCCTCGAAACCATCTGGATCGCACCACATTTCGTGCGCATCCGAATGGAGTCACCCACGTTGTTCGCCGACGCCGAGGCCGAACCCGCGGCCTGGCTGCGGTTCTGGTTTCCCGACCCCGACGGGTCGACCACCGAATTCCAACGGGCATACACGATCTCCGAATCCGACGTGGCTGCCGGCCGGTTCGCCGTCGACGTGGTGTTGCACGACCCGGCGGGCCCGGCCTCGACGTGGGCCCGAACCGTCGAACCCGGCGCGACCATCGCGGTGATGTCGTTGATGGGGTCGTCGCGTTTCGACACACCCGACGAGCACCCGGCCGGCTACCTGTTGATCGGTGACTCCGCGTCGATTCCGGGGATCAACGGCATCGTCGGCATCGTCCCCGACGACGTCCCGATCGAGGTGTACCTCGAGCAGCACGACGACAACGACCCGCAGATCCCGATCGCGCAGCATCCGCGGCTGCGGCTGCACTGGGTCAGTCGGCGCGACGAGAAATCCCTGGCGTCGGCCATCGAAACCCGCGACTGGTCCGACTGGTATTGCTGGGCCACCCCGGAAGCCACCACCCTCAAGCACGTCCGGACCCGGCTGCGCGAGGACTTCGGCTTCCCCAAATCCGAGATCCACGCGCAGGCCTACTGGAGCGCCGGGCGCGAGATGGGCACCCGCCGCGGCGACCAAGAGGTGGCGGCCGCCGCGCCGGAAAGCGTTGTCGTGCACGATGTGCCGACAGCGGTCCAGGGGAGTTGGCGCGCCAAGGCCGCCGGCCGGCTGCTTGCGCCGCTACGCTCGGCGTTGATCGCCTCGGGCGTGTTGCAAGCCGTCATCACCCTGATCCAGCTGGCGCCGTTCGTGCTGCTGGTCGAACTGGCCCGGCAACTGGTGGCCGGCGCCGAGGCCTCGCGGCTGCGCGAGATCGGCTTCGCGGCGGTGGCGCTGCTCGGGATCGGCACCCTGCTGGGTGCGGCGCTGACGCTGTGGCTGCACGTCGTCGACGCGCGGTTTGCCAGCGACCTGCGGTCGCGGCTGCTGAGCAAATTGGCGCGAGTACCGTTGGGCTGGTTCACCGCTCGCGGTTCGGGGTCGATCAAACAACTGGTCGCCGACGACACGTTGTCGCTGCACTATCTGGTCACTCATGCCATTCCGGACGCGGTCGCTGCGGTGATCGCGCCGCTGGCGGTGCTGGTCTACCTGTTCGTGGTCGACTGGCGGATCGCGCTGGTGCTGTTCGTTCCGGTGCTTGTCTATCTGGTGCTGACGTCGTCGATGACGATTCAATCCGGCCCGAAAATCCCGCAGTCACAACGCTGGGCCGAGCGGATGGGCGGCGAGGCCGGCGCCTATCTCGAGGGCCAGCCGGTGATTCGGGTCTTCGGTGGTGCTGCCGCGTCGAGCTTCCGGCGTCGACTCGACGAGTACGTCGCATTCCTGACCGATTGGCAGCGTCCGCTCGCCGGTAAGAAGACGTTGATGGATCTGGCCACCCGGCCCACCACGTTCCTGTGGCTGATCGTCGGGGCCGGCACGCTGCTGGTCGTCGGCGGCGACATGAATCCGGTCGACTTGTTGCCGTTCCTGCTGCTGGGCACCACCTTCGGCGCCCGGCTGCTCAACATCGCCTACGGCCTGGGCGGGATCCGCGCCGGACTGTTGGCCGCTCGCCGGCTGCAGATCGCCCTCGACGAACCGGAGCTCTCGGTGCGCGACGAGCCGCGGAAAGCCGCCGGAGATTGCGTGGTGTTCGACCGGGTCACCTTCGGCTACCGGCCCGATGTGCCGGTAGTGCACGAGGTGTCGTTGACGCTGCGGCCCGGCACGGTCACCGCGCTGGTGGGCCCGTCGGGGTCCGGGAAGTCCACCCTGGCCGCTCTGTTGGCCCGCTTCTACGACGTGCAGCAGGGCGCGATAACCGTTGATGGACAAGATATTCGGTCGCTGACCGCCGACGAGCTCTACACCCGGGTCGGATTCGTGCTGCAGGAAACCCAGCTCGTTCACGGCACCGTCGCCGAGAACATCGCGCTGGCCGTCCCCGACGCCACCCCCGCGCAGATCGAGACCGCGGCACGCGAAGCCCAGATCCACGAGCGCATCCTGCGACTGCCGAACGGCTACGACACCATGCTCGGCGCCGCCAGCGGCCTGTCCGGCGGGGAACGTCAACGCCTCACTATCGCCCGGGCGATCCTCGCAGACACCCAGGTCCTGATCCTCGACGAGGCCACCGCATTCGCCGACCCCGAATCGGAATACCTTGTGCAGCAAGCACTCAACCGGCTGACTCGGGAGCGCACGGTGTTGGTGATCGCGCACCGGCTGCACACCGTCGCCGGTGCCGATCAGATCGTCGTGCTCGATCACGGCCGCATCGCCGAACAGGGCACCCACGACGAACTGCTGGCCGCCGACGGACGTTATCGGCGGTTGTGGGACAGCGGACGCCGCGACCCGGTGGCGGCGACGAGCGCGCCGGAGATCACCCGATGATCCGCACCTGGATCGGTCTCGTCCCCCCGGAGCGTCGCGGCAACGTGATCGTGTACACCGTGCTCGCCCTGGTCTCGGTGATCGTGCGGGCCGTTGGCACCGTGCTGCTGGTGCCGTTGGTCGGAGCGCTGTTCAGCGATGCCCCGCAGCGGGCGTTGATCTGGTTGGGCTGGCTCACCGCCGCGACCGTTGCCGGCTGGATCATCGACACCGCCACTGCGCGAATCGGTTTCGATCTCGGCTTCGCGGTGCTCGACCATACTCAGCACGACGTCGCGGACCGGTTGCCCGATGTGCGGCTGGAATGGTTCAGCGCAGACAACACCGCGACGGCGCGGCAGGCGATCGCGGCGACCGGTCCAGAACTCGTCGGGCTCGCGGTCAACCTGCTCACGCCGTTGGTCACCGCGGTGCTGCTGCCGGCCGCCATCGGGGTGGCCCTGCTGCCGGTGTCGTGGCAGCTCGGTGTCGCCGCCATGGGCGGTGTGCCGCTGCTGCTCGGCGCGCTATGGGCATCGGCCCGGCTGGCACGTCGCTCGGATCAGGCTGCTGCCGAAGCGAATACGTCGCTCACCGAGCGCATCATCGAGTTCGCCCGCACCCAGCAGGCGTTGCGCGCGGCGCGCCGCGTCGAGCCGGCCCGCAGCACGGTCGGCGACGCGCTGGCCGCCCAGCACGGCGCCACGATGCGGCTGCTGACCATGCAGGTTCCCGGCCAGCTGTTGTTCAGCCTGGCCAGCCAGCTCGCCCTGATCCTGTTCGCCGGCGCGACAACGGCTTTGACCATCGCCCACACGCTGAGCGTGCCGGAGGCGATCGCGCTGATCGTGGTGATCGCCCGCTACCTGGAGCCGTTCACGTCGATCAGCGAGCTGGGCCCGGCCCTGGAAAGCACCCGCGCCACCCTCGACCGGATCCGCGCGGTACTCGGCGCACCGGTGATAACCGCCGGAACCCAAAGCCGTCGTGGGCATCACGACGCGCCGCTGATCGAATTCGACAACGTCACGTTCAGTTACGACGGCGTGAGCGCTCCGGTGCTCGACAGGGTGAGCTTCACGCTGCAACCGGGCACCACCACGGCGATCGTCGGGCCGTCCGGATCGGGCAAGAGCACCGTCCTGGCTCTGATCGCCGGCCTGTATCAGCCCGTCGAGGGCCGCGTCCTGGTTGACGGCGTCGACGTCGCCACGCTGGACGCCGAGGCTCGCCGGGCCGCCAGCAGCGTGGTGTTCCAGCACCCCTATCTGTTCCACGGGACCATCCGGGAGAACGTGGCGGCCGGTGACCCCGCCGCCGGCGACGCGCAGTTCAGTCGTGCCATCGCGCTGGCCCGTGTCGACGAACTCACCGGCCGGCTGCCCGCCGGCGTCGAGACCGTCGTCGGCGAGGCAGGCTCGGCGCTGTCCGGCGGCGAGCGCCAGCGGGTCAGCATCGCGCGTGCCCTGCTCAAACCGGCCCCGATCCTGCTGGTCGACGAGGCGACCAGCGCGCTGGACACCGAGAACGAGGCCGCCGTGGTCGACGCGCTCACCGCGGACCCGCAGCCGCGGACGCGGGTGATCGTCGCCCACCGGTTGGCCAGCATCCGGCATGCCGACCGGGTGTTGTTCCTGGACACGGGCGCGATCATCGAGGACGGAACGGTCGACGAGTTGCTCACCGCGGGCGGTCGTTTTGACGATTTCTGGCGCCAGCAACGTGATGCCGCCGACTGGCGAATCCACGTCGGTTGAGCCTGCGGCGGGACACGCCCGCGTAGGGTCGCGGCAGACCACCCAACGACCAGCAGAATGACACCGATGATCACGTCCAAATCGAAGGGACAACGATGACCATGAAATTCTTCGCCACGGGGGTGGCCGCCGTGGCCACCATTGGCGCCGCTGCAGCCGGCGCGACGACACTGACCTTCAGCGCCGCGCCTCAGATCGTGCCCGTCGTGTTCAACGCACCGCTCGACCCGCCGCCGCCGGCACCCGGCCAGCCGCCGCTGCCGAGCCCCGAGCAGCTGGCCGACCTGTGCACCCGCGTCACCGACCCCGGGGTGAACTACGAGACCAAGGTCGGCCTGGTGGAGAACGGCATCCCGTCCGGCGAGGGCCACGTGGCCGACCACGACCTGCGCAAGGCCTTCCGCAACGGGAACTTCCCGGAGCAGTTCAACGTCACCAACATCCAACCGGTCGCGCCCAACGCGGTAAAAGCTGACGTCGCCATCACCGGCCCCAAGTTTGCCGGTCCGGTCGAAAAGAACCTCGCGTTCATCGACCAGGGCGGCACCTGGGTGCTGCAGCACGATTCCGCGCTCGCGTTGGTGCAGGCGGCGACGGCCACCAACTAGCCGGCGACGGCTGGCATATCGATCCTCGCGACGCGCTCGGGATCGGCAAGAATATCGATCGCGGCGATCCGTCCGCCGCGAACGACGAAGCCCATGATCGCGGTTGGCCGGCCGTCGACAAAGATCACCGCGCCCGCGGCTCCGTTGACGACGGCGGGCCGGGCTTCGCGTTCGGGGGCGCCGTAGGCCCTGGCCAGCCGGGCAACGGTGGATGCCCCTCGCACCGAACTTTGTCGGCCCGGGCCCAAGTCGCCGCGCAACGACACGTCGGGGTCCAAGACGGCGACCAGCCGGTCGAAGTCGCCGGCGCGTCCGGCGGCAAAGAAGGCGTCGACGACGGCGTGTTGAGCAACCAGATCGGTGTCTGGGCTGGGCTCGGCCTGCTGAATGCGCTGTCGCGCCCGGCTGGCCAGCTTGCGGGTGGCTTCCGGCGTCCGCTCGACGACGGGGGCGATCTGGTCGAACGGGACCGCGAACACGTCGTGCAAGACGAACGCCAGTCGTTCAGCCGGTGCCAACGTGTCCAGGATCACGAACAGCGCCATCCCCACCGCGTCGGCCAGCATCGCCTGGTGCTCGGGGTCGACGTCGCCGACTGCGTCGACGATGGGATCCGGCACCTGGGCCACGAGTTCTTCGGGCGGCCGAGCTCGGCGGCTTCGCAAGGTGTTCAAGCAGATTCGTGCCACCGTGGTCGTCAGCCACGCGTCGAGGTTGTCCACCTGGCCGACGTCGACCCCGGTCAGCCGCAGCCAGGCTTCCTGCACGGCATCCTCAGCGTCGGCGACCGAGCCCAGCATCCGGTAGGCCACCGCACCCAGATGCGGCCGGGCGGCCTGGAATCGCGCTGCCAGGTCCGCGTCCGCGGTCATAGCCGACCGGCGTCGGGCAGCGCGCACACCTTGCCCTCGCTGAATCCGGAGGCCCCGATGCCCAACGCAATGTTGAACCGGCCGCGAAGGTTGCCGAGCGTGATGATGTGGGTCAACCCGACCAGTTGGGCGTTGTCGAAATGCATTCGCAGACAGTCGAATAGGTCGTCGCTCACTTCGACCGGGGTCCGGCTGATCGCGGTGGCGTAGTCGAGTATGAGCCGGTCGAGGTCGGAGAAACAGGTGGCGTTGTGGTAGTCGGACATGGCCAACAGCTCCTCGTCGGTCAGCCCCCAGCCGCGGGCGATCGCCGAGCCGAGATCGATGCAGTACTCGCAGCGAACCGTCATCGCCGACTTCAACTCCGCGAGTGCCCGATGCCGGGGGCTGAGGATGTCCATCTTCGCCTCCGCCAGTTCGATGCGGCCATATGCGTTGAGCAGCTTAGGGATATACGCATACATCCGTAGCGGCTCGAGCATTGTCGCGGTTTCCAGCCCGGTCATCTGCTTGAAGCGCCGTTTGGTGAAGAAGTAGGCGATCTTGGCGCCGAGGCCGGCATCGTGGTCGGACAGTCCGGTGATTCGTGGCATGGCTCTCCTCCAAGCTTCGCGGCGGTGTCACTTACATCGACACCGGGCGGCGCGGGAATGTGACCGAAGTGGGTTACGCCTGGTCAGCGTGCTGGGTGACCGCGTCCAGATCGAGCAGCCGCGCGTGCAGGACGGTGCGATTCCGCAACGCCGCCCGCACCGCGCGGTGCAGGCCGTCCTCGAGGTAGACGACGCCTTTCCACAACACGGCGTGGGGGAAGAGGTCGCCGTAGAAGGTGGAGTCCTCTGACAACAGGCGGTCCAGAGCCAGCACTGTCGTCGTTGTGACGATCTCGTCGAGCCGGATCTGTCGCGGCGGAATCCGCGACCAGTCCCGGTAGGACAGGTTGTGGTCGGGGTACGGCTTGCCGTCGCGCACGCCTTTGAAGATCATCCGCGGCTCATCTCCGGCCGTGGCCCTCCCCGATGCGGCATGCAGGACAGGGTATCGCGACGACGATGCCGACCGGTTCGGCCGGAGGAGAGTCGTGACGTCTGCAGTAGTCGCTGGTGATCCCCGTAAACTGGTCGGAGGTTAGGAGGGACGATCGTCAGATGAGCACTGCCGATGAGCGCCGCTTTGAGGTGCTGCGCGCGATCGTCGCCGACTTCGTCGCCACCAAAGAGCCGATCGGCTCCAAGTCGCTTGTCGACCGGCACAACCTCGGCGTCTCGTCGGCGACCGTGCGTAACGACATGGCCGTCCTCGAAGCCGAGGGCTACATCACCCAGCCCCACACCAGCTCCGGCCGGGTGCCGACGGAGAAGGGTTACCGCGAGTTCGTCGACCGGCTCGACGACGTCAAGCCGCTGTCGATGGCCGAGCGACGTGCCATTCAGAGCTTCTTGGAATCCGGTGTCGACCTCGACGACGTTCTGCGGCGCGCCGTCCGGCTGCTGGCCCAGCTGACGCGACAGGTCGCCGTCGTCCAATACCCGACGCTGTCGACGTCGACCGTGCGGCACCTGGAAGTGATCGCGCTGACCCCGGCGCGGCTGTTGATGGTGGTGATCACCGACACCGGCCGGGTGGATCAGCGCGTGGTGGAACTGGGCGACGTGATCGACGACCACCAGCTGTCGCAGCTGCGCGAGATGCTCGGGCAGGCGCTGGACGGCAAGAAGCTGTCGGCGGCGTCCGTTGCGGTCGCCGACCTGGCGGCCCACCTCGACGGTCGCGGCGGCCAGTCCAAGAGCCTCAGCGACGCGGTCGGCCGCTCGGCGACGGTGCTACTGGAGTCGCTGGTCGAGCACACCGAGGAGCGGCTGCTGCTGGGCGGTACCGCCAACCTGACCCGCAACACCGCCGACTTCGGCGGCTCGCTGCGCTCCATCCTGGAAGCCCTCGAGGAACAGGTCGTCGTCTTGAAGTTGCTGGCCGCTCAACAGGAGGCCGGCAAGGTCACGGTTCGCATCGGACACGAAACCGAGGCCGAGCAGATGATGGGCACCTCGGTGGTGTCGACCACCTACGGCACCCTCGACACCGTCTACGGCGGCATGGGTGTGCTCGGGCCCACCCGAATGGACTATCCGGGAACTATCGCTAGTGTCGCTGCGGTTGCTCTCTACATCGGCGAGGTGCTGGGTTCACGTTGAACCCGCTTTGCAGGCAGAATTCATTGATGGCCGTCGATTCACGGCCGACTATGGCCTAACGGCATAGGAAAGGTCAGGAAGGTCAAGCGTGGCACGCGACTATTACGGTCTGCTCGGCGTGGGCAAGAACGCGAGCGATGCGGAGCTCAAGCGCGCGTATCGCAAGCTGGCCCGCGAACTGCACCCCGACGTCAACCCCGACGAGGCCGCGCAGGCGAAGTTCAAGGAGATCAGCGTCGCCTACGAGGTGCTGTCCGACCCGGAGAAACGGCGCATCGTCGACCTGGGGGGCGACCCGCTGGAGAACGCGGCGGCAGCGGGCGGTGGCGGCTTCGGGGGCTTCGGCGGTCTGGGTGACGTCTTCGAAGCGTTCTTCGGCGGCGGCGCGACCTCGCGCGGACCGGTCGGCCGGGTCCGGCCGGGCTCGGACTCGCTGCTACGGATGCGACTCGATCTCACTGAATGCGCGACCGGCGTGAGCAAGCAGGTCACCGTCGACACCGCGGTGCTGTGCGACCGATGCCAGGGCCGCGGCACCAACGGGAACTCGCAGCCGATGTCGTGCGACACCTGCGGCGGCCGCGGCGAGGTGCAAACCGTCCAGCGGTCTTTGCTCGGCCAGGTGATGACCTCCCGTCCCTGCCCGACCTGCCGCGGTGTCGGCGAGGTCATCCCCGACCCGTGCCACCAGTGCGGCGGCGACGGACGAGTGCAGGCCCGCCGCGACATCGCCGTCAAGATTCCCGCCGGTGTCGGCGACGGCATGCGGGTCCGGCTCGCCGCGCAGGGTGAAGTGGGGCCCGGCGGGGGACCGGCCGGTGACCTTTACGTCGAGATCCACGAGCAGCCGCACGACATCTTCGTGCGCGACGGCGACGATCTGCACTGCACGATCTCGGTGCCCATGGTCGACGCGGCGCTGGGCACCACGGTGACCATCGACGCGATCCTCGACGGCCTGACCGAGATCACCATCCCCGCTGGGACGCAGCCCAATTCGGTGACCACCCGCCGCGGCCAAGGCATGCCGCATCTGCGTTCCGGTGCGCGCGGCGACCTACACGTGCACGTCGACGTGGTGGTGCCCGAGCGGCTCGACCACCAGGACGCCGATGTGCTGCGCGAGTTCAAGAGCCGACGTACCCGCGACGTCGCCGAGGTCAAGTCGACCCATGCGTCCGCGACCAACGGCGGGTTGTTCAGCCGGCTGCGCGAAACCTTCACCGGCCGCTAATTGGCCGGCCTGTTCTACATCGACTCGCTGCCCGACAGCGGTGAGCTGGCCGTCGTTGACGGCGACGAAGGCTTTCACGCCGCCACCGTGCGACGCATCCGCGTCGGGGAGGAGCTGGTTCTCGGCGATGGCGACGGCGGCGTCGCGCGCTGCGTCGTCGAGGAAGCCACCCGTGACGGGCTGCGGGCCAGAGTGGTCGACCGTCGACAGATTGCGCCCGCCCAGCCGCCGGTAACGGTGGTCCAGGCGCTGCCCAAATCCGAGCGCTCCGAGCTGGCGATCGAGCTGGCCACCGAAGCCGGTGCCGACGCGCTGGTGGCCTGGCAGGCGGCGCGTTGCGTGGCCCGCTGGGACGGCGCCCGCGCCGAGAAGGGCCTGCGGCGCTGGCGCGCGGTCGCCCGGGCCGCCGCGCAACAGTCCCGGCGGGCCTACCTCCCGACCGTCGACGGCGTGTGGTCCACCGCGACGCTGGCCGCGCGGATCGGCGAGGTCGCCGCGGCGGGCGGCATGGTGCTGGCGCTGGACGCGGAGGCCGACGGGCCGCTGACGGATCTGAGCCTGGCGCGGGCGAAATCGGTGATGTTGGTGGTCGGCCCCGAGGGCGGTATCGCCCCCGACGAGTTGACCGCGGTCCTCGAAGCCGGGGCGAAGGCCGTACGGCTGGGCCCGACCGTGCTGCGCACCTCGACCGCGGCGGCTGTCGCACTCGGCGCGCTGGGTGTGTTGACCCCGCGATGGTCGCAGGCTGCCCACGGCTAACCATTGGGTCGGTCCACCGAGCGGCGGTAGACTCGAAGCGCTAACCCGCTGGATACACCGCAGAAAGCAGGCTTTAGAACACACGTGACGCCCCGCGAAACCAACGCTGCTGGCCCGTCCACATCCTCGGTTCGCAGCAGCATCGATGTTCCGCCCGACCTCGTCATGGGCCTGCTCGGTTCCGCTGACGAAAACCTGCGCGCCCTCGAGCGCCTGCTGGCCGCGGATCTGCATGTGCGCGGCAACGCGGTGACGATCTCCGGCGAGCCCGCCGACGTCGCACTCGCCGAACGGGTGCTCGCCGAGCTTGTCGCGATCGTCGCCGGTGGCCAGCAGCTCACCCCGGAAGGCGTGCGGCACAGCGTCGCGATGCTGGTCGGCACCGGCAACGAGTCACCGGCTGAGGTGCTGACGCTGGACATTCTGTCCCGCCGCGGCAGGACGATTCGCCCCAAGACGCTCAACCAGAAGCGCTACGTCGACGCGATCGACGAGCACACCATCGTGTTCGGCATCGGCCCGGCTGGCACCGGCAAGACGTACCTGGCGATGGCCAAGGCGGTCAACGCGCTGCAGACCAAACAGGTCACCCGCATCATCTTGACCCGCCCGGCGGTGGAAGCCGGTGAGCGCCTTGGCTTTCTGCCCGGCACGCTCTACGAAAAAATCGATCCGTATTTGCGCCCGCTCTACGACGCGCTGCACGACATGATGGACCCCGAGCTGATCCCGAAGCTGATGTCCTCGGGGGTGATCGAGGTTGCGCCGTTGGCCTTCATGAGGGGCCGCACGCTCAATGACGCGTTCATCATCCTCGACGAGGCGCAGAACACCACGGCCGAACAGATGAAGATGTTCCTCACCAGGCTGGGGTTCGGCTCCAAAGTCGTTGTCACCGGCGATGTTACGCAGATCGACCTGCCGGGCAACAGTCGGTCGGGCTTACGCGCGGCAGTCGACATCCTCGACGGTATCGACGACATCCACATCTCGGAACTCACCAGCGCCGACGTGGTTCGCCACCGGCTGGTCTCCGAAATCGTGGACGCCTACGCTCGCCACGAGCAGCCCGGGCTGACGATGAACCGGGCGGCACGACGCGGCACGGGCCGCCGGTGACGCGATGACGATCGAGGTCGCCAACGAATCCGGGTTCGACGTCGCCGAATCCGAATTGATCAGCGTCGCAAAGTTTGTCATCACCCAGATGGACGTCAACCCGGCTGCGGAGCTGTCGATGGTGCTGCTCGACACCGCGGCCATGGCCGACCTGCACATGCGCTGGATGGACCTACCCGGTCCGACCGACGTGATGAGCTTCCCGATGGACGAGCTCGAACCCGGTGGTCGCCCCGACGCTCCCGAACCGGGGCCGGCCATGCTCGGTGACATCGTGCTGTGCCCCGAATTCGCCGCCGAACAGGCCGCCGCGGCGGGCCACTCGCTGGGACATGAGTTGGCGCTGTTGACAATTCACGGCGTTCTGCACCTGCTCGGCTACGACCACGCCGAGCCGGACGAAGAAAAAGAGATGTTCGGCTTGCAGCATCGCCTGCTCGAGGAGTGGGTCGCCGACCAGGTGCAGTTCTACCGCCAGCAACGTCAGCAGGATCGCGATCAGCAATTGCTGGACAAATCAAGGTATTTCGAGAATTGAACCACTCCGCTTCGCTGTTCGGCGCGATCGTGCTGATCTCTCTGGGCAGCGTGTTCGCGGCCATCGACGCGGCGGTCAGCACGGTGTCGATGGCGCGCGTGCACGAAATGGTTCGCGACGAACGACCGGGCGCGGTGCGGCTGGCCAATGTCATGACCGACCGCCCTCGGTACATCAACTTGGTGGTGCTGTTGCGGATCGTCTGCGAGATCAGTGCGACGGTGCTGCTGGCCCAGTTCTTCTATCGGCAGGTCAGCCGCGACTGGGGTCTGTTCATCGCGGCGGTCGTCATGGTGGTGATCAGCTTCGTCGTCATCGGTGTCGGCCCCCGGACGCTCGGCCGCCAGAACGCCTACTCGATCGCGCTGGTGTCCGCCCTTCCGCTGCAAGCGATTTCGGTGCTGCTGACCCCGATCAGCCGAGTACTGGTGGTATTGGGAAACATGCTGACGCCCGGTCGCGGCTTCCGCAACGGCCCGTTCGCTTCCGAGATCGAATTGCGCGAAGTCGTCGACCTGGCCCAGCAGCGCGGTGTGGTGGCCGACGACGAACGACGAATGATCCAGTCGGTGTTCGAACTCGGCGACACACCGGCCCGCGAGGTGATGGTGCCCCGCACCGAGATGATCTGGATCGAGAGCGACGAGTCCGCGGCCGCGGCGACGTCGTTGGCCGTGCGCAGCGGGCACTCCCGCATTCCGGTCATCGGCGAGAACGTGGACGACATCGTCGGGGTGGTCTACCTGAAAGACTGTGTGCAGCAGGCGTATTACTCCTCGACCAACGGCCGGGAGATCCCGGTGACCGAGGTGATGCGACCGGCGGTATTCGTGCCGGACTCCAAACCGTTGGATGACCTGCTGCGCGAGATGCAGCGCGACCGCAACCACATGACGCTGCTGGTCGACGAATACGGCGCGATCGCCGGACTCGTGACGATCGAGGACGTGCTGGAGGAGATCGTCGGGGAGATCGCCGACGAGTACGACGCCGCCGAGGTGGCGCCGGTGGAAGACTTGGGCGACAACCGGTTCCGGGTCTCCGCACGGTTGCCGATCGAGGACGTCGGTGAGCTCTACGGCGTGGAATTCGAGGAGGATCTGGACGTGGACACCGTTGGCGGACTACTGGCATTGGAGTTGGGGCGGGTCCCGCTACCCGGCTCCGAGGTGGTGTCGCACGGCCTGCGACTACACGCCGAGGGCGGACCGGACCATCGCGGACGGGTCCGGATCGGCACCGTGCTGTTGAGTCGTATCGAAACCAACGGTGCGGGATGACCGAATTCCGTTCCGGCTTCGTCTGTTTCGTCGGCCGGCCGAACACCGGCAAGTCGACCCTGACCAATGCCCTGGTCGGCTCGAAGGTCGCGATCACCTCGAACCGCCCGCAGACCACCCGGCACACGATCCGCGGCATCGTGCACCGCGACGAGTTCCAGATCATCCTGGTCGACACTCCGGGGCTGCACCGGCCGCGCACTCTGCTCGGTAAGCGGCTCAACGATCTGGTCCGCAACACCTACAGCGAGGTCGACGCGATCGGCCTGTGCATCCCGGCCGACGAGGCGGTCGGACCCGGCGACCGGTGGATCGTCGAGCAGATCCGATCCACCGCCCCCAGAACGACTTTGGTGGCAATCGTCACCAAAATCGACACCGTCTCCAAGGACAAGTTGGCCGCACAGCTCGTCGCGGTCAGCGAACTCGTCGGCGCCGATGCCGAGGTGGTCCCGGTGTCGGCGACCACCGGCGAGCAGGTCGACGTGCTGATCGGCGTGCTGGCCGCCGCGCTGCCGCCCGGGCCGCCGTATTACCCGGACGGTGAGCTCACGGACGAACCCGAAGAAGTTCTGATGGCCGAGTTCATCCGGGAAGCCGCCCTCGAAGGCGTGCGCGACGAGTTACCGCATTCGCTGGCGGTGGTGATCGACGAAGTCAGCCCGCGCGAGGGTCGTGACGATCTGATCGACGTGTACGCCCTGCTGTACGTCGAACGGGACAGCCAGAAGGGCATCGTGATCGGAAAGGGCGGGGAGCGGTTGCGCGAAGTGGGTACCGCCGCCCGCGGTCAGATCGAGAAACTGCTCGGCACCAAGGTGTATCTCGATCTACGCGTCAAGGTCGCCAAGAACTGGCAGCGCGACCCCAAACAGCTTGGCCGACTCGGCTTTTGAGCTAACGCACCGCCTCGGTCTCGGTGTTCCACCAGACCGGCGGCTGCTTGGACGCCCAACCGCCCAGCGCCTCGAGCTCAGCGGCCAGCGACACCAGCAGCGGCTCGCTGTTGGCCGGTCCCATCAGCTGCACGCCGATCGGCAGACCGTCGGAGGTGAAGCCGGCCGGAACGTTGATCGACGGCCATCCCAGCACATTCCACGGCCACGTCACCGGGCAGGCGGCGATCATCTCGCGATCGGTGGCCATTCCGCTGAGCCCGTCGAAGGCCTCGGCGAGCGGCGGCGGCAGCGCGGTCGTCGGAGCCAGCACCACATCCACGATGCGGAAGATCGAACCGACCCGACGCTGGTTGGCGGCTTCGTTAGCCCGGGCGGCGCGCAGGATCTGCTGCGAGAGAAGTCGGCCCATCCGCATGTTGGACATCGTCCGGCGGTCGAACTCGACACCTTGGCCCAGTCGTTCGGCCCAATCGAGCAGACCGGATGTGGACCGCGACAAAAAGTTCCACGACAACCGCAGCCCGTAATCGGGATTGCCCTCGACCACGGTGTGCCCCAGTAGCCGCAGCTGATCACCGACCGCGGCTAGCGCGGTCT
>DATNFI010000141.1:0-10728 GCA_035606475.1 Mycobacterium sp. | reverse complement strand
CGGCCCGGCGACCGTGCACGTGTCCGCGGACACCAAGACCATCTCGGCGCGCAACGTGGTCGCCCAGACCAGGACCGGCTCGACCAGCGATGTGGTGATGGCCGGGGCGCACCTCGACAGCGTTCCCGAAGGGCCCGGCATCAACGACAACGGATCCGGGGTGGCCGCGGTGCTCGAGACCGCGCTGCAGTTGGGCCCTTCGCCCGGAATCCGCAACGCCATCCGATTCGGTTTCTGGGGCGCCGAGGAGCTCGGGTTGATCGGGTCGCGGAAGTACGTCGAGTCGTTAGATGTGAACGCGCTCAAAGATATTGCGCTGTACCTGAACTTCGACATGCTCGCCTCACCGAACCCGGGCTACTTCACCTATGACGGCGACCAGTCGCTGCCGGCCGACCGGCGCGGCAGCCCGGTTGTGCCCGAGGGCTCGGCCGGTATCGAGCGGGAGTTTGCCGCTTACCTCAACTCCGCCGGAAAGACCCCGCAGGACACCTCGTTCGACGGCCGGTCCGATTATGACGGCTTCACGCAGGCCGGCATCCCGGCGGGCGGACTGTTTTCCGGCGCGGAAAACAAGAAGTCCGCGGAGGAGGCGAAGCTGTGGGGTGGCCCCGAGGACCAGCCGTTCGACCCCAACTATCACAAGAGCACCGACACGTTGGAGCACATCGACCGCGCGGAGTTGGGCATCAACGGCGGCGGAGTCGCCTATGCGACAGGCTTTTACGCTCAGGATCTGGGCGGTCGCAACGGCGTCCCGGTCCGCGAAGACCGGACCCGTCACCAGCTCACCAAGAAGTGATCTACAGTCCGGGCAGGCAGATCGGCGCGCCGTAGCAAGGACCCGGGCCGTGCGGCGGCGGAGTCGCTCCGTCCCACACGAATTGGCCGACATTGCCCATGCCACCGACCGGAACCCAGTACCAGGTGTGGCAGATGTTGTTGTCCCAATGGACGTCGTCCATCGGCAGACCTTGCCCGGGGCACCATTGGTGAGGTCGTGAGAAGTTGTCGCCGGGCGCGGCCTGCGCCGTGGCCATGGCAACTCCCATGCCGGCTGCCGCAACGGCACCCGACAGCACTGCCGCGGCGACAAGCCGCTTCGGGGTGTGTGTGATGTTCATGGCGATCACGGTAGGAAGCGGCGCTGCATGAATTCTTAATGCCGCGGGCTAGTCCCCGGTACGTTCGAACTTGTCCTCGAATTCGCCGCCGGCGCAGGCGCCTCCGGTCGTCTCATTATGGCCGTGGCCGGTGAGCAGCGGAATGGGATCTTGCAGCGGGTCGGGCAGCGGATACTCGGCGCTGAGTTTGATGTGTACGGTCCCGCCGAGATTGCAGGGCACGGTGCCTTCGTCGTCGCGGGTCCACTTGTTGCCGCTGAACACCAGCGGCGCCACTCCGTCGACCGCATGGAACAGGCTCATGCACCGGTCGCCAGCGCGCAGGCACACGGTGCGGACGGTCAGATCAGCTTGCCCCGGTGCGGAACCGCCGTTCGCGTAGGTGATGGTCTCGTGGTAGCGCCCGTGCAGCGCGGTGGACGGTGACGCCGCCCGCGGCGGCAAGGTCGCCGGGTCGGGAACCTTGGCGAGATCGGGATCGCCCGTGCGGGTGAAGGTTACGGTGCGCTTGGCGGCGCTGCAGCTGTTGATGGTCGACCGGGTGGTTTCACCGGTCAGCGTGCCGTCGGGCTGCGGTTGCAGGGTGAACACCACCCAGACTTCGGTGGGCGCGTCGTTGCAGGACATCGAACCGAGCGCCACCGCAACCCAATTGGCGCCGATCTGATCGAACACCAGGTTGGAGACGAGCACGATGCCACTACTGCCGGTGTAGGACGCCGTCGCGATGCAGCCGACCGCGCCACAGTTGGAACGCACATCCCAGGTGGCCGTCATCGTCGGCGCGCCGACCACTGGTTTGCCTTCGAGGTCGGTGCCCGGACCGTAGTCGGCGCGGTAGGTGCCCGAGAACGGATGCGGGGCGGCCGGCGCCGGGGTAGCCGCGCGGTCGTGGCGCCCGACGAGCGTGACCCCCGCAAATATCGCCGCCGCGACGATCAATACGGTTCCCGCAAGCGCCGCAATCACTTTCGGCCGCGGGCCTCGTCGCGTCGGCGTCACGAGGGTGGGCGCCGGCTCGGGCCGCGTCGGTGGTGGGGGAGCGTGCCGGATGTGGCCGGACGGCGGGTTGAGGGCGTAGTTCAATTCCCGGGCGAACTCTCCACAGCTGGCATACCGGTCCGCGGGCGCCTTGGCCATCGCCCTGGCCAGCACCGGATCCAGCGCCGCCAACTCGGGTCGACGTTCGCCGAGTGAGGGTATCGGCGCCGCAACGTGTTTGGTGATCACTACGGCGGGGTTGGAGTCGACGTAGGGCGGCGATCCGGTGAGCAGGTCAAAAGCCGTGCAGGCCAACGCATACTGATCGGTGCGCCCGTCGACCGGTTCGCCCCGCAGCTGCTCGGGTGCCGCGTAGGCCATGGTGCCGACCGCCATGTTGGTCGCGGTCAATCCTGCCGGATCGTCGATGAGCCGAGCAATGCCGAAGTCGGCCAAGAAAATTCGTTGCGCTTTCGGGTCCAACAAGATGTTGGCCGGTTTGATGTCGCGGTGTAGCAGACCCTGTTGGTGCGCGTAATCCAATGCCGAGGCGACGGCGGTGACGATCTCGAGTGCTTGATCGGCGGGCAAGCCTTCGGGGTGGTGCTCGCGGACCAGCTTGGAGGCGTCGGTTCCGCCGACGTAGTCCATCGAGATCCACAGCTGTCCGTCATGCTCGCCGCGGTCGTGGACACCCAGGATGTTGGGATGCGACAAGCTGGCGGTCAGATCCGCTTCGCGCAGAAACCGTTCCCGATATTCCGGGTTGGTGGTCCACTGCGCGGGCAGGACCTTCAGCGCGTCCTGGCGGGGCAACCGCGGATGCGCGGCCAGGTACACGGTGCCCATCCCGCCGGCACCGAGGATGCGCAGAATCGTGAATCCCGCGAACGTTTCGCCCACCGACACCGGCATGGGCAGATCCTAGCGGGAAGCTATGCTGCTGTAGTTGTTTAGCTGGCGAACCTGGTGAGCGTGGAAACATCATGATGGCCGATGGGTTGGGTGCGGAGCACCCGTTTGCGGCGGCCCAGTTCGGTGTATTGGGCCCACTGCAGGTCCGCGTGGGCGATGAATCGGTGCCGTTGGGTACCCCGAAGCAACGTGCGGTGCTGGCGATGTTGATCGTCAACGCGAATCGGCCGGTGAGCATCGACTCGCTGATGGGCGCCGCGTGGGATCAGCGGCCGCCGCCGGGGGCGCGAGCCACCCTGCACGCCTACATCTCCAATCTGCGCCGGGTGATGGGCGCCGCGGGCATCGACCGTTCCGTGCTGGCCAACCGACCACCCGGCTATCAACTGTCCATCAGCGACGATCAGTACGACTTCGGCCGCTTTATCGCCGAGAAGAACGCCGGGGTGCAGGCCGCCGCCGCCGCGCAGTTCGAGCAGGCCGGCCGGCATCTGCTGGCCGCGCTCGGCCAATGGCGCGGCCGGGTTCTGGAGGACCTCAGCGACTTTCACTTCGTCGAGACCCTGGCCGCCGCTCTCGACGAGGAGCGGGTGCAGGTCTACATCGCGCGCGCCGAGGCCGAAATCGCCTGCGGTCGCCCGCATACCGTGATCTCCGAACTCGAAGCGCTGACCGCGCGGTACGGCTATCGAGAACCGTTGTGGGCGCAGCTGATGACCGCCTACTACCTGGCCGATCGCCAGGCGGATGCGCTGGACGCGTACCTGCGGCTGAAGGCGCTACTGGCGGAGGACCTCGGCATCGACCCGGGGTGGACCATCCGGGAGCTGTACGAACGCATCCTGCGCCAGGAGCCGCTGGACGCCCGCAAGGTCGCTCAGTCCCATGCCGAGGACACCATCGGCGCCCAGTCGGACAACGCAATTCGAGTCCGCGGCCCCGCCATCGCCGCTTTGGTCGGTGCGGACGGCCGGCGTTATGCGCTGGCCGGCTCGGCCACCCGAATCGGTCGAAGCCCCGACAACGACATCGTGTTGTCCGACGCCAAGGTCAGTCGCCACCACGCCGTGATCGCCGATGACGGCCGGACGCTACTCATCACCGATCTCGGATCGGCAAACGGAGTCCGGGTGCGCGGGAAACGTATCGATCCCAGCGCGAAACTGCGCCACGGCGACCGCATCCGCATCGGCGACGAGGAATTCACCGTCGACACGGGCTCGTCGGAGCGTTAAGGATCCAGTAAGCGCTGTCCCGAACAGTGAGCGGGCGCAGGTGTTGTGAGGCAGCACCGCGACCTCACGAAAGGACAACGCAGATGAAGATTTTGCCCGCCAGCATCGAGGAACAGATCGACCGCGTCGATCGAAACCGGAGCCTGATCATCGGGATCAGCACAGGGCTGACGGCCCTGTGGTGCCTCTACCGCGTGTTCTGGTCGATCTACCTGTCACTGACCTACGACTTCCTGTTCGGCTCGCTGATCTTCTCCATCGTCTTGTGGGGCGTGATCGGCGTGGTCGCCGGGGTCGCCGCGGTCGGCTTTCTCACTCGATACGCCAAGCGGCCTTGAGCCGGGACGATGACCACCTCCTCCTATCGACCCGAGCCGCCACAGTTGCTGCCCACCAACGTCTCCGACGGGCGCGCCCCGGGCGTGTACTACCGCATCGACGGAGAATTGGTGCCGGTGCTGCACATCTGGCTCGACGGCAGCGTGCCGGTGTTCTTCGAGCACCACGTCATCTTGTGGAAGGACCCGGCGCTCGACATCGGGCTCCGGGGCAAGGGCGCCCTCAAACGGATGATCGCCGGCATGCAGCTGCTGATGACCGAGGCGCGAGGACCGGGCCAGGTCGCGTTTTCCCGCGATGGCCCGGGGCACGTCTTCCCGCTGCACCTGCGACCCGGTGCGGCCGTCGAGGTGCGTGAGCACCAATACCTCGCAGCCACCGGCAATTTGGAGTACGGCTACTCCCGCCAAAAGGGAATCCGGAACATGCTGTTCGGCGCGACCGGATTCTTCGTGGACCGGTTCGCCGCAACCGAATCGGAGGGTGTGGTGTGGCTGCACGGCTACGGCAACGTATTCGAGAAGGTCCTCGCACCCGGTGAGCAAATCGACGTGGAGCCGGGAAGTTGGATCTACCGCGATGACAGCGTCTCGATGACGCCGAAGGTCTATGGGCTTCGAACCGGAATGTTCGGTGGCACAGGCAATCTCATCTTCAACCGCTTCACCGGTCCCGGTCGCATCGGACTTCAGTCGATGTACCTGGACATGTCCGCTGACGCGACCACACAGTGACGCTGAGGCATTAAGGATCCATAAAGCTCACTGCCGCACAGTGATTACGCACTACTCAACAACACGAACAAGGAGTCCCTCAATGAAGCGCAACGTTCTGATCATGGCCGGCACGGCCGCGACCCTGGCCACCGTGATGGTGGGTTGTTCACACCACGACAAGGCCGTCAGCGTCGGTAACGCCGCCGTGGCGCCCGCCGGCGCGTCCAACACCAAGGTGGTCGTCGACGGCAAAGACCAGAAAGTCACGGGCCAGGTGGCCTGCACCAAGGTGGCCGGCACGGTCAACATCGCCATCGGTGGTGGAACCGGTGCCGGTGCCACCGGCATCGGCGCGGTACTGACCGATGCCACTCCGCCCGTCGTGAAATCCGTTGCGCTGGGCAATGTCAACGGCGTCACGCTCGCCGTCGGCGGCACCAGCGGCAAGGCTGACGCCACCAAGGACGGCAGCTCGTACAAGATCACCGGCACCGCCAGCGGCGTCGACATGGCCAACCCGATGGCCGGGCAGGTCAACAAGTCGTTCGAACTCGACGTCGCCTGCCCCTGACACCGACTCCGTTCGGCCAGCGGCAGTCGCTGGCCGAACGGCATTCGGGCCCACGAAAGGAACACCGGAGATGAACTCCACCAACAAGCCCGTCATCATCCTGGCCGCGGCGATCGCCGCGCTGTTCGCCATCTCGTTCGCGGTGCGCTTTGCCGCGCTGAGCGAACTCGGCGTGTCCAGCGGTTGGATGCTGATGTTCTGCCTGCCGGCCGGAGGTATCGGCCTGCTCGTCGTGTTATTGCGGATCGGCCTGCTCAACGGCGGGAGTCGGAGTTTCGGCGCGACGATGCCGGCCCAGCCCGCGCGGTGGACGCCCGAGCCGACCCTGGCACCGACCACGAAACGACTTCAGGAGATCGAGAACCTTCGTGCCAGCGGAGCCATTTCCGACGATGAGCACGCCGCGGAGCGTGCGCGGATCATCGCCAGCCTGTAGAACCTGCGGCGGCTCAACCGATCTCAGACATCCTCGGCATCACCTCGTCGCCGAACCGCTTCACGAAGCCGGCAGGATCCGGTGAGCCCGGTACCGGGCCGGTGTTGATCATGTCGACACCGAGCTCGGCCAGCCGCTCGAGCTTCTTCAGATACCCGTCGACATCGGCGAACGGGTCCTCGAAGAGGCCGACCGTTTTGCGGATGTCGGCGATGTCGCGCCCGACGGTGTCGCAGTGGCGCCGTAACACGTCGAGCTTATGAGTGAGCACGTCGATCTCGGAATCAGTGGAGTTCCAGACATCGGCATACTGCGCGACCAGTCGCAGCGTCTTCTTCTCACCCCCGCCACCGATCAGCACCGGTGGCCGCCGGATGGGCTGTGGCACGCACAGGGTTTCGGCCAGATGGTAGTGCTTGCCGTCGTAAGGACCGTCGTTGTCGCTCCACATCTGCCGACAAATCTGCAGCGTCTCTTCGAGCATCTCGAACCGCGTGCTGACCGACGGATACGGAACTCCCAGGGCGAGGTGCTCGCGTTCATACCAGGCGGCCCCGATGCCGAACATCGACCGGCCCCCGGACAGCACGTCGAGTGTGGTCACCGTCTTGGCCAGCAATCCCGGATGGCGGTAGGTCACCCCGGTCACCATCAACGCCAATTCGATATCGGTGGTCCGGCCCGCCAGGTAACCCAGCGAGGTGTAACCCTCCAGGAACGGATCTTCCGCGCGCCCAACGGTTTCCATCTGGAAGAAGTGGTCCGCCAGTGTGAACAGCGTGGCGCCGATGTCCTCGGCGGCCGTGGCGGTCGACAGCAGGGTCGGCGCCAGCGCAGCTGCGTCGCCCGGCAAGAAATCGATGAAATGTATGCCCAATTCCATGGAAAGATCCCTTCGTTAGTCGGTCAAGCGCTGAAGCAGGGACAACGCGTCATTGATGACGCGGCGTTCCCGCTCCGAGTAGCGCTCCTGCATGGCACGGGCCAGCCATTCCTCGCGGACCTGACGATCGCTCTCCGCCCGCCGACGGCCGGCCGCCGTCAGCGAAATGACTTGCCGTCGGCCATCATCGGGGTCGGGAGCGCGCTGAATCAGGCCGTGCTCATCCAGCGCCGCCACGATGGTGGCCATCGATTGCGGCCGCACCTGCTCGGCGGTGGCCAACCCACTGGTCGAGGATGCGCCGTCCTTCCACAGCCGGGTGAGCACCGCGGTCTGTGACGGCGTCAGGCCGCCACCGGTGGCGACGCTTTTGAGTCGGCGCCGCAACCGGCTGAACAGCACGCGTAGCTCTCGGGCGGCGGAGACCGCCGATTCGCTGATCCCGTCCACTCGATCCACCGTACATTAGACAGTGCAAACTGTACAGTTATAACTGGCTAATGGTCAGGTGGCGTCGCCCCGCAACTCCCAGAAACGTGTGCTCTCTTCGGGGTTTTCGGGTGTGCTGCGGACCCAGATCGCCGCGGTGAGCATCACCAGCACCCAGCCGGCGACGGCGGCGGGGATGGCCCAGAGCCGACGCAGCAGCACCGCGGACCCGCACTGGCCCGTGTAATCGGCGCCGTACGAGTCGGCCGGTTCCGGAACGCTCGCGCTGAAGCCTCGGCCGCAACTGACCTGCATGCCCCAGCGGTCGTACTGGCCCAAGTGCACCGGAAACCACATGGCCGACAACCCGGCGACGACCAACGCCGCCCCCAGGATTCCGAGCATTAGCTGGCGAGTGCTCACGGTTTTCCTTTCATGTCAGGCCGCGCATGTGAATACCGGCTAGGTCATGCAGACGTTCGAGAACAGCAGCACCGGCCACGACACGATCGAGCCGAGGAACGACACGACCAGATCGGCCCCGTGCATGTTCTGCAGGTGTGCGGTGTGGGTCGTCGACCAGATTGCGCCGACGAACAAATACGGTGTGCCGAGGATCAACCCGAGCGCGATCAGCTGCGCGATCGTGACCTGGTAGCCGAGAATCCGGCGAATCGTCTCCAACATGGCGGTTTACCTCCCGGCCGCGGCCCCTGAACGAGCGCATAAGCGCGTCGAGCGTGGATTATGTTAACGATGATTCTGACTCCGCGGTAGGTTTTTTGCCAGTCATCTGACGGTTAGGGTGATGCGGTGACGACAGCGCGAGCCCAGGGCGCCGCGGTCGTACGCCGACGGCCCAAAGACCGTAAGGACCAGATCGCACGGGCGTCTGCCGAGGCGTTCAGCGCGCAGGGCTACCACGCCGTCAGCATGGAGGCGATCGCCGCCAAGGTCGGAATCTCAGCGCCGGCCCTCTACCGACACCACGCCAGCAAATACGAATTGTTCCGCGATGCGGTCCTGGCGCTCGGCCAGCAATTGGTCGACTGCACCGATTTCGCCGACACCGATGACAGCGAGCCGGGCGAGACGCTGGATCGACTGATCGATGCGCTGATCGACGTGACGCTGGCCAACCGCGAGTCGGGCGGGTTGTACCGGTGGCAGGCCCGCTACCTGCACGGCGACGACCAGTCCGCGCTTGGCGATCAACTCCGGTTGGTTAATCGGCGAATTCAACGGCCGCTCATGGCGATTCGCCCGACCTTGACATCCCCTCAGCGGTGGATGGCCTCGGCCGGAATGCTCAGCGTGATCGGTAGCGTGGTCGATCACCGGGTTCAGCTGCCCACCGACGAGATCCGTGCGCTGTTGCACGCGGCGGCGTCGGCCGTGGTGCGCGCCGAGCTCCCCGAACCGGACCACACCTTCGAGCGGCCCTCCTCATGGCGGATCTTCGAAGTCGACACCGGCGTCTATGAAGCACTGCTGCAGGCGTCGATGGTGTTGTTCAACGCCAAGGGTTATCCCGAGACCAGCATGGCCGAGATCGCTTCGGCCGTCGGCATTCCGGTCTCGGGGATCTACCGGTACTTCCCGGGCAAATGCGACATCCTCGCGACGGGTTTGCGGCGTGCGGCCGATCGCGTGTCAGGCCGCCTGTCGGCGATCCTGACCGGGCTCACCGAACCCGGCCCGATGCTCACGCTGCTGATCGAGGCTTACGTCGCAACGTCATTCGCCAATCCGGATCTGGCCGCGATCTATTACACCGAGCGGGTGAACCTGACCCGGGTGGACCAGGAGTTGCTCCGCGCGGTGCAGCGCTCGACGATCGACGCGTGGATGCGGCTGTTGGCGGCGGCGCGTCCAGCGCTGACCGAGACCCAGGCGCGAATCCTGGTGCACGCGGCGATGGCCCTGGTGGTCGACGTCGGCCGGCTGGTGCACTACGAGGACGCGGGAGACAATTCCGCCTATCCGCAGGCGTGTGTGCGAAAGCTGATGGGCGCTACGCTTTTTGGTGGCGGATAGCGTTACCGCCGAGGTAGGCGAGGTATCCGATGATTCCGACGACGCCCAGGCTGCGGGTCTGACGACTCGCGAAGCCCAATCCCAACAGGGTCTCGATGCTGCCGTTGGTATAGACGTGCTGGCGGGTGTTACGCGGAAAGGCAGTCTTCGTCACAGGCTCGAACAGCCGTGGGCTGGTGAAGTGGGCCAGCCCGGCACCGGCCAGCGCCAGACCTGAAAAGCGGGCAATGCGGTTGCTGTTGCGGGACATGGCTCTCCTTAGCTGATCGCGTAGTCGCTCAGCGGAAAATTCGATGCCTCTTCGATCGCCGTCGAGGTGGCCATCGGACGCAGCAGTGAGGGTTCTCCACTGGGGTTGAAGTAGTAGGAACGTGACGTGGCGCAGTTGCCGAGAATCCACAGCGAGTCGCCCAGCAGTTCGGTCATCCGCTCGAGGTAGCGCGCGTTGGCTTCTTCGGTCACCTCGAACGTGTCAGCGCCGCGACGCTTGAGCTCACCGAAAAGCCGGTCCATCAACCGCATCTGATACTCCATCGTGTTGAAGAAGTTCAGACCCAAGAAGGCGAACGGGCTGGCCAGGCTCAGGTAGTTCGGGAAGTAGGGCATCGACACGCCCTGATAGGCCTGAAAACGGGTGTCGCGCCACCACTTTCCGAGGTTGCGCCCGTCGCGGCCGATCACCTCGATGGCCGGGAAGTTGGCTTCCCACAGGTCGAATCCGGTCGCCAGCACCAGCGTGTCGATGTGGGTCTTCGAGCCGTCGGCGTTGACGATGCCGTCGGCCTCAATACGTTCGATGCCGTCGGCCTGCAGGTGCACGTGCGGCTTGGTGAAGCTGCGAAAGTAGGTGTTGGAGAACGTCGGCCGCTTACACCCCAGGTCGTAGTCGGGCGTGAGCTTGCGGCGCAGTTCTTTGTCCCGGATCGCGACGAACTGGTTGATCTTGCACAGGTCCATCGCGGAGATGTTGAGTCGCCGGTTCAACGGCACCCGGTATCGCACCAAACCGACGGTGATCATCAACTCGTAGACGGTGTCGGTGATCGACCGGATCGCCCGCTG
>DATNFI010000140.1:0-4807 GCA_035606475.1 Mycobacterium sp. | reverse complement strand
GTCGGCATGCCCGCCAGCTTAAGCGACCAAGCGCGGCAAGGGTTTACGCGGTGGCGTCGCCGTTGGTCGCGGCGGTCGGTGTGGTCACCGACTCGCTGGCGGCCAGGTGCTCCAGCGGCGCCAGTGCCTTCGTCAGCGCCTCGACCTCAGGCTGGCTGAGCTGGCTCAGCAGCGACACCAGGGCACTGATCCGGTTGCTCAGCGATTCGCGGTGAACGGCCAGCCCGCGCGGGGTGATGTCGACGAGCACGGCACGCAGGTCGGACGGGTCACGCGAGCGCTTCACCAGGCCGATTTTCTCCAGCCGGCGGATCGCCACCGTCGTGGTGGGCGTGCGCACGCGCTCGTGCGCGGCCAGGTCCGTCATCCGGATCGGGCCGCGGTCGAGCAACGTCACCAAGATCGACAGCTGGGCCAGGGTGAGGTCGCTGGCCTGAGCTGCGCCGGCGCTGGGATCGCCACGACGCAGGATCGAAAACAGCTTGGAAAGCGTGCGGTGAAGCCCTTCCGCCAGCTCGGTGAGCTCGGGCACGGTGGCTTCGGTTTCCGCCATAGTTCGACAGTCTAACCTGTCTGCTGTTCAGGGGTCCGAAATTGCCCTTTGCTGTCACAGGACCTGCGACAGGAAGCGTTGCAGCCGCTCGGTGCGGGCCGCTTCGAAGATCTGCTCCGGGGGGCCGGTTTCCACCACCTGGCCCTGGTCCATAAACACGACGGTGTCGGATGTCGACTTGGCGAACGCCATCTCATGGGTCACGACCAGCATCGTCATGCCTTCGGAGCCCAGATCGGCGATCAGCGCCAGGATGCCTTTGACCAGTTCGGGGTCCAGCGCCGAGGTCACTTCGTCGAATAGCATCACCTGCGGGGTCATCGCCAGCGCCCGCGCGATCGCAACTCTTTGCTGCTGACCCCCGGACAGGGTGCCGGGCCGGCACCCCGCCTTGTGCTTCATGCCCACCCGGTCCAACTGGGCCAGCGCCGACTCGCGGGCCGCATCACCGGAGAGTCCCTTGAGCTTGCGCGGCGCCAACGTCACGTTGTCGAGGACGCAGAGATGCGGGAAGAGGTTGAAGTGCTGGAACACCATGCCAATGCGTTGCCGCACCGAGTCGGGATCGTCGGCCAGCACCGATTGACCGTCGAGCAGGATGTCGCCCTGGTCGGGTTCGTTCAACCGGCTCAACGCGCGCAACAGCGTGGACTTTCCGGAGCCCGACGGCCCGATTACCGCCACAGTGTTGCCCGCAGGGGCGGTGATATCGACGCCGCGCAACACCTTGTTGCTGCCAAAGGAGAGGTGAATTCCCTTGCCCTGCAACGCTACTGACCGGGTCATATCATCTCCTGACTGATGGGCAGCGGCGGCGAATCGTCCGGTCGACCGTGCCGCAGCCGGTCGTCGACCACGTTGACCAGGTGGGTCAGCGGGATGGTCAGCAGCAAGTAGAACAAGCCCGCGGCCACCAGCGGCGACAGGCTGCCGGTTTGCGCGTTGAGGTCGCGGCCGACCTGGAACAGTTCGCGCTGGCCGGCGATCAGGCCCAGGAAGTACACCAGCGCCGAGCCTTTCAGCAACGCGATGAACTGGTTCACCAGAGCGGGCAGCACCCGGCGGATTCCTTGCGGGATCACGATCAGCCGCATCGAGGTGCGATAGCTCAGCCCCAGCGCGCGGGCGGCATCCAGCTGGCCGGATTCGACGCTCTGGATACCGGAGCGAAAGATCTCGCCGATGTAGGCCGCCGCCGTCAGCCCCAGCGCCGCGATGCCGAGCGGATAGGGGTTGTTGTGCGTCAATCCGCCGACGATCGGCCCGATGCCGAGCCCGATCAACAGGATGATCACCACCTCGGGCAGGCCGCGGAAGATGTCGGTGTAGATTCGCGCCGGCCAGCGCAGCCAGCGGGTCTGCGAGACACCGGCCACCGCGAGCACCATGCCGACCGCCAGCCCGAGCACGCCGGAGCTGATCGTGAGGATCAGCGTGTTCGGTAGGCCCGTCATCACCATCGCCGGGACGGCCTGCTTGTACAGCTGCCAATCGAAGAACGATTCCTTGAGCTGAGTCAGCGTCGACTTCGGCGGCGGGGGCTTGTCGATCTCGCGGTGGTTGCGGGCGGCAATGGCCGCGAAGTCCGGAAGATGAGGCGTCGGAGCCGCTTTCGATCCCGGCTTCCAACCGGGCGGCAGCGGCCGGGGAGTCCAGTCGGTGTACAGCTGCGCCCAGGTGCCGTCGGCGATCACCGCGTCCAGGCCGGCGTTCAGCGCGTCGATCAGCGGCTGGTTGTCCTTGGCCACCGCGTAGGCAATGAAATTGCCCAGTCCGAAGGTGTAACCGACCACGGCCGCGGCATCGCCGTGCTTCATGACTTTGGCCGCCTCCATGGCCGGCGCCACCCAGGCGTCGAGCTGGTGGTTCTTCACGCAGGAGTAGAGCGTGGTGAAGTCGGGGAACTTCACCGGCTCCGTGTGCAGGGTGTCGACGACGTAGGCCTCCTCGACGGTGCCCTGAACGGCGCCGATCCGCTGGCCGGGGTGAAGGTCGTCGAAGCCGTGAATCGGCGAACCGGTCGGCACGATCAGCGACAGGTAGCCGAAGTCGTAGCCGTTGGTGAATCCGACTGTGCGACGGCGTGCTTCGGTGGCGACGATCGACGACGAACCGACGTCGAAGCGCCGCCCGGCGACCTGCGCCAGCAGTGCGGAGAACTCGGTGCCGGCGAATTCGATGCGCAGGCCCAGCTTGGCGGCGATCGCCCGCAGCAACTCGCTGTCGTAGCCGGTGAAACGCCCGCCGTTGAGGCAGCTGCTCGGCGGACCGCCCGGCTGAGTGCCGACCGTCAACGTTCCGGGTTTGAGCAAGCCCAGCGCGCCGATGTTCACCGAACTCAACGGCTGCACATCGGGAGTCGTGTACGTGTCCGCTTCCTGCGGCCGGTCGGTGGATAAGTCTCGCGGCAGAGGGCGCGCGCCTTCCTTTCCGACCGGCTGGCACATGTGGTTGTCCGCGCCGGCCGGAGCGGGCGGGGCCAGGCTGTACGCCAACAAGATCGTGGCAAGCAGCGCAACGAGTTTCGACGCGCGAGCGCTCATGCCCGATCACGCCATCGGCAGAGCTCTTCGGCATCGCTCAGGTCGTAGTCCGGGCCGTTGACCCCCACGGTCAGCAACGTCACGCCCAGCGCCACCAAGCCTTCCGCGTCGGCGAGCAGATGCTCGGCGTTGACGCCGGCCGAATGCTCGATGGTGCGCGGGTCGCGGCCGACCGCCGTGCAGTGCTCGGCAAGTATCTCGGCGGCACCCGGGTAGCTGTCGACGGTGGTGAACCCGTGCCAGATGTCGCCGTGCTCGGCGACCTGTCGCAGCGTTTTCTTCGGACCCTTGCCGCCGATCAGGATCGGGATGTCGCGGGTGGGCGCCGGGTTCAGCTTGCCCAGCCGGGACTTGATCCGCGGCATCGCGTCGGCCAGGTCGTCGATCCGGCTGCCGACCGTGCCGAACTCATAGCCGTATTCGTCGTAATCCTTTTGCTTCCAACCGGATCCGATGCCCAGGATCAGCCGGCCGGCGGAAATGTGGTCGACGGTGCGGGCCATGTCGGCCAGCAGCTCCGGGTTGCGATACGAGTTGCAGGTCACCAGCGCGCCGATCTCGATGCGGGAAGTCTGCTCGGCCCAGGCGCCGAGCATGGTCCAGCATTCGAAGTGCGCGCCGTCCGGGTCGCCGTAGAGCGGGAAGAAGTGGTCCCAGTTGAAGGCGATATCGACGCCGATGTCTTCACATCGGCGCACGGCGTCACGAAGGTTGCGGTAGTCCGGGCAGTGCTGCGGCTGCAGTTGGACGCCGATGCGGATCGGTCGGTCGGGATGCGCGGGAGCGGTCATGTGACCACCGTAGGCACGATGTCACCCGCGGCCACCACAACCGTTTCGATACCATTGGCACCGAAATATGCCACCCCGGTATTCGGGCCGAATGGTCAGTCAGGAGCAGACAGTGCAGATTGCGGTGACAGGCGGAACGGGTTACCTCGGCGCCCATACCGTTCGGGCATTGCTCCAGGCGGGCCATCACGTGCGGCTATTGGTGGCACCCAGTGACTCCGGAGCCCCGATTGAGCGGCTCCGAGCGCTGGGCGAATTAACGGTTCTGGCCGGCGACATCAGGGCGACCTCGACCATCGCAGACCTCCTCGGCGGCGCCGACGCCGTGTTGCATGCTGCCGGCATAGTCGGCACCGATGAGCGCCGTGCCCAGGCCATGTGGGACGTGAATGCCTATGCGACAGAAGAAGTTCTGACTCGTGCGGTCGATCTGGGACTCGACCCGGTGGTGTCGGTAAGCAGTTATAGCGCGCTGTTCCCGCCGCCGGACGGGATCATCACGCCCGACTCGCCAACCGCGGTCGGCCGGAGTTCCTATGCCAAGACCAAGGCCTACGCAGACCGGGTCGCGCGGCGCCTGCAGCAGGCCGGGGCGCCGGTGGTGGTGACCTATCCCTCGAGTGTCGTCGGACCGGCGTTCGGCACCGCTCCCGGCGTCACCGAGAGCGGTTGGGCACCGATCGTGCGCTGGGCAGTTGCCCCGAAGGTGCGCGCCGGCATGCAGATGATCGACGTGCGCGATGTCGCCGACGTGCACGCACGGCTGATGAAAGCCGGGCTCGGTCCTCGTCGGTACGTGTGCGGGGGCCGGCTGCTGACCTTCGACGACATGATCGATGCGCTGGAGGAGGGGTTGGGCAGGCGAGTGCGACGCGTCCCGGTATCGCCGGGTGCACTACGAGCCATTGGCCGTATCGCCG
>DATNFI010000139.1:0-8217 GCA_035606475.1 Mycobacterium sp. | reverse complement strand
CTCCGATTCGGTCGATGTGCTCGGCGCGGCCTACGCCGCCACCGACGGCGACCCCACCACCGCGTGGACCGCGCCGCAGCGTGTCACGCAGCACAAGTCGCCGCCGACGCTCACCCTCACCCTGCCGCAGCCGACGGAGGTCACCGGGCTGCGGCTGACCCCCAGCTCGTCGCCGCTGCCCACCCCCCCGACCATGGCGGCCGTCGACCTCGGCGACGGACCGCAGGCTCGGACATTGAAACCATCTGGGCCGCAGATACTTTCGCTGCAGCCGCGGGTGACCGACACCGTCACGATCAGCCTGCTGGACTGGAAAGACGTCATCGACCGGACCGCGGTGGGCTTCGACCAGCTCAAACCACCGGGGTTCGCCGAGGTCGCAGCGCTGGGTACCGACGGCCGACCGATCGCCGCGGCCGACGCCGCTCGCAACCGGGGTCGCGAGATCGCCGTCGACTGCGAGCACGGTCCGATCATCGCGATCGCGGGCCGATTCGTGCACACCGAGGTCCACACGACCGTCGGCGCGCTGCTCGACGGCGCCCCGGTCACCGCCCAGCCCTGTGACCCGCAGCCGATCGAGCTGCCCGCCGGCCAGCAGGAGTTAGTGGTAAGTCCCGGGCCACAATTCGTCGTCGACGGCGCGGAGCTGACCGGGCCGCGGGCCGCCCCGTCCGGCAGCGCCACGCCGGTGCAGACGGGCGCATGGGGCCCAGCCCGCCGTGAACTGCACCTGGCCGAAGCGAAAACGTCGCAGCTGCTGGTCGTGCCGGAAAGCATCAACCCCGGGTGGGTGGCGCGCACCAACACCGGAACTCGTCTAAAAGCGTTGGCAGCCAACGGATGGCAGCAGGCGTGGCTGGTGCCGGCCGGAACGGCGGGCACCATCACGCTGACCTTTGCGCCCAACTCGCTGTACCGGGTCGGCCTGGCCGGTGGGCTGGCGCTGCTGCCGCTGCTGGCCCTGCTGGCGTGGTGGCCGCAACGGCGCCGCCCTCCAGACGACCCCGCAGCGCGTCCGTGGACGCCCGGACTCTGGGCCGCGATCCCGGCACTGGCCGCCGGCGGCGTGATCGCCGGGGCCGCGGGCATCGCGGTGTTCGGTGCTGCGCTCGGTCTGCGATGGGTGCTGCGTAAACGTCCGGACCGGCGCGACACCGTCACGCTCTGGCTGAGCGCCGGTGGGCTGATCCTGGCCGGCGCGGCCCTGTCGCGACACCCGTGGCGGTCGGTCGACGGCTACGCGGGGCATTCCATCTGGGTGCAGCTGCTGGCACTGATTTCCCTTGCCGCGCTGACGGCCTCGACGGTGGCGCGCGACGCTGAGCGCTAACGCACAGCTGTGCATGGATGGCCCATTCTCGGGCGCGCCCTTCGACAGGTGACTTGCTGCGCCGCTGCGCTGCTGTTAGGCGGATAGCAACGCATTTCTCAGGAGGTGGTGGGGCATGGCGATCTTTCGGGTCGACCTGGAGGCATTGGCCGGCTCGGTGGCACACGTCGCCGGGCAGGGTGACGATCTGGCGACTGCGCACCTGGCTTCGGACAACCGGATTGCCGGCGCCGAGTCGGGCTGGGTGGGCGCTTCGGCCGCCGCGCTCAGCGCGACCGCGGCGGCCTGGCTGCAGACCTCGCGGCGACTGCTGTTCCGGGTCGGCGATCACGCGCTCGAGTTGAACAATGACGGAATCGTCTTTGCGGCCATGGAAACCGCGAACGCCGATGCGCTGGGTTCGGTCTGAGCCGTGGCCCTCACGGTGGCCGACATCGATCGGTGGAGCGCCGACGCCGTGCGCGAGGTGTTTCACGCGGCCGTCGCGCGTGGGGAGGCGACGTTAGAAGCTGCGCGACAACTCAATTCGTTGGCGGTTTTCGACGCCTGGCAGGGCGAGACCGCGCAGGCCCGGCGGCACGCCAATGCGTCGATACGCCTCGACCTCGATGCGCACGGCAACGAGTCGCTGGCGGTGGCGCGCGCGGCCGGTAAGGCAGCCGACGACATCGCCCACGTGCAGTCGGCACTGAGCGCGTTGCGCCGAGACGCCGCCGAACTTGAGATGACCATCGACTGTTCCACCAACACCGTGGTACCGAGTTCAGCATTCAGCGGACCGCCAATGGCGTCGTTGATCGCCGGGATGCAGCTGCAGCACCGACTGGATGCGATTGTGGCAGAGGCTGATTCGACTGATCGTGAGCTGGCGGGTGCGATCGATATGGCCGACGGCGATCGGCCGATACCGCCGGGCCCGCACGACAATCGACCGGGTGTCCAAGCGGCGTTGTCGGCACCGCTGCCCGCCGATCCCCAACGGTTCAACGCGCTGTGGCAGCAGCTCACCCGAGAAGAAAAGGACTGGCTGTACCGCCAAGACCACGGGATCGGCAATCACCCGGGAATGCCCTGGGATCCGCCGGACCATCTGGGCAAAGACCACTACAACCGGCTGCATCTCGACGAGTTGGAACAGCAATCCCGATCCGACGTCGACCGGATACAACGCAACCTCGACGACGTCATGCGTGCGCCGTACGTCGACGACGGCGCGGTCTACGCGTTGCAGTCGCAACTGAGCACGGCCAGAAACCGCCTCGCGGGTTACGCCGCGGTGCGCGCGACCCTGACCACTGAGCCGAGGCGATACCTGGGACTGCTGGACGAGTTCGGCCGCGGCGCCGTGTCGATCGGAAACCCGGATACGGCCCGCCGCAACGCCGTCTTCGTACCGGGCACCGGCCAGGGCCTGGCCCGGCTACGGTTCAGCGACGACAAGGCGATGGCGATGTACACCGCCGCACTGCTCGCCGACCCGGGCCTTCGGCCTGACGATGTGGCGGTGACGACATGGATGGGTTACGACCGCCCGATGGATCTCAGCCATGCGGCTTTTCCACAGCCCGCTCACGGCGGCGCGGACCGGTTGGACGCGTTCGAGAACGGGCAGCGGGCATCGCATGTCGGCGCGCCATCCGTCGATACCGTGATCGGCCACAGTTACGGCTCGACCGTGGTCGGTGCGGCCGCCGCAGGTGGGCACCATCTCGATGCCGACAATGTCATCGCGGTGGGTAGCCCCGGCATGATGGTTGACCGTGCCAACGCGCTGGACCTGCACAGCGGCGCTCATGTTTACGTGATGCGGGCCCAGAACGACGTGATCAGCATGGGCGGCGCCGTCACCGCGTGGACGTTGGGAACCGACCCGATCGCACCGGGCTTCGGCGCGGCGCGGCTGGCCGCCGATCCCGGCCCCGCCGGTCCGCTGGGATTTCCCAGCATCGCCGCGCACAGCAGCTATTGGCAGGATGGCAACGTTGCGCTGCGGAATTTCGGCGCCGTCATCGCCGGCGTCCTACCTTCGGCGCGGCAGTAACGTTTTCCCGCCGGTCAGAAGGGTACGCGCGAGAACATGGCGTGGTTGAACGCGCCGGAGTATTGGCCGAGCAGGCTGATACTCGAGCGTGGTATCGCGGTCATCTACGTGTTCGCATTCGTTGCGGCCGCGCGGCAATTCCGTGCGCTGATCGGGGAACACGGGCTGCTGCCGGTGCCGCGGTATGTGGCCCGGCAGTCGTTCGCGCAATCGCCGAGCATTTTTCACGTCCACTATTCCGACCGGTTCTTCGCGACGGTCGCGTGGTCGGGTGCGGCCCTGTCGGCGGCGATGGCCGCGGGGCTGGCCGATGTGCTGCCGCTGTGGGCGGCGGTTCTGGTATGGCTGCTGCTCTGGAGCCTCTATCTGTCGATCGTGAACGTCGGGCAGACGTGGTACTCGTTCGGCTGGGAGTCGCTGATGCTCGAAACCGGTTTTCTGGCAACATTTCTCGGCAACGACCGGACCGCTCCGCCGGTGCTGGCAATGTGGCTCGCCCGCTTGCTGCTGTTCCGGGTCGAATTCGGCGCCGGCCTGATCAAGCTTCGCGGCGACTCCTGCTGGCGCGATCTGACCTGCCTCTACTACCACCACGAGACACAGCCGATGCCGGGGCCGCTGAGCTGGTTCTTCCATCACCTGCCCAAGCCGCTGCACCGGGTCGAGGTCGCGGGCAATCACGTCGCGCAGCTGATTGTCCCGTTCGGCTTGTTCGCCCCGCAGCCGGTGGCCAGCATCGCCGGGGCGATCGTCGTCGTCACCCAGCTGTGGCTGGTGACGTCCGGCAACTTCGCCTGGCTCAATTGGCTGACGATCCTGCTGGCCTTCAGCGCGATCGACGCATCGTCGCTGTCGGCGATACTGCCGATTCCACACCCGCCGGAGCTGGTCGATACTCCGCGTTGGTTCACCGCGCTGGTGGTCGCGTTCACGGTGCTGACGCTGGCCCTGAGCTACTTGCCGATGCGCAACATGATCTCCCGCCGGCAGCGGATGAATATGTCGTTCAACCCCTTTCATCTGGTCAACACCTACGGGGCATTCGGCAGCGTCGGGCGCGTCCGCCGAGAAGTGGTGATCGAGGGCACCGAGGAGGCTGGCATTACCGAGCAAACGGTGTGGAAGGAATACGAATTCAAAGGAAAACCGGGCGGGCTGCGGCGATTACCTGGGCAGTGGGCGCCGTATCACCTGCGCCTGGACTGGCTGATGTGGTTCGCCGCGATCTCCCCGCACTACGCCCACTCGTGGTTTCGCCCATTCATTACGCGTCTCCTGCAGAACGACCGAGCCACACTACAGCTGTTGCGTCACAACCCGTTTCCGGATACGCCACCGCGCTACGTGCGCGCCCAGCTGTACCGGTACCGGTTCACCACCGCGTCGGAACTCCTGCGTGATCACGCCTGGTGGCATCGCACCTTGGAAGGCGAGTACCTGCCGCCGGTCGCACTGGACCGGACGAATCGGTAGCCTACAGCGTCTCGTCGAGCTCGCCGAGGCGGTCGGTCAGCCGCAGGTTCTCGGAGTAGTCGACCGGACAGCAGATCAGCGACACCCCGTCGTCGGCCAGCGCGGCCCGCAGGGTCGGCAGCAGCTCATCGGCCTGAGAGATCCGATACCCCTTGGCGCCAAAGCTTTCCGCATACTTCACGATGTCGGGATTGCCGAACTTCACGTAATGGTGCTCGCCGAGCTCGAGGTCCATCTTCCACTCGATCAGGCCGTAACCGCCGTCTTCCCAGATCAGCACCACCAGCGGGATCTTCTCGCGGACGGCGGTCTCGATCTCCTGCGAGTTCATCAAAAAGGCGCCGTCGCCGGCCACCGCCAGCACCTTCGAGTCCGGCCGCGCCAGCTTGACTCCCAACGCACCGGGTAGCGCGAAGCTCATGGTGGACAATCCATTTGAGATCAGGCAGGTGTTACTTTCGTAGGTCGGATAGAGCCGGGCCATCCACATCTTGGTCGCGCCGGTGTCGACCAGCACCACGTCGCCTCGGCCCAGCGCGGCACGCGTATCGGCGACCACCCGCGCCGGCGCCAGCGGGTAGCGCGAATCTTGTTGGCCGCGAGTGAATTCCTCGTTGAGCAGGCCCGCGCCCGGAATGTCCGGATCGGCCACGAAGACGTGGTCGTCCAGCGCTTCGCCGAGCGCGTCGAGCGAGGCGCTGATGTCGCCGATGATCCCGACGTCGACCGAGTAGTGCGCATCGACCTCGGCCGGGAAGCGGTGAATGTGGATGATCTTCTTGTCGGCCTTGGGGTTGATCCGGACCGGGTCGAACTCCTGCAACTCGTATCCGACCGCGATGACCGCGTCGGCGTTGTCGAAGCCGAAGTTCACGTAGTCGTGCCGCATGAATCCCATCGCCCCGATGGCGTTGGGGTGGTCATCGGGCATGACGCCTTTGCCGTGAAAGGTGTTGGCCACCGGGATGTCGAACTTCTCGGAGAACCGGACCAGGGCATCGGTTGCGCCGGCGCGGGCGGCACCGTGCCCGGCCAGCACCACCGGACGCTTGGCTTGGCGCAGGATCTCGACCGCGCGCGCCACCTGGCGAAAGGCCGGCGCCTCGGCACGAACGACGTTGCGCGGCAACGGCCCCAGGTCGTAGTCGGCCTCATCGGCGTCGATGTGTTCGGGCACCGCAAGGTACACCGCGGCCGGGCGTTCGGTCTCGGCGAGCTTGAAGGCTTTGCGGACCATCTCAGGTATCGCCGCTGCGGTCGGGATGTCGGCCGACCAGCGGGTGATCGGCGCGAACATCGACACCAGGTCGACGTACTGATGCGATTCCTTGTATTCGCGGTCCTGGCCGACCTGGGCGGAGATCGCCACCAGAGGCGTGCTGTTGGTGGTGGCGTCGGCGACACCCAGTTGCATGTTGATCGCCCCCGGCCCCAGGGTGGCTGAGACCACGGCGGCCCGGCCGGTGACCCGGCCGTACATCTCGGCCATGAACGACGCCGCCTGCTCATGCCGGGTGAGGACGTAGCGGATGTTGGACGCGGCCAGCGCCTGCACGAAGCGGATGTTCTCCTCACCCGGGAGGCCGAAGACCACCTCGACGCCCTCGTTCTCCAGGCACTTGACTATCAGCTCGGCGGCTTTGCTCATCCCGGCACCTCCCTTTCGGCCACGATAGTGGCAGGCTGGACGTTGGACTTTTGCAAACCCTCCCAACGAAGGAGTGCAGCGTGGGCATCGCCACGATCAACCCCGCCACCGGCGAGACCGTCAAGACCTTCACCCCTGCCACCGACACCGAGGTCGAGGCCGCGATCACCCGCGCGCACGAACGGTTCCTCGACTACCGGCACTCCACGTTCGCCCAGCGCGCCGAGTGGGCAAACGCCACCGCCGACCTTCTCGAGAAGGAGGCCGACGAGGTCGGCGCGATGATGACCCTCGAGATGGGTAAGACCCTCAAGTCGGCCAAGGCCGAAGCACTCAAGTGCGCCAAGGGTTTTCGCTACTACGCCGAGAACGCTGAGAAGCTGTTGGCCGACGAGCCGGCCGAGGCGTCCAAGGTCGGCGCGAAGCGGGCCTACACCCGCTGGCAGCCACTGGGCGTCGTGCTGGCCGTGATGCCGTGGAACTTCCCGCTGTGGCAAGCCGTCCGGTTCGCCGCGCCCGCGCTGATGGCCGGCAACGTCGGCCTGCTCAAGCACGCCTCCAACGTGCCGCAGTCGGCGCTGTACCTGTCCGACGTGATCACTCGCGGCGGCTTTCCCGAGAACTGTTTCCAGACGCTGCTGGTGTCCGCCAGTGCCGTCGAGGGAATCCTGCGTGACCCCCGGGTCAAGGCGGCCACGCTGACCGGCAGCGAGCCCGCGGGCCAGTCGGTCGCCGCCATCTGCGGTGACGAGATCAAGCCCAGCGTGATGGAGCTCGGTGGCAGCGACCCGTTCATCGTGATGCCGTCGGTGGATCTCGACGAGGCGGTCAAGACCGCGGTCACCGCCCGGGTGCAGAACAACGGCCAGTCCTGCATCGCCGCCAAGCGATTCATCGTGCACACCGACATCTACGACGCGTTCGTCGACAAGTTCGTCGAGCGCATGCAGGCGCTCAAGGTCGGTGACCCGACCGACCCGGACACCGACGTGGGCCCGCTGGCCACCGAATCCGGCCGCGACGAGATCGCCAAGCAGGTCGACGACGCCGTCGCCGCCGGAGCCAAGGTGCGCCTCGGCGGTAAGGTCCCCGACCAGCCCGGCTGGTTCTACCCGCCGACCGTGGTCACCGAGATCACCAAGGACATGTCGCTCTACACCGAAGAGGTGTTCGGCCCGGTCGCATCGATGTACCGCGCCTCGGGCATCGACGAGGCAATTGAGATCGCCAACGCCACCACGTTCGGGCTCGGCTCGAACGCGTGGACCAACGACGAGGCCGAGCAGGAACGCTTCATCGACGACATCGAAGCCGGGCAGGTCTTCATCAACGGGATGACGGTGTCCTACCCGGAGTTGGGGTTCGGCGGCGTCAAGCGCTCCGGCTACGGCCGCGAGCTTGCCGGCCTGGGCATCCGCGCGTTCTGCAACGCGAAGACCATCTGGGTCGGCTAACTGCCCCGCGCGAGCAGTCCCCCGCAAGCGCGAGGTGCCCCCAGCAAAAGGCCGCGACACGCCGGGCCGTGTGGGGCTTTTGTGTCTGCTCGCGGTTAGACGGCCGCGAGCGCCTTCTCGTCTTCGGCGGCGAAGGTGTCTTCCAGTTGCACCGGCGAGTAATCGAGGTCGATCTCGCCGAGCGGACGTCCGCGCGCACTCGAGATCGTGCCGAACCTGCGCATGCCCTTGTCGGCGGCGTACTGCATGAACTCGTCCTGGACCAGCT
>DATNFI010000138.1:0-2340 GCA_035606475.1 Mycobacterium sp. | reverse complement strand
CCGTCGGAGATGACGGCCATCGAGACCCAGTCGTCCTTGGGCGTGCCCAGCAGCCAGTCGCGGGCCGCGTCGACGGTGGCCGACGCCGCCGAGGCGGCCGAGGAGCTGCCGCGGGCGTCGATGATCGCCGCGCCGCGCTTGGCGACGGTTGGGATGAAGTCGTCGGCGATCCACTTCTCGTCGCCGACGACCTCGGCGGCGTTCTTGCCGTTGATCTCGGCGTGGAAGATGTCCGGGTACTGGGTGGCCGAGTGGTTGCCCCAGATGGTGACCTTCTTGATGTCGGTGACCTTGGCGCCGGTCTTCTTGGCCAGCTGCGAGATGGCGCGGTTGTGGTCCAGGCGGGTCAGCGCGGAGAACCGCTCCTTGGGGATGTCGGGCGCGTTGTTCAGCGCGATCAGCGCGTTGGTGTTGGCCGGGTTACCGGTGACGCCGATGCGGACGTCGGCGGCGGCGACGGAGTTCAGCGCCTTGCCCTGGGCGGTGAAGATCGCGCCGTTGGCCTCCAGCAGGTCGCCGCGCTCCATGCCCGGGCCGCGCGGGCGGGCGCCGACGAGCAGCGCCAGGTTCACGCCGTCGAAGATCTTGTTCGGGTCGGCGCCGATCTGCACGCCGGACAGCAGCGGGAACGCGCCGTCGTCAAGCTCCATCACCACACCCTCGAGGGCCTTCAGCGCGGGCTCGATCTCGAGCAGCCGCAGCTCGATCGGGCGGTCCGGGCCCAGCAGCGAGCCGCTGGCCAGGCGAAACAGCAGGCTGTAGCCGATCTGGCCGGCGGCACCGGTGACGGCAACCTTCAGGGGGGTAGTGCTCACGGTCATTCGCTCCTTAAGTGGAGTGTGGGGCAGCTTGATGCGCTATGCGTCGGGTCGAAACTAGCGCACTCCCAGACTGGGAAAATGCCTACCCCACCTCGGTGTGAGCTGCGTCATCTGCCCGCAGGCGATAGCCACTCAGGGCGCGTAGCATGACCGAGGCTTTATCCGATCCAAGCTGCGACGGGAGGTGAAGGATGCCTTCGTTTCGCGACATACCGGAAACACTGCGTCCTCTGGCACGGCCTGAGCGGGACGAGCCTCCCAGTCCGCCGCCAGCGGAGCTACCGGCCGAACAGGCGGTCGTCGACTGCGGTATCTACCTGGACGGTCAGCGACTGCCCGGGACGTTCAGCTACGCCGAGGCGCAGGCCAAAGTGCACCAGTTGCAGCTGAGCGGTCAGGAAGCCTTCGCCTGGATCGGTCTGCACGCCCCCACCGAGCACCAGATGCAGGAGGTCGGCGATGCGTTCAGCATGCACCCGCTGGCCATCGAGGACGCGGTCTGCGCCCACCAGCGGCCCAAGCTGGAGCGTTACGACGAGTCGCTGTTCCTGGTGCTCAAGACCCTCAACTATGTGCCACACGAGTCCACCCTGCTGGCTCGCGAGATCGTCGAGACCGGCGAGATCATGATCTTCGTCAACTGCGATTTCGTGGTGACGGTCCGGCATGGCGACCACGGTCGGCTCTCGGACGTCCGCAAGCGAATGGATTCCGACCCCGAGCACATGCGGCTGGGCCCGTTCGCGGTCATGCATGCCATCGCCGACGCGGTGGTCGACCATTACCTCGAGGTCACCGAGTTGATGGAGGGCGACATCGACGCCATCGAGGAAGAGGCCTTCGCGCGGGACCACCGCACCCGGATCGAGCCGATCTACCAAATGAAGCGCGAGGTGGTCGAGCTGCGCAGGTCGGTCAACCCGCTGTCGGTGCCGTTCGCCCGGCTGCAGACCGAACACAAGGACCTGATCTCCAAGGAAGTCCGGCGCTACCTGCGCGACGTGGGCGACCACCACACCCACGCCGCCGACGCGATCGCCAGCTACGACGAGAATCTCAGCTCGCTGGTGCAGGCGGCGCTGGCCCGGGTCGAGATGCAGCAGAACACCGACATGCGCAAAATGTCGGCGTGGGCAGCGCTGCTCGCGGTTCCCACCATGGTCGCCGGCATCTACGGGATGAACTTCGAGTACATGCCCGGGCTGAAATGGCATTGGGGTTACCCGGCGACCATCTTGGGCACGGCGGCGATCTGCATGCTGCTCTATCGCAACTTCCGCCGTAACGGTTGGTTGTAGCTGCTCAGTTTGGTTGCGCGGCAGGGCGATTGGGGTCCAGCACGTCGACCCCGTCGGTACGCCATGCCTCGCGCATCGCGTCGGCGCCCTTCAACCGGACCCAGGCGGCCTCGGTCGCGGTGATCGGCGTCGCGGACAGAAAGCGCACCGGATCGCGGGGCGGGTCAAGCGACAGGTCGGCAATGTCGCTGTCGCCCAACAGCACCGCGGTGAACGGCACC
>DATNFI010000137.1:0-9328 GCA_035606475.1 Mycobacterium sp. | reverse complement strand
GGCGGAGCCGGTGAGCCATACTCGGCGGCATACAGCTGCCGGAGCTCGTCGAGGATCAGGTCGATCGACCACATGTCGACGGCGATGTGATGCAGGGTCAGCACCAGCAGGTGCTCGCCGGAGCCCTGGGTGATCAGGTTGAAGCGCACCACCGGGCCGGTGCGTAAGTCGAAGGGGCGGTCGGCTTCTCGCCGCAGCCATCGCTGAGTCTCGTCGGGGTCCATCTCGAGGTGGTCGACGCGCACCGGCAGGCGGGGGTGGACGAGCTGGACCGGTTGGCCGTCACGCGTGGTGTAGGTGGTCCGCAAGATCTCGTGCCGGTCGACCAGCGCTTGGGCCGCGGCATCCAGTGCGGTCGCATTGAGCCGGCCGCGGATCTGCCCGGCGTAGGTGATCGTGTAGGCGGGGCTGCCCGGCGCAAGCTGGTAGAGGAACCACAGCGACCGCTGACCATGCGACAGCGGATACGCCGATGCCGACGCTTCCGCCTTCTCCATCAGCAGGCGGGCCAGCAGCACGCGTTTCTCTTCGGCGGACAGGCCGGCGAGGTTATCCGTCATCCTGACCTTCCTTTGCCGCGAGGACATCGCGAAGCAGCGCGTCGACGTCGTCGTCCGAGATGTCGGGCAGCCGGCCCAGGACGTCGAGCCACTGCGGGTCGGCGCCATTGGACCCGTTGACGGCGGGCACGTCGTCGGTCTCAACAGGGGCGGGTTGCGCAGTGGTGCTGGATAATTGGTCGACCAGCCAGCCCGCCAGCCCTGTCACGCTCAGACCGTCCAGCAGGCGGACGACCGGCACGACGACGCCCAGGTCGCGCTCGATCTGCGCGCGCAACTCCACCGCGACCAGCGAGTCGACCCCGAGTTGCTGCAACGGCGACTCGACGTCCAGCTGCGACGGTGCCAGGCCGAGTTTGCCGGCTGTTTGTTCGGTGAGATACGACGTGAGTTGGCGTCGGCGCCCGTTCTCGTCGGCGGGTAAGAGCGCGTCGCGAAGGTTGTCGTGGCGCTCGGGGGCGGCGGCGGGCGCCGGAGCGCCGGTCAGGTGCGCGATCTGCGACGGGTCCATCCGCAGGACGGCGACCTGGGTGGCCGATGACCGGAACAGTCTCGCCAGCGTCCGTACGCCGTCGGCGACCGGGATGGGAATCATGCCGTGCCGCTCGAGGTTTCGTTGCTGTTCGGGCCTGTTGACCAGGCCGACCCCGGCCCACGGGCCCCAGTTGATGCTGAGCGCGGGCCTGCCGTGCGCGCGTCGATGCCACGCCAGCGCGTCCAGGAAGGCGTTGCCCGCGGCGTAGTGCGCTTGCCCGGGTGAACCCAAAAGTGCTGCGGCGGAGGAGAAAAGCACGAAGAAGTCCAGTGCCGCATCTCGGGTGAGCGTGTGCAGATTCCAGGCGCCGTCGAGTTTGGGCGCCATGACCTCACGCAGCCGTCGGTCGTCCAGGCGCGCGACGATGCCGTCGTCGAGGATTCCCGCCGCGTGAACGACGCCGCGCAATGGCGGCATGGTTGCGCGGATCGACTCGAGCACCGGGGCCAGCTGGTCGGTGTGGGCGACGTCGGCGCGCGCATAGACCACCTCGCTGCCGTTGGCTCGCAGATCGTCGACGGCACGCTGCCCCGCCTCCGATGCCGGTCGGCGTCCGAGCAACACCAGATGCTTGGCGCCGCGCTCGACCATCCAGGACGCGGTGGCGAGACCGATGCCGCCGAGCCCACCGGTGATCAGATAGGTGGCGTCGGGCTCGAACTGGGCGGGGAGCTGTTCGTGGTGACCTGGCTGCCGCCTGTCCACCGACACCGCGACCTTGCCGATCTGCTTGCCCTGCGCCAGAGTTCGCAGCGCGGTGGCGGTCTTCTCGGCCGGGAAGGTGCGCACCGGCAGTGGGCGGAACGCGCCCTGCTCGAGATGAGCGACGATGTCACGCAGCAGCGCGCCCACGTAGGCCGGCCGGTCGGCGATCAGCTGCGCGAGGTCAATGACGATGTAGGAGGCGTTGTTCCGCAGTTGCCACATCTGGAGTCGGCCCTGGCCGTAGATGTCGGTCTTCCCGATTTCCAGGAATCGGCCGTAGCGGCTCAGCGCCTCGAGACTGTGCGAGATCGCCTCGCCGGATAGCGAGTTGAGTACCACGTCGACGCCTTCGCCGCCGGTCGCGGCCAGCACCTGATCGGCGAAACCCAGTGAGCGAGAATCGAATACGTGCTCAATGCCGAGCCCGTGCAGGTGCTCGCGTTTCTCGGGAGTACCGGCGGTGGCGAACACCGTCGCGTTCAGCCAGCGGGCGACTTCGACGGCGGCCAGGCCGACGCCGCCGGCCGCTGAGTGAATGAGCACGCGCTCGCCGCGCCGCAGCCTGGCCTGCTCGTGCAGTGCGTAGTAGGCCGTCAGGTACGCGATGGGAATCGTCGCGGCTTCCTCGAAGCTGAGCTCGACCGGCTTGGGCGTCACCAGGCTGGCCGGGGTGGTGACAAAGGAGCCGACACCCTCGGCCGCCAAGGCGATGACGGAGTCTCCGGCGCGCACGTCCTCGACGTCACGGCCCACCGCGGTCACGACGCCGGAGCATTCGACGCCGATCTGGGTGGGCCCGCCGTCCTGGCCCGGGTAGACGCCGAGGGCGCGCATCACGTCGATGAAGTTCAACCCGGTTGCATGAACCTGGATTTCGACCTCGCCCGGTGCGGGCGCGCGACGGGCGACCGCGCGGGTGTCGATGTCGTCGAGAACACCGGGCCGCGAATACTCCATCCGGAAGCCGGAGCCTGCCTGCGGCGCAGCGGCTTCCGGCTCTACGACGAACGGGGCCAGCCTCGCGACGTGGCGTCGTGCACCCCGAAACGCGACATCGGTATCGCCCGCGTCGGCCAGCAACTCCTCGACGAGGGCCGCCACATCGTCGGGTTGCGGGTGGATTGGCAGGTCGACCCGCGAGCAGCGCAGCTCTGGATGCTCGTGGGCGATGCTTCGGCCCATGCCCCACAGCGGCGCCTGGGCGAGAGATACGACGTCCGTGTCCGCCGCGACCGGTTGAGTGCCCTGCGTCACCAGCCATAGTCGCGGTGAGTGCTGCTGTGATGTCGCCGTCAACGCCTGTACGAGATGCAGCACGCTGGTGGGGCCGAGGACGCGTCCCGATTCCAGTGAATCCGTCAGGCTCCACAGGTGGACCACCCCATGCAACGGCGCCTGCAGGTCGTCGAGAAGCCGCCGGAACTGTTGCGGCTGAGCCGGATCGAGCCGGTAATGGTCCGGTCCCAGTCGTGCGAAGTCGGCTCCCGGTTCGACGAGGACACAGGTTCGGGAGCGCTGTTCGAGGAGTTTTCGGGTGGTGCCCGTCGTGGCGCCGCCGTCGCCGAAGATCAGCCAGTTGCCCGCGCCGCCCGAATCACGCTCGGACGCAGCGAGTCTCGCGGCCTCCCAGCGCGGCACGTAGAGGTCGTCATGAGCAGAAGAGCCGGCGCTTGACGCGGAATCCGCGATCTTCTTGAGCCGCAGCCCTTTTACCGCCGTGAGCACCGCCCCGGACTGGTCGAGCAGGAACACATCGCCCTCGGAGCCGTCGCGCAACCGCGCATAGCACCAAACGCCGTCGGAAAACGACGCGCGCACACACAGATCCGCAACGCCGACCGGTAGGTACGTGTCGTGCGAGTGCCCGTTGCTGGCAGGAAGCGTGGCGGCGAGCGTCTGAAAGCAGCCGTCCAGCAACGCCGCATCGAAGTCGCCGGCGTCCCCAGGCGATAGCCGGGCGATCGCCTCGCCGTCGCGGCGCCAGACGTCCGTCACCTTCTGGAACGCCGGCCCGTACTCCAGGCCGTGCTGCGCGAGCCGACTGTAGAACGCTGCCCCGGAAATCCGCTCTGCACAACGGTTTCGGACATCATCGGGATTGTGCGCCTCGGCGCTCGGTTCGCCGGCGGCCAGCGCGCCGCTCGCCAGCACCGTCGCGGTGGGATCCATGCTGTGCAACTCGAAGGATTGCGGGCCCGTCGGCTCGCCGCGCAGGGACAGCTGCACAGTCCGCGGCTGCGCGCCATCGAGAACCAGCGAGCGATGGAAGACGACGTCGCGCGGCATACGGGGCGTGCCGAAGGCTCGCGCGGCGCCCGCGACCGCGAGCTCGAGCAGGGTGGCCGCCGGGACGACCACCGAGCCCTGCACGCGGTGGTCGCTCAATATCGGGAAAAGGTCGGTGCTGACGTCGATCTCGCAGAGCATCGTGTTCGGCTGGACCGACGACCGAATCGGCCCCCGCCACGGCGACGCGTCGGTAACGGCCGAAGTGCCGGGAGCCGCCAAGTCCAGCCAGAACCGTTCGCGCTGCCACGGATACGTGGGTGCCGAGACCAGTCGGCCCCCGCGCGGATGCAGGCGGTCCCAGGCCACGGATTGTCCACTGGCGTAGAGGACGCCGAGCGCGGCCAACACGTCGTCGCGCCCACCCTGATCGCGACGCATCGACGGCACCAGTGTGCACGCGCGGCCGAGGTCGTCGGCGTCCTCGCGCAGCGCGCTCAACAGGACGGGGTGCGGGCTGGCCTCCAGGAACACCTGGTGGCCCTGCTCCAAGAGCTGCCGCGCGGTCGGCGAGAAGCGCACCGGCGAGCGGAGATTCGCCACCCAGTAGGCGCCGTCCAGGGTCGCGCCGTCGATCGGTTCGTCGGTCACGGTGGAGTACATGGGCGTCGTGGTGGCCGAGAGTCGAATACCGGTGAGTGCGGCGGCGAGGTCGTCGCGCAGGGCATCCATCCGCGGGCTGTGCGAGGCCACGTCGACATCGACCCAACGGCAAAACCTCATCCGCCGCTCGATCTCAGACATCAACTCGGCCAACACATCCGAATCGCCCGAGAGCACCGTCGACCGCACCGAGTTGCTCGCCGCGACGGCGACCCGGCTCTCACGTCCGGCAATGAGCTCGTCCGCCTCGGCGCGCGACAGCTCCGCGGAGAGCATCGCCCCGCCACCGGCCGCTCCGCGGAGCAGGCGGGCCCGCGCGCAGATCACCCGCGCCGCGTCGTCGAGGTCCAGGGCGCCCGCGACGTGCGCGGCGGCCACCTCGCCCATGCTGTGCCCGATCACGGCGGCGGGTTCCACTCCCCATGACCGCCACAGCGCCGCCAGGGCGACCTGCATGGCGAAGATGGCCGGCTGGATCACGCCGATGTCGTCGAGGCTGTCGCCGGCCAGCAGCGCGTCGATCACCGAGGCACCCAGGTGGGGGCGCATGGCGCGGTCGCAGTCGGCCAGCGCGTCCCGGAACACCTCTTCTTCGGCGTGCAGTTGCTGTCCCATGCCGCGCCACTGGGATCCCTGCCCGGAGAAGACGAACACGACACCTGGCCCGGGACGGTGTCGTCCGGCCGTCCATCCGGGCCGGCTCTCGCCCTGTCGGTAGGCGGCGAGCGACTCGGACAGCTCGGCGGCGTCGCGACCGATGACGGCCAGCCGGTGGTCGTGGTGGTCGCGGCGCGCGCCGGCGGTGTAACTGAGGTCGGCCGGCGACGTTCCGGCGCGCAGTGCCCGTTCGTAGCGGCCCGCCAACGCGGACAACGCTTCTGGTGATCGTGCCGAGAGCGCTAACAGCTCGGCACAACCATTCGCGTCGTACGATTGCGGCGCCCGGACTTCGGGTGCCTCGGTCATGACGACGTGTGCGTTGGTGCCGCCGAAGCCGAATGAGCTGACCCCGGCGACGGCCCGCCGATTGTTCAGCGGCCACGGCGTGCGAACGTCGGCCACCTTCAGCGCGAGCCGTTCGAACGGGATATGCGGATTCGGTTGATCGAAGTGCAGGCTCGCCGGAATCTCACGGTGCTGCAACGCCAATGCCGTCTTGATCAGTCCGGCCATCCCGGCCGCCGCCTCCAGATGGCCGATGTTGGTCTTCACCGATCCGATCAAGCAGGGAGTGTCCGGTGTGCGTCCTTCGGCCAGGATGGCGCCGAGCGCGTTGGCCTCGATCGTGTCGCCCAGTGCCGTGCCGGTGCCGTGCGCCTCGACGTATTGAACGGCGCTGGGGGACAGGCCCGCGTGACGGTAGGCCTCGGTCAGCACGGCTTCCTGCGCGTGCCGGCTGGGTGCCGTCAAACCGTTGGTCCGGCCGTCGTGATTGGTGGCGCTGCCGCGCAGCACGGCATAGATCCGGTCGCCGTCGGTCAGCGCCTGGCTCAACGGCTTCAAGACAACGACGCCGGCGCCTTCGCCCCGCACATATCCGTCGGCCGCGGCGTCGAACGTCTTGCAGCGGCCGTCGGCTGCCATCAGCGTGGCCTTGCTGAAGTTGAGGCCCAACGCGGGGGACAGGATGACGTTAACGCCGCCGGCGATGGCCAGCGTCGACTCGCCGTCGCGCAGGCTGCGGCAGGCCAGGTGGACGGCGACGAGCGACGACGAACACGCGGTGTCGATCGCCATGCTCGGGCCGTGCAGATCCAGCGCATAGGACAGCCGGTTGGCGGCGATGCTCAGCGCGCCGCCGGTGCCACTGTAGGCGTCGATCAGGTCGGGCCGGCCGAACTGCAGGCTGCCGTAGTCGTAGGTCGAGACGCCGACGAACACGCCCGTCGGGCTACCGGCCAGCCGCGCGGTCACCTGGCCGGCGTCTTCCAACGCCTCCCAGGCCACCTCCAGCAGCAGGCGCTGCTGGGGGTCGATGCGCGCCGCCTCGCGAGGCGAGATGTTGAAGAACTTGGCATCGAACTGGTCGACCTGATCGAGGAATCCACCCTGCCCGACGCCGCTCGGGTCCGGGGTCCAGCGCTCACGCGGAATGTCGCCGACGGCGTCTCGGCCGTCGGTGAGCAGCTCCCAGAATGCCGCCGGGCCATCGGCTCCCGGGAACCGGCAACCGATGCCGATGATCGCGATCGGCTCGTCGGCCGCCACCGCCCGTGCCTCGGTGACGTGCGGCGCTGGGTCCGCCGCGACGCCTTCGGTCAGGTAGGCGCAGAGCGCGTCGATGGTCGGGTACTCGTACGGCAGCGTCGGTGAAAGTTCTTGTCCCACATGCTCTGCCAGCGTGGCGGTGAGCCGGACCGCGCGCACCGAGTCAAGGCCGTAGTGGGCGAACGGCAGCGATGTGTCGATCTCGGTCGGGGGAAGGTCGAGCATGTCGGCAAGTTGCGCGGCCAACCAGGCCGCCAATTCCCCGGCGTCGGTTGTGCCGCGCAGTGGTGCGGCATCCGCCGCGTGGCGAGGTGCGCCCGACGACGCTTCCCGCCACTGTGCAATCGCGGCGAGGTCACCGTCGAGAAAACGTTGCCGGGAGCGGTTGCGGCGAATCTTCCCGCTCGACGTGGTGGGAATGGTCGACGGCTCGGTGAGAACGATTGCGTGCGGCCGGATTTCGTGATGTTCGGTCACGGCGGTGCGGATCGCGGCGAGCACCTCGTCGGTGTCGATGTCAGCGGCCCGGTAGCGGTCGACTTCCTGCACGACGACGAGTTGCTCGCCGGCATCCGAATCGAGCGTGACCGAAAATGCTGCTCCGCGACCGCGCAGCAGTGCGTCGTGGCTGTCCTGCACGGTGGCTTCGATGTCTTCGGGGTAGTGATTGCGGCCGCGGATGACGATGAGGTCTTTCAGGCGACCCGATACGAACAGTTCGCCGTCGAGATGGAAGCCGAGGTCGCCGGTGCGGAGAAACGGCCCGCGTCCGGTGTCGGCGAGGAATGCGTTGAAGGTTTCCGCCGTTTCGGCCGGCTTGCCCCAATAGCCCTGAGCGACACTGCCGCCGGCCAGCCAGATCTCGCCCACCTGGTCGTCCGCGCACGGCCGGCCGGTCGCCGGGTCGACGATGACGGCCTCGTGACCCTGCTGGGTTTGGCCACAGGCCACGAAGGCCGCGGCGTCTGGGGATCCCGGGGCAACGGGCACGATGCGGTGATCGCGCAGCGCGTCGCTGTCCAGGTGCCGGACGATCGGCGCGGTGCGATCCTGTTCCGCCTTGCCGGAGACCAGCAGGGTGGATTCGGCCATCCCGTAGACGGGGGCGAACCCCTGCGGCCGGAAGCCTGCCGGGGCGAACGCGTCGATGAACCGTTGCAGCGTCGCGGCCCGGATCGGTTCCGCGCCGCACATCGCGGTCGCCATCGTGGACAGATCCAGCGCCGCGCGCTCTTCGGGGCTGCTGAGGTCGACACACAGTTGGTAGGCAAAGTTCGGCGCCGCGGTGATCGTGCCGCCGTGCTTGGCTATCGCCTCCAGCCAGCGCATCGGGCGCTCGATGAACGACTCGGGCGGCATGAAGTAGGACGTGGCCCCCACGTAGATCGACGTGAGAATGCCGCCGATCAGCCCCATGTCGTGGTGCAGCGGCAGCCAGAACACGCCTTTGGCCCGGTCGTTTCCGCCGCCCCACGCCGTACGAATGGCTTCCACGTTGCTCAGCAGGTTGCGATGGCTCACCACAACGCCTTTCGGTGAGCCCGTCGAACCCGAGGTGTACTGCAGCATCGCGGTGGTGTCGGGGTCGATGTCGGGAGCCACCCACGCCCCGGCAGCGCCGGCCTGGTCAGCCAGGTCGTCCACGGCGCACCACTGCATGCCGGGACCGTCGGTCATGCCATCGATCGCGCCCTGGAACTGCGCCTGGGTTTCGGCGGTCGTCACGGTGAACCGCGCCTCGGTGTCCTGCACGATCGACGCGACCCGGCCGATCACCCGGGCGCGGGCGGGCGGGTGTACCGGCACCGGCACCGCCCCGGCGTATATGCACCCGAAGAACGCGACGATGAAGTCCAGGCCCGACGGGCACAGCACCAAAGCGCGTTCACCCGTGGCGCCCATTCGCTGCAATACCGACGCGACAGCCCGCGCCCTGTTGTCGAGTTCACCGAAAGTCAGTTGGCTGTGTTGTTCGCCATCGGCGAAATAGCGGCAGTAGTCGAAAGCGGCTTTATTGCGGTATGTTTCGGCTCTTTGCCGTGTTAGATCCAGGAATGTCTGGTCCGTCAATCGCATTCCTTTCGGCGCTCATTCGGGACGCCGAGCCGGGACCTCGACCGCGAGGTGACGATGATATCGCCGTGCGAGCAGCCGCAACGGGGCGTTCGATGACGCATTTCCCCGCGGCAACTGCGTCGCGATTTGCCTCGCATTTGTTCTCCAGTCGTTGCGGGTAAATCTTATTTGCCGGCAAGGATGCCCGGTCGAGAAATTCGTCACATCGTCCGCGCTGGTACCGCTATCCGAATCCACCGCGTCTAGTCATGCAACAGTCTCATTCGTCAAAGCCTTCCGAGCCGTGCTTCCTCGGCTGCGCCGGCTCCGTGGTAGGTCGACAGCATCACCGGAGCGCCGTTCGTCGGCACGGGCA
>DATNFI010000136.1:0-21829 GCA_035606475.1 Mycobacterium sp. | reverse complement strand
GTTGGCCAGGCCGTTACCCAGGCCGGGGCCCAGATGCAGGAGCACCGCGGCGGGCCGGTCTGCGATGCGCGCGTAGCCGTCGGCCGCGCCGGTGGCGATGCCCTCGAAGAGCGTCAGCACGCCTCGCATCTGCGGGACGGTGTCCAATGCCGCGACAAAGTGCATCTCGGACGTGCCGGGATTGGCGAAGCACACGTCGACGCCACCATCGACCAGGGTATTGATCAGAGCCTGCGCGCCATTCACGCTTCGACTGTAGATGCGCCTCAGATGGCCAGCGCGGCGCGGGCACAGACATCCGTCCGCCGCGCGTGCCCACCGCCGAACAGCACTACGTGCGCCAGCAGCGCAAAGAGCTGGTGCAGTCCGATGCGCTTACGCCAGCCCTGCCCGAGCGGGTGCACCCGCTGGTAGCCCTCGACGATCTCGTCGTAGTAGGGGCAGCCGAACAGGGCCAGCATGGCGAGGTCGTTCTCGCGGTGGCCACCATGGGCGGCCGGGTCGATCAGCACCACCCCGTCCGGCGTCCACATCACGTTGCCGCCCCACAGGTCACCGTGCAGCCTGGCCGGAGCATCGCCGTCGTCGAAATCGCCTGCCCGGCAACGTGCCGCGACGGCATCGACGGCATCCCGGGTGGACGCCGAAAGCCGGGGCGCGGCCAGCGCGGCCATCGGGGCCAGCCGCTCGTCGGCATAGAACGTGCCCCAAAGTGGTTGCGGCCGCAGCGACATCGGCAACGGCTGGGTCAGCGGCCCGAAGAACCCGGGCCCGTCCCATCCGTCGGGGCCGGCGCCGAAACCCGCGGCCCCGCCGTCGTGCGTCATAGCCAGCCGACTACCGAACTCCAGCGCCGCTTGCCGGCCGGGAGGCACGGACTCGAGCCGCCGCAGCGTCAGACTCGTCGCGTCCACCGACACAACCGGCACGCACGGAACTCCGCCGTCGGCCGCCGCGAGCCATCGCAACCCAGCGGCTTCACACTCGAAGAAGCCGGCCGGCGCACCGGGGTGACTCTTGACGAAGTCGGTCAAGCGGTCGCGTGTGCGGCGTGTACGTCGTCGGCCGGTCGCGCCTCGGTCTGCTCCTTGGCCCACCGGTAATCCGGCTTGCCCGCTGGCGACCGCTTGACCTCGTCGACCAGCCAAAGACTGCGCGGCACTTTGTATCCCGCGATCTCGGCGCGGACGAACGAGTCCAGGTCGGACAGCGCGGGCCGGGCGCCGGGCCGGGCCTGCACGACCGCGGCCACGTGCTGGCCGTAGCGCGGGTCGGGCACACCGACGACGAGGGCGTCGAAGACGTCGGGGTGCCCCTTCAGCGCGGCCTCGACTTCTTCGGGGTAGATCTTCTCGCCGCCGCTGTTGATCGATACCGAGCCGCGGCCCAGCATCGTCACGCTGCCGTCTTCCTCGACCGTGGCGAAGTCGCCCGGGATCGCATAGCGGACGCCGTTGAAAACTCGGAAGGTCTGCCGGGTTTTTTCGTCGTCCTTGTAGTAGCCGACCGGAATGTTGCCCTTCTTGGCGATGAAGCCGCGGACCCCGGAGCCCGGCTTGACCTCGTTGCCGTCCTCGTCGAGGACGACGGTGCGATGGTCGATCGTCACGCGCGGACCACCGCTGTGCGGGGCATCCTTCGCGACGATGCTGGTACCACCAAAGCCGGTCTCCGAGGAGCCAATTGAGTCGGTGATGACCCGGTTGGGCAGCAGCTCGAGGAACTTCTCCTTGATGCTCGGCGAGAAGAGCGCCGCCGTCGAGGCAAGCAGGAACAGCGATGACAGGTCGTACTCATTACCTTTGTCCTGGTGGGCAAGCAGCGCGTCAAGCAGTGGCCGCGCCATCGCGTCACCAGTGAAGAACAGCAGGTTCACCTTGTGGTCGTGAATCGTGCGCCACACCTCATCGGCGTTGAATTCCGGTGCGAGAACGGTAGTTTGGCCCGAGAAGATCGACATCCAAGTGGCCGACTGGGTGGCGCCGTGGATCATCGGCGGGATCGGGTGGCGGACCATCGGCGGGTTGGCCGCCGCGCCCTTGGCCAGGTCGTACTCGTCTGCGATGAATTCGCCTGTGGCGAAGTCGGTTCCACCGAACAGCACCCGGTAGATGTCCTCGTGGCGCCACATCACGCCCTTCGGGAAGCCGGTGGTGCCACCGGTGTACAGCAGGTAGATGTCGTCGGCACTGCGCGGGCCGAAGTCACGCTCGGGCGAGCTGTCGGCGATCGCGGCGTAAAACTCGACGCCGCCATAGCTGGTGTAGTCAGCATCGCTGCCGTCTTCGACGACGAGGACGGTCTTCACGTTGGGGGTGTCCGGCAGGACGTTGGCGACGCGCTCGGAGTACTGGCGTTCGTGCACCAGCGCGACCATGTCGGAGTTGTCGAACAGATAGCGCAGTTCGCCCTCGACATAGCGGTAGTTGACGTTGACCAGGATCGCGCCCGCTTTGACGATGCCCAGCATCGCTATGACGATCTCGATGCGGTTGCGGCAGTACAGGCCGACCTTGTCGTCCTTCTGCACGCCCTGCTCCTGCAGGTAGTGCGCCAGGCGGTTGGCCTTCTCCTCGAGCTGGGCGTAGGTCAGTTGCTCCTCGCCGCAGATCAGGGCTACACGGTCAGGGACGGCATCGATGGCGTGCTCCGCCAAGTCGGCAATATTCAGGGCCACGGACCCTAAATTAGAACGTGTTACATTTCCTGACAAGTTTCAGGCCGACGCGCAGGAAGGTATTCACTGGTGAGCGAGTCCGAAAAAAAGGCCGACGCCCTCATTGAGCAGCGCGGACACACCCTGATCCTGACGCTGAACCGCCCCGAAGCCCGCAATGCACTTTCCACCGAGATGCTCTCGATCATGGTCGAGGCGTGGGACCGCGTCGACACCGATCCCGACATCCGCTGCTGCATCCTGACCGGGGCCGGTGGCTACTTCTGCGCCGGCATGGACCTCAAGGCTGCAACCGCAAAGCCACCGGGCGACTCGTTCAAGGACGGCAGCTACGACCCGTCACGCATCGACGCTTTGCTCAAGGGACGTCGGCTGACCAAACCGTTGATCGCCGCGGTCGAAGGTCCGGCCATCGCCGGCGGCACCGAGATCCTGCAGGGCACCGATATCCGCATCGCGGGCGAAAGCGCCAAGTTCGGCATCTCGGAGGCCAAGTGGAGCCTGTACCCGATGGGCGGCTCCGCGGTACGCCTGGTGCGGCAGATCCCCTACACGATCGCCGCTGACCTACTGCTGACCGGGCGGCACATCACCGCCGCCGAGGCCCTGTCCTACGGGCTCATCGGCTATGTCGTTCCCGACGGCACCGCGCTCGAGAAGGCGCTCGAGGTCGCCGACGTGATCGCCAACAACGGCCCGCTTGCGGTGCAGGCGATCCTGCGCTCCATTCGCGAGACCGAGGGCATGCACGAAAACGACGCGTTCAAGATCGACACGCAACTGGGTATCGGCGTGTTCCTGTCCGAGGACGCCAAGGAGGGCCCGTTGGCCTTCAAGGAGAAGCGCGCCCCGCAGTTCAAGGGACGCTGAGTTCGCTATTCCGCCGAGCGTGCATTCACGGCGGAAAGGGCGCCGATTTTCCGCCCTGTGTGCACGTTGGCCGTCAGTGTCGGTGGTTGACGGCACACTTCGGCAATGACGGAACCGTTCATCGGGAGCGAAGCTTTGGCGTGTGGGCGGCTGACCCGTCATCGTCTCCGAAGCCGCTACGTTGCCCTTCATCCTGACGTCTACGTCCCTCGCGGCACCGAACTCACCGCTGAGTCGCGTGCGTATGCCGCTTGGCTCTGGTCGCGCCGCCGCGGCGTCATCGCCGGCTGTTCCGCTTCTGCGATACATGGCGCGAAATGGATCAGCGGTCGGGGACCTGCCGAACTGCTATACGACTATCGACGTCCACCGCACGGCATCGTGACGTGGTCAGACAAATACGGCGAGGATGAGATCGATATACGCGCCGGTATGCGCGCAACGAACCCGGCACGAACCGCTTTGGACATCGCCAGCCGCCATCCACTCGGCAAGGCAGTCGCGGCGATCGACGCGCTCGCCCGCGCAACAGATTTCAAGACTGATGACGTCGAATTGCTTGCAGAGCGATATAAGGGAAGACGCGGCATCCGAAGAGCGCATCGAGCACTGGGCTTGGTCGATGCCGGCGCAGAGTCACCTCGGGAAACGTGGCTACGACTTCTTCTCATTCGGGCCGGCTTTCCCCCGCCGAAGACCCAGATTCCGGTCTATGACGAACACGGCCAACTCGTCGCCGTCCTCGATATGGGATGGGAAGAGTTGAAACTTGCCGCCGAGTATGACGGCGACCATCACCGCACCGACCGACGGCAATTCCGTAAGGACATCACGCGGCACGAAGTGCTACGCGACCTCGGCTGGTACGCCATCCGAGTGACCGCCGAGGACACTGAAGGTGGCGTCATCGCACGAGTGCAGACCGCCTGGAATCGCCGAGCGTGCAATGGTGGCGAAAAATAACCACGATTTCCGCCGTGAGTGCACGCTCGCCGCGCCCTAGCCGAGGACCGGCGCGCTCGGTGTGAACACCATCGGCATCGACTCCAGACCGCTGACGAAATTGGCTGGGCGCAAAGGCAATCCGTCGCCTTCGTCGGCCAACCGCAGATCGGGCAGACGTTCCAGCACTCGCTCGGTCATCAGGCGCAGTTCCAACCGGGCCAACTGATTCCCCAGGCAGAAGTGGGTGCCGAAGCCAAAAGCGACGTGGCTGTTCGGGTCTCGTCGGATGTCGAACTGATCGGCGTTCTCGAACATCGACTCGTCGAAGTTCGCCGACTCGAACAGCAGCATGATCTTCTCGCCCTGCTTCAGCTCAGTCCCGTGAAACTCGGTGCCGTCGGTCAACGTTCGGCACATATTCTTCACCGGCGAAGTCCAACGCAGCATCTCCTCGATCGCGCCGGGCAGCAGCGCATCAGCGTCGGCGCGCAGCGCATCCCACTGATCGCGGTGACGCACCAACTGCTCGGTGCCGCCGGACAACGTGTGCCGGGTCGTCTCGTCACCGCCGATCAGGATCAGCAGGGTCTCCATCACGATCTCGTCGTCGCTCATCCGCTGGCCCTCGACTTCCGCGTTCACCAAGATGGAGAACAGGTCGTCGGTGGGCTCGGCGCGGCGTTTGGCGATGGTGGCCATGGTGAATTCGGTATATCCCGCAAAGGCATTCATTACCGTCTGGAATTCCGGCCCCGCCGGGTCGAGGTGCGAACTCAGCCCCGAAACCAGGTCGTCCGACCACTGCAGCAGCAAGCCACGCTCCTCGGGCAGCACGCCCAGCATGTCGCCGATCACCGCCATCGGCAGCGGGGCGGCGATGTCGCGGACGAAGTCGCACTCGCCCCGCTCACACACGGCGTCGATCAAGGTGTCACAGAGCCGGGCGATCGACGGCTCCTTCTCGGTGACCCGCTTGCGAGTGAAGCCGGCGTTCACCAGCTTGCGCCGCAGCAGATGTGACGGGTCGTCCATGTCGATCATGTACGGCATACCGGGCTGATCGGGACGGATGCCGCCGGTGTTGGAGAACAGCTCCGGATTGCGCTCGGCGTCGATGATGGCCTGATAGGTGGTCGCACCCGCCAGTCCGTTGCGGTCGCGGAACACCGGTTGGTTAGCGCGCATCCAGCGGTAGGCCTCGCGCGAAGCCTGGCGGTCGGCGTAGAAGTTGCCGTCCGCCAGGTCGATGTTCATGATCGTGGACGGAATCGTGGACGTCATGAGATCTCCTGGGCATCGCCGAATGTCATCTGCACGTGGTCAGCCGAGCTGGACAGCATGGCGCGCTTCGGAAGACCCAGCGTCGCAAGCTCTTTCGCGTAGGGATGATCGCCTAGCCGGACACGGACTCCACCGAAGCGGGTGCGCACACCGTCCAGGGTGTGCTCGAACGCGGTCTCGCGGGTGATCCCGTCGCGGTGCGAGTAGCTGCGCTGCGCCTGCTGGCGAGGGGTCAGCCTAATCGGCAGCCCGCGCCGAAAGTCCATGCCGATCACCAGCTGGCCGTCGACGGTGCAGTCGAACCCGAACTGACGTCCGTCGCGAATGGTGAAGTCCGCCATGACTTTCGGGTAGCCCCAGATCTTGGTCCCGGCTTCCAGCGTGAACGGCTGGTCGACGGGCAGGTGGTGGATGAAGGCGCCGGCCGACCCCAGGGCCCGCGGACCGCTCGCCGTCGATCCGGGTGGGTTGACCATCACGCTGGTGCCGAATTCGTAGTACTCGTCCAGGTCGCCGTCGATGTAGTGCATCAACATCAGGACCACGACTGCGCGCCCGGGCAGGTAACGGCAGACCTGCAGGCCGCTGTAGTCGATCAGGTGCTGGGCGGCGTCGGCGTTCACGGAAAACATCGCCATGTGCTGGGTTGCCTTGCGGATCTGCACCGGCATCGTGACTACCCTGCCCGCGATGGTGTGCTGTGAGGCTGTCATCCGGTCAATCTAGAACGTGTTCTAGCAGAGCCGCAAGAAACGGCTCAAACGAGGTCGGCCAGTTCGCGGACCTGCTCGGTATTGCGGCCACTGACCACCATCATGGTCACGCCGGCGGCCTCCCAGGCCTTGATCTGCTTACGCACGTAGTCGACGTCGCCGACGATCGCGGCATCGTCGATCACCTCGTCCGGGATGATCTCTGCGGCCTTGTCCTTGTGTCCACTGCGGAACAGCTTGGTGACGTCGTCGACCACCTCGGCATAGCCCATCCGGCGATACACGTCCGCGTGGAAGTTGGTGTCCTCCGCACCCATCCCGCCCATGTAGAGCGCGATGTAGGGCTTCATCGCCGCGAAGGCCGCGGGACGGTCGTCGGTGATGACGATGTTGGCCGTCGCGCAGATCTCGAAGTCCTCGCGGCTGCGGCGGGCGCCCGGGCGCGCGAATCCCTCGTCCAGCCATTCGTTGTAGGTGTCGGCCATCCGCGGGGTGTAGAAGATCGGCAGCCAGCCGTCGCAGACCTCGGCGGCCAGCGCCACATTCTTGGGTCCCTCGGCGCCGAGCATGATCGGGATGTCGGAGCGCAGCGGATGGGTGATCGACTTGAGTGGCTTGCCCAGACCCGTTGCGCGCTCACTCTTCAACGGCAGCGGGTAGTGCGGGCCCTCGCTGGTCACCGGCTTCTCGCGGGCCCACACCTGCCGGATGATGTCGACGTACTCGCGGGTCCGGGCCAGCGGCTTGGGGAACGACTGGCCGTACCAGCCCTCCACCACCTGCGGCCCCGACACACCAAGCCCCAGGATGTGCCGGCCACCGGACAGGTGATCCAGCGTCAGGGCCGCCATCGCACACGCGGTCGGGGTGCGTGCAGACAGCTGCACGACGGAGGTGCCCAGCCGCAGCCGTTGCGTCGACGAGCCCAACCAAGCCAGCGGCGTATAGGCGTCCGACCCCCAGGCCTCGGCGGTAAAGACCGCATCGAAACCGGCGTCTTCGGCCGCCGCCACCAGTTCGGCGTGGTTGTCGGGCGGCTGAGCGCCCCAATATCCCAGCTGGAGTCCAAGCTTCATGCGCACCACCTTCCGTGGGAGGTCTCGACCCTATCTTGAATCCATTCTTAGAACCTGTTCTACTCGACACTGTGACCACCAGCCAAAGCAGCCCGGTGCAGATCGATACCCATCAGAAGCCTCTCTCGGCGCCTCTGAAGCTGTCATTCGACTACACCCGTTCAGTCGGCCCCACCCTGAGTGAGTTCTTCACCGCCCTGCGTGAGCGACGCATCGTCGGCGTCCGGGGATCGGACGGCCGGGTTTACGTCCCGCCGGCCGAGTTCGACCCGGTGACCTACGAGCGGCTGACCGAGATCGTTCCGGTTGCCAGCGTCGGGACCGTGGTGTCGTGGACCTGGCAGCCGGAACCCCTTGAGGGTCAACCGTTGGACCGCCCGTTCGCCTGGGCGCTGATCAAGCTGGACGGTGCCGACGTAGCGCTGCTGCACGCGGTTGATGCCGGATCGTCCGAGTCCATCAGCAACGGCGCTCGGGTGCACGCCCACTGGGCCGACGAGCCGGCCGGTGCGATCACCGACATCGCTTACTTCGCGCTGGGCGACGAAGCCGAGGCGGTGCCCGACGCGTCGGACGACCGCGAGCCGGTAACGGTTCAGGTGACGCCGAGCACCATCGAAATCCAGCACACCGCTTCACTTCCCGAGACGGCGTTCCTGAAAGCCCTCGAGGAGGGCAAGCTGCTGGGCGCGCGCACCGGCGCCAACGGCAAGGTGTATTTCCCGCCGAAGGAAGCCGACCCGGCGACCGGTCTGGAGCTCGACAACTTCATCGAGTTGCCGGACAAGGGCACGGTGACCACCTTCGCGATCATCAACATCCCGTTCGCCGGCCAGCGCATCAAGCCGCCGTACGTCGCGGCCTACGTGCTGCTCGACGGCGCGGATATCGCGTTCCTGCACCTGATTCAGGAGATCGACGCCACCGAGGTGCGGATGGGCATGCGGGTCGAAGCGGTGTGGAAGCCCCGCGAGGAATGGGGCCTGGGTATCGACAACATCGAGTACTTCAAGCCGACCGGCGAACCCGACGCCGACTACGACACCTACAAACACCACCTCTAAAAGGAACAAAGTGACTTTTCGCGATGTAGCTGTCGTCGGATTCGCCCATGCGCCGCACGTGCGCCGCACCGACGGCACCACCAACGGCGTCGAGATGCTGATGCCGTGTTTCCGCTCGCTGTACGAAGAGCTCGGCCTGCAGCAGACCGATATCGGCTTCTGGTGCTCTGGATCGTGCGATTACCTTGCCGGCCGGGCATTCTCGTTCATCTCCGCGATCGACTCGATCGGGGCGGTGCCACCGATCAACGAGTCGCACGTGGAGATGGACGGCGCGTGGGCGCTCTACGAGGCCTACATCAAGCTGCTGACCGGCGAGGTCGACACCGCGTTGGTCTATGGCTTCGGCAAGTCGTCGGCGGGCACACTACGCAGAGTCCTTGCGCTGCAGACCGATCCGTACACGGTCGCGCCGCTGTGGCCTGACTCGGTGTCGATGGCCGGGCTGCAGGCCCGCGTGGGCCTGGATGCCGGCAAGTGGACCGCCGAGCAGATGGCTCAGGTGGCGCTGGATTCGTTCGCCGCATCCGATCGCACCGACTCGGAGAAGCCCGCCAAGAGCATCGACGAGTTGCTGGCCCGGCCGTACTTCGCGGATCCCCTTCGGCGCCATGACATTGCGCCAATCGCCGACGGCGCCTCGGCGATCGTGCTGGCCGCCGGCGACAAGGCCCGCGAGCTGCGCGAGAACCCGGCGTGGATCACCGGCATCGAGCACCGCATCGAGACCCCGGTCCTCGGTGCCCGCGACCTGACCACCTCACCGTCGACGCAGGCATCGGCCAAGGCCGCAAGCGGCGGGGACGTCGGCTCGATCGAAATCGCCGAGATCTATGCGCCATTCACCCATCAGCAGTTGATCCTGACCGAGGCCATCGGCCTGCCGTCGTCGACCAAGATCAACCCGTCGGGCGGCGCGTTGGCGGCCAACCCGATGTTCTCCGCCGGCCTGGAGCGCATCGGCTTTGCGGCACAACACATCTTCGATGGATCGGCCGGCCGGGTGCTTGCGCACGCGACCAGCGGCCCGGTCCTGCAACAGAATCTCGTTGCCGTGCTGGAAGGGAAATAGTCTGATGGCAGGCCAGTTGGCTGCGGTGCTGGGCACCGGACAGACGAAATACGTCGCCAAGCGCCAGGACGTGTCGATGAACGGCCTGGTTCGCGAGGCCATCGACAAGGCATTGGCCGACTCCGGGTCGACCATGGACGACATCGACGCGGTGGTGGTCGGCAAGGCACCCGACTTCTTCGAGGGCGTCATGATGCCGGAGCTGTTCATGGCCGACGCGGTGGGCGCGACCAACAAACCGCTGATCCGCGTGCACACCGCCGGGTCGGTCGGCGGGTCGACCGCTGTGGTGGCGGCCAGCCTGGTGCAGTCGGGCAAGTACCGCCGGGTGCTGGCGATGGCGTGGGAGAAGCAGTCCGAGTCGAATGCCATGTGGGCGTTGAGCATTCCGGTGCCGTTCACCAAGCCGGTGGGCGCGGGTGCGGGCGGCTACTTCGCACCGCACGTGCGCTCCTACATCCGCCGATCGGGCGCGCCGACGCACATCGGTGCCATGGTCGCGGTCAAGGACCGACTCAACGGCGCCAAGAACCCGTTGGCGCATCTGCATCAACCCGACATCACGGTGGACAAGGTGATGTCGTCGCAGATGCTCTGGGACCCCATCCGATTCGACGAGACGTGCCCGTCGTCCGATGGCGCATGCGCGGTGGTGATCGGCAACGAGGACCTCGGCGACAAGCGAGTCGCCGACGGTCATCCGGTGGCCTGGATTCACGCCACCGCGCTGCGCACCGAACCGCTGGCCTACTCCGGACGCGACCAGGTCAACCCGCAAGCCGGACGCGATGCCGCCAAGGCGTTGTGGAAGGCCGCCGGTATCACCAGCCCGATCGACGAGATCGACTGCGCGGAGATCTACGTGCCGTTCTCCTGGTTCGAGCCGATGTGGTTGGAGAACTTGGGATTTGCGCCCGAGGGTGAAGGCTGGAAGCTCACCGAGGCCGGTGAGACCAAGATCGGCGGTCGAATCCCGCTCAACATGTCCGGCGGCGTGCTGTCGTCGAATCCGATCGGAGCGTCCGGGCTGATCCGGTTCGCCGAGGCGGCCATCCAGGTGATGGGCAAGGCGGGCGATCACCAGGTTAAGGGCGCCCGCAAGGCCCTTGGCCACGCCTACGGCGGCGGCTCGCAGTATTACTCGATGTGGGTGGTCGGAGCCGACAAGAAATGAAATACACCTGCAGTATCGCGTTCGGGCAGATCGACCAGCTGACCGAGCTGGCCAGGACCGCGGAAGAAGTTGGGTTCGACTCGGTAGCGCTGCCGGACTCGATCTTCTATTTCGAGAAGCAGTCCGTCGACTACCCCTACACCGCCGACGGCAAGCGGATGTTCGACGAGGAGTCACCCTGGGTCGACCCGCTCATCCTGGCGGGAGCGATGGGCGCGGTCACCTCGAAGCTGCGGTTCTATACGAACGTGATGAAGCTGGGTTCGCGCAACCCGCTGCTACTGGCCCGCCAGGTCGGCTCGGTGGCCAACCTGACCAACAACCGGTTCGGTTTCGGCGTCGGCATCGGCTGGGCGCCAGAGGAATTCGAGTGGTGTGGGGTGCCCTACGCCAAGCGGGGCAAGCGGGTCGACGAGATGATCGAGGTGATCAAGCTCGTGCTGGGCGGCGGCATGGTCGAATTCCACGGCGACTTCTATGATTTCGACCGCCTGCAGATGAGCCCGGCGCCCAGTGAACCGGTGCCGTTTTACGTGGGTGGACACACCGAGGTGGCGCTGCGTCGAGCGGCGCGGGTCGGTGACGGTTGGACCAGCGCGATGATGACGCACGCGCAGCTCGCCGAAACCATTGGCAAGCTAGACGCGCTGCGCGCCGAAAACGGGCGCGCGCAACTGCCTTTCGAGATCCAGGCGGTATGCATCGACAAGTTCGGGGTGGACGGCCATCGTGAGCTCGCCGAGATCGGGGTCACCGACTACATCACCATCCCGTGGATCCTCGACGGGCTTGGGACCGATGCGCCGATCGAGAAGAAGAAGGACTCGCTGAAGCGTTTCGCGGACACCTACATTCACTCGGGATGGCAATCATGAGCCGCGCCGGCGACGATAAACGGAGTAGTGCGATCGGAAAAGGACTGGAGGAGCGGCGCCAATGAGCGAGTCACCGGCACATCTGGCGGGCAAGCGATCCCGCGACGCGGTCGCGGCCCGCGACAAAGAGGCCTGGCTGGCGGTGTTCGCCGATGACGCCATCGTCGAAGACCCCATCGGCCCTTCGCATTTCGACCCCGAGGGCAAAGGCCATCGCGGCCGAGACGCCATCTCAGCGTTCTGGGACAAGGCGATTGCGCCCACCGACAAGATCGAGTTCGTCTTCGACAAGACGTACCAGTGCGGCAACGAGGAAGCCAACGTCGGGCACATCCTGATCACCGCCGCGGGACATCAGGTCACCGCCGAAGGCGTCTTCACCTACAAAGCCGACAGCGACGGCAGGATGCTGGCGCTGCGCGCATTCTGGGAAGTCGACCAAGCCACCGCGAGCGCACGCAAGATCTGAACGGAGCCGATCGGCCTACATTCGACCCCGTCTGCTGTCACGCTTGAGTCCATGTCCGACAAGCAGGTTGTCCTCATTCACGGCTCGTGGAGCCGCGGGGAGCAGTGGGCGCCGGCCCGCGCCGCCTTCGAGGAACGCGGCTATACCGTCCATACGCCGACACTGCGGCATCACGAGCTGCCGTTACAGGACGGTGCGGCAAAAGTCGCGCGGCTGAGCATTCGCGATTATGCGAATGATCTAGTGGCCCTGGTTGCTTCGCTGACTGCCGCGCCGCTACTGGTTGGACATTCGCTCGGTGGTCTCATCGTTCAGCTGGTCGCCGCTCGGACCAATCACGCCGGCATGATCGCCGCGTGCCCGTCGCCAATCGGTCCAGCCGGTTTGAACCCGACGACCCTCGGGATATCGCTGCGCCACGCCCGACAGCCGCGTCCATGGACGAAGCCGGTGTATCCGCCTAGCTGGAAGCGGTTTCGGGCGGGCGTCGCCGGTCGCCAGACCGAAGCCGATGCCCGCGCGGCTTACGACAACCTGGTCTGCGAATCAGGCCGCATATTGTTTTTCGAGCTCGCCATGCCGCGGAGGGACCCGTCCAAAGCTGCTGACGTCGACTTCGGCGCCATTACCGGACCAGTGCTCGTCATCGGCGGCGGTCACGACCGTATTGTGCCGCCACGGATCGCGCGCCGTACCGCGGCATCTTTCCCAAACGCTTCATACGTGGAGGTTCCAAACGCCGACCACATGGTCTTTCATGGAAACCAGCTCGCAATAACCATGGGGCACATCGACGAATGGGCGTCACGTCACGGCCTGTTCGCGAGCGCACACAAGATCTGAACCGAGCGCTCCTCCCCCTCGTCATCACAAGAGGGCGACCGGCACATCGCCCCAGGAGGCGCGGCATGGACGATCACGTTCGGGTACGGAGCGACCTCGACGCGCCCTCACGCTGGAGCTGTCTTTATAAATGGTGTGCACTCGCGGTGCCGCACTACCCCATTCTGATCGGTCTGTACCTGCTCTATCCGCTCGCGACGATCGCCGCCGGTGTCGCCATCATGTTCACCGCGCGCTATCCGCGACCGCTGTTCGACTTCAATGTCGGTGTGCTGCGCTGGTCGTGGCGGCTGATGAACTATCGCTTCCCGATGAACAGCACCGACAGGTATCCGCCTTTCACGCTGGCGTCGCGACCGGACTACCCCGCCGATCTCGAGGTGGATTACCCCGACGGCCCGACGAACCGGGCCGCGCTGTTGACACGCTGGCTCCTGGGCCTGCCGCAGATACTTCTCTGCTGGGCGTTGGAGCCGTTCCTGCAGCTGCTGTGCGTCACCAACGCGGTATGGCTGGTGTCTAAAGGCACGATCAACCCGGGCATGTTCGACCTGCTGCTCGGCATCGTCAGGTGGCGCTATCGGGTGGCCGTGTATATCTCGATGATGCGCGACGAATACCCGCCATTCCGAATGGATCTGGGCAATGCGCGGGTGAGTCATGGCACGCCGTAATCCGCTGTTCCCCTATCTCTACCGGCTCGGCATGCCGCTCTTCGACCGGCTGTTCTATCGCCGCTACCGACGCGAGGCGATGGCCCACGCATTCGGCCGGCTATTGATGGTCGGCCTTGGCCCCGGAACGGATCTGCTGTTTCTCCCTGCGGCGGTCACGTCGGTGGCCGCGGTCGAGCCCGAAGCGGCCATGCGCAGGATGGCCACCGGGCTGGCACGACGCCACGGCATCGAGGCCGACATCGTCGAAGGGATCGGCGAGTCGATTCCGTTCGCAGACAACAGCTTTGACTCGGTGCACATCGGGCTGGTGTTGTGCTCGGTCGACGACGTCGACGCCACCCTCGCCGAGATCCGGCGGGTCCTCGCACCCGGCGGCAGGCTGGTGGTGCTCGAGCATGTCCGCGGTGACGGCCTGATGGGTCGGTTCCAGGACCTGATCGCCAGGCCATGGTCGTGGCTGGCGTCCGGGTGTGAGCCGAATCGTCGAACCGTCGACGCCATCAGTGCCGCCGGCTTCGACACCGGCGGACTCCGCAACATCCGACGAACGCTGGTACCGCCGCCGTGCACCCCCCATCTGCAAGGATTCGCCACGGTCGTCGACCGCAATGCGTGAAGCGTGGCGGGTTCACTCCGTTGCGCGATCGTTATCTTTTGTTCATCTCACATTCAGATGACGTTAAGCCTTGGTTCACATACCACCCGTGTCTCCAATATGCTCCACAGGATCTACTCACCCTTCCTGGGTTTCGCGCTCAGGTTTGTTTGGGCATATCCTCAGGGCATGCGGAAGTGACGTAAATCACACTCTCGATTGGAGTCTCCGATGAGTGCTCGCGCTATCACACTCGTTCTCGGCACCGCCGGTGCCTTCCTCGCCGCGGGGCTCATCCCGTTGGCAACCACCCCTGTCGCCCATGCTGTTTGTATAGACGACTCGCTGGGGTGCGATACGGACTTTATCTCTGCCACCGATCCGTTGCTGAAGATGTTTGGCATCACGGAGATCGGGGCGGCCGACCCTGACGACAATTTCGAGGGGATGATCTTGAACATCCCATCGCTCGGCATCACCGACGTGTTGACGTCCGGGAAGGACACGTCGGATCTCTTGGCCGGGTTGGGGATAACGATTCCCGACGGCACCGGGATTGGTGAGGCCGGCGTGACAGTCAACACGTTCGTCGACACGATGATGCCGAGCCTCGACAGCTCGTTCACCATTCCCTTCACCGATCCCCTCGCCGGGCTGTGGGACATCCTTGTTGCCAACGACTTCTTCGGCCTCTGAGGCGGATAGCTGAACCGACGTCGCCTTAGTCGACGCTGACGGCGTCGATGATGTTGAGCCGCGCCGCTCGTCGCGCCGGCGGCAGCGATCCAAGCAAGCTGACCGCCAGCGCGCCGACGGTGAACACCAGTGCCGTCGGGCTGGGCCGGAAGTCGACGGTGAAGTTCATCAGGTCGCCGCTGACCAGGCTGTAGAGCCACTGGTCGGCCAAGCCAAACAGCAGGCCGCACACACCGCCGACGATCCCGATGGCGGCTGCCTCGGCCAGGATCATCCGCAAGGTGAACCGCCTGCTGGTACCCATCGCGCGCAGCACACCGATTTCACGACGGCGCTCGAGCACCGAAAGCGTCAGCGTATTGAAAAGTGCTACCGCCGCGACGAATACGACGATGATCCATACCGCGTTGGCGATGAACATGCTCTGGTGCAGCGGCGCCTCGAGACCCGCCAGCGCCGTACGACCGCTGTACACATAGTTCGGTGCCGGCACCGCCCGCCGGACATCGGCGAGCAGACGATTCGGATCCACCCCGGCGGCCGCGCTGACCTGTAATGCCGTCGCGCCCGGGCGATCGAACCATGTCCGCATGTGGTCGAGGTCTAACCCAACGGTGCCGATCACGGTCGAGAAATACGGGACCAGAGCCAGCACCGTCGTCCGCTGCGGGCCATGCGGCGTCTGCAACTGCAGCGCGTCGCCGACCCGAACGTGCAGCGTCTTGCCGAGGTTTTGCGACAGCACGACGCCCCGACCTTCGAGCACCGAATTGCGTACCTGCACAGTCAGCGCCGCAAAGAGCGGATCGGCGGTACCGGCCGAGAACCCGTCCAGCAGGACACGGGTGCCGCCGACTTCGGCGAATCCGGAGGCGCCCTTCGTGACTCGTCGAACACCCGGCACGGCCGCCACCTTGTCGGCAAGGTCTTGCGGCAGGGCGTCGACGGGATAGCTGTCGGGCGGGTCGGCGCTCACCCACACGTCGACACCCGCGACCGGCGCGAAAATGGCTCGCGCCGAACGGATCATGTCGGCGTTGGTGCCCGTTATGACGATGGTGGTGACCACCGCAATGAGCACCGTCATCACGGTGGCCCACACCCGCCGCGGTGCCCGCTCGATCGTCGCCGCGGCCAATGGCCCCACCGACCCAAACAGCCGGGCGATCGCCGCGGTGGCCTTCACCATGATCGCGGTCAACGCGAAGCCCAGGGCGATCTCAGCGGTGAAGAGCGCGAACACGGCCGCGAAGGCCAGCGGGCCGCGCCGGCCGAGGACGACGACAATCGACACCGCGAAAATCGCGACGGCTGCGATACCGAAAGCCATCCGAAGCCAGCGTGGCACAAAGTCGGCCGCCGAAACACCCACCGGCGCAAGGGCCTCGATCGGTGAAACCTTGTAAACCTGCCGGGCAGCCATCGCCGATGCCGCCACTGCGGTGGCGATGATCGCCGCCAGCGTGGCCGGTATCGCGTAGCCGGGCAGCCAGTATTCGACCCGAGCTTCCAAACCTTGGGTGATCGCCGGTGGCAGTCGGCCAATCGCGATGCGACCCATGGCTATTCCGATGGCGGAGCCAATGCCGCCACCGATCAGCCCGAGAAGCGCAGATTCGGCAAGCAGGTCGCGCACTATGGTGGTGCGGCGACCGCCGATTGCGCGCAGCATCGAGATCACCGGACGCCGCTGGGTGATCGCCATCGTCATCGTGGTGTAGACCAGGAACGCGCCAACGAGCAACGCAACTCCAGCACCCATCAATGCCATGTAGTTCATCAGCTTGACGCCGTCACCGGCTCGCACTGCCCGCATACTGGGCGCCGCCACGATTGCCCGATCCTTCACCGCCGCTGTGACCCCGGCGCGTACCGCCGCGAGATCAGTGTGCGGCTTGGTGGTGATCAGGATCGAGTCGAGTTGGCCCCGACGCCCGGTTATGTTCTGCGCCAAAGCAAGTGGGGCAAGGACATAGTGGCCGCCGTTGAGATCGGCAAGCTGCTTGCCGGTGAGCACCTCGGTGACTGTCACCGAGGCGGAGCCCAACTGGAATTTCTGTCCTTTGGCAACGCCGACCCTGGGCCCAACCTGAACGCCATTGGGGTTCTCGGACAGCTCCTTCACCGGTTTGCGGACGGCATCCTTCAACGCGCCGCCCAACTCGGCGCTGCTCGCGTCCGCGCCGAATAGTAGAACCGGGCCCGTCGCCGTGGATGCCGTGGTCCGAATCATCGGGGCCGCGGTCGCCACGCCGGGTACCCCGGCGACGTCGGCTGCGACCGTGTCGGGGAAACCGGCGTCGGTGATGCCGGAAACTTCCAGCGCGGCGATCCCCGCGATCCCGTCGGCCAACCGGTTCACCGATCCGGTGATCGACCCGAAGATTCCGATGACCGCCACGAGATACATCGCCGAAACCGCCATCACGGCAACCGAAGCGGCCGTGCGACGCCGATGCACGACGAGTTCACGAAGGCTGAACACGCGCAGCCGGCTGGCCGAGGCGGCGATCGCCGAGCCTGGGCTCATCTCCGTACCCGGGAAAGCTCGTCGGAACCGATGCGTCCGTCTTGCAGGGTAACGACGCGATCGGTTGTCGCCGCGGCGTCGGCGTTGTGCGTCACCATCACCACCAAACGTCTGCCGCCCTCTTCGTGCGCTACTTCGCCCAGTAGCTCCAGAATCGAAGTGCCCGTGGCGGAGTCGAGATTGCCGGTCGGTTCGTCGGCAAGAATCAGTGACGGGTTCATCATCAACGCGCGGGCCACCGCGACCCGTTGCATCTGACCACCTGACAGCTCGGCTGGTCGGTGCTGCGTCCGATCGCCAAGACCAACCCGGTCCAGCAGGCGTATCGCGTCCGATCTGACTCTGCCGAGACGAACGCCGTCCAGCAGTTTCGGAACCGCCACGTTTTCCCACGCCGACAGCGTTGGCAGCAGGTTGAAGAACTGGAAGACGAAGCCGACGCGATGATGACGGAATCTGGAGCGTTGCTCATCGCTCAAGTGGCCGATCTCGGCACCGTCGAACATGATCGAACCCGAATCGGGCGAATCGAGGGCGCCAAGCAGGTGCAGCATCGTGCTCTTGCCCGCGCCGGACGGCCCGACGATCGAGACAAACTGCCCACCTTCGAATTGGAGACTCACTCCACCGAGAGCCCGCACATCTTGCCCGCCAACCCGATATTGGCGCACAACGTCGCGCAGTTCGATTGTCAGCCAACGACTCAGAGGGCTACGGGTATCGAGTCGTGTGTTCATGGCCCTCCGGAAGAACGCAGCACTCACTGGGCCGCGACGAATCGAACGCGACCGGCTCCCACGCCCGTGCGACCTCGTCGCACGGGCACGTGTGCCATCTACAACGAGATGGAGGACCAGTTGGTTCAACGGATCGCAAATTAATTTTTCCCGTCTTCCCAGATCACCTACACGTGTATAGTAATTCTCTGCACTACCAGCGAAATCTGCTCTTTTGCAAGACTTTTGATCGTTCGCTTACGAAGGAGATCGATCCGATGTCGCTGCCCGCGCTTGAAGATATCGTCACCCACACCGGCGGGGTCCAGCCACTCGCCGGGGTTACCCGGATCGAGACCAGTCCGCGGGAGAAGGCCACCCCGATCATCATGGAAATGATGCACTCGGTGTACCCGCACGACGAGGTATTCGGTCAGTACATCACCGTCAACGACTACATCGACTGCCCGCCCGATGAGCTGTTCGCCTACATGGCCGATACCCGTTGCCTGGAAGAGTGGACCTACAGCCTGCGCGGGTTTACCGAGACCGACGAGCCCGGGCTCTGGCGGGCCTACGACCGGTTGGGGTCGGAGACTGAAATCTATGTCCGCACAGTGGCTAGCGAACAAGGCCGAACCGTTGACTATCACTGCGCGTGGGATCAGGGCAAGCATCTGTGGATGATCTACCTGATGCGGGTCGTCGACGCGCAAACCGTATTGGACAAGCCGGGTTCGGTGGTGCTGTGGACAAACTGCCACCACCCGTTCTACGAACGCAACCCGTACCCGGATGCCAGCCCACCGAAGCGTCCGGTGTGGGTCGGAGACTTCTGGGACATGTTCGGACCGGGTCACCTACTGGAGATGAAAAACCTCAAAGCGATCGCCGAATACCGTCACCACAACGGGCTCCCAGTGACACCGAACTGGATGCAGAACTCCGCGAGCGGCTAAATCGGTTCCAGCCCAGCCAGATAGCGCTGAGCGAGATCCTGGTACGCCTTCGGGTTCACCTTCACCCACATCTCCGCACCGGTGCCCGCGATCGGACCCTTGACGGTGGCCGGCGCTCCGACCACCAGCACGCCGGCCGGAATCTTGGTGCCGCCGGTCACCAGCGAGCCCGCCGCGATCAAACTGCGGGCGCCGATCACCGCGCCATCGAGCACCGTGGCGTGGTTGGCGATCAGCGCCTCGTCGCCGATGTGCGCGCCGTGGATGATGCACATGTGCGCCACGGTCGCACCGGGACCGATGTCGACGGGGATGCCCGGTGGCGAGTGCAGCACCGAACCGTCCTGCACGTTTGCTCCCGCGCGGACGATCACCGGCCCGTAGTCGGCGCGCAGCACGGTGTTGAACCACACCGACGCCCCGGCTTCGACCGTCACATCGCCGATCAGCGTCGCGGTGGGAGCAATGAATGCGGTGGGATCAACCCGCGGCGATCGGCCTTCAAACGAGAACAGCGGCATCGTTCAGATATACCGCAGGCCGGGTAACCGGCAGTGATGTCCCAATTGACCGGGGAGCAAATGCCCCCGTCATTGCGCAATCCAAGACAAAAACTGTAACGTGTTCTAGTTAGAAGCCCGATAACTGTGGAGGCCTGATGGCTACCGAAACCGCCGAAGTCCGTGAGATCGACGCCGGCACCCTGCCGGACCGCTATGCCCGCGGCTGGCACTGCCTGGGGCCGGTGAAGGACTACCTGGACGGCGAGCCGCACGGGATCGAGGCGTTCGGCACTCACCTCGTCGTGTTCGCCGACTCCCACGGCGACGTACATGTCCTCGACGGCTACTGCCGCCACATGGGCGGCAACCTGGCGCAAGGCACCATCAAGGGCGACGAGGTCGCCTGCCCGTTCCACGATTGGCGTTGGGGTGGTGACGGCAAGTGCAAGCTGGTGCCGTATGCCAAGCGCACCCCACGGCTGGCCCGCACCCGGTCCTGGCATACCGACGTCCGCGGCGGTCTGCTGTTCGTCTGGCAGGACCACGAGGGCAACCCGCCGCAGCCCGAGGTGCAGATCCCGGAGATCCCGGAGGCCGCCAGCGACGAGTGGACCGAATGGCGGTGGAACTCGATCCTGATCGAGGGGTCCAACTGCCGGGACATCATCGACAACGTCACCGACATGGCGCACTTCTTCTACATCCACTTCGGTCTGCCGACGTACTTCAAGAACGTCTTCGAGGGCCACATCGCCTCGCAGTACCTGCACAACGTCGGTCGCCCCGACGTCAACGATCTGGGCACTTCCTACGGTGAGGCGCACCTGGATTCGGAGGCGTCCTACTTCGGGCCGTCGTTCATGATCAACTGGCTGCACAACAAGTACGGCGACTACAAGGCCGAGTCGATCCTGATCAACTGCCATTACCCGGTAACGCAGAACTCGTTCGTGCTGCAGTGGGGCGTCATCGTCGAAAAGCCCAAGGGCATGGACGAAAAGATGACCAACAAGCTCGCCAAGGTGTTCACCGAGGGCGTCAGCAAGGGCTTCCTGCAGGACGTCGAGATCTGGAAGCACAAGACCCGCATCGACAACCCGTTGCTGGTCGAGGAGGACGGCGCGGTGTACCAGATGCGTCGTTGGTACCAGCAGTTCTACGTCGACGTCGCCGACGTCACGCCGGACATGACGGACCGCTTCGAGATCGAGGTGGACACCACCATCGCCAACGAGAAGTGGCATGTCGAGGTCGACGAGAACCTGCAGAAGCGGGCCGAAGAAGAAAAGACCGAGCAACCTGCGACATGACTAGCTCCGACGGCCAGCCGCCCGATGTCGATCGGTTAGCTCGGTCGATGCTGATGCTCCATGGCGATCACCACGACCATGACGAGCCGGCGCCGACGGGCAGCGGTGGCGGGTCCTGGTCCAAGGCACCGAATTTCACCAGTGATCCGGATCGCGCCGCCGCGGTACAGGCCGCTACTCAGGCCGACAAGGCCCGCTACCTGACGTCGGGCCTGCAGCCGGTGGACTGCCGGTTCTGCCATGCCACCGTCAACGTCAAGCGCCTGGGTCCCGGACACACTGCGGTGCAATGGAATAACGACGCATCGCAGCGCTGCGCCTATTTCGCCGAGGTGCGTGCCAACGGTGAACCCAGTGCGCGGACGCGAGCCTGCCCGAAGCTCGCCGACAGCATCGAACACGCGGTCGCCGAAGGATGCCTGGAGGCGGCGTCGACCGCTACTCCGCCCGGCGACGGCTGATCGCTACGCCGAATGTGAATCTCGCGACGGCTCCTCCGCGTGTCGCGTAGCGAGATTCGCAGTCGCGCACAGTGAATCACAACCCGGCGAAGCGCTCCTTGACTTCCTCGGCGGTCAGCCCGTAGTCGGCCAGCGAGTACTTGTGCTTGGGAGCCCTGGCGCCGCTTTGACTTTCGGCATGGCTCTTTTCCATCGCCTGCCGCGCCTCGTCAGTCAGCGGGATATCGAAGTGGCGGTAAATGTCGGTCACCGTCCCGATTGGGTCAGCGATCAACGCGCGATAGTCGACGTCGTAGAACTGGCCCGGGTTGTATTTGGCGCGA
>DATNFI010000135.1:0-3318 GCA_035606475.1 Mycobacterium sp. | reverse complement strand
GTCGTCGCCGTGGCCGCGCATCCGGCCAGTCGAGTAGGGCGAGCACTGGGCTGCGGACCGTTGCGCTGGCTCGGCGTGCGCTCTTATGGCATCTACTTGTGGCACCTTCCGGTCATCGTGCTGACCGGGGCGGCCATCGATACCGGCCGGGTGGACCTACCACGAGCCGGGCTGCAGCTGGCGGCCACCATCGGGCTGGCTGCACTGTCTTGGAGGTATGTCGAGCAGCCGATTCGACACGGCGCCCTGGGCCGGCTCTGGCGCCGCCGCCCGCGGCTGGCGGTCGTCCGCGGCTGGGCCTGGACCGTCCCGACCGCGGCGATCGCCGTGTTGGCGACGGCCTGCGTGGGGTTGGCCGATGCCCCCAGCCCGACCTCGCGGGCCGAGTCAGCCAGCACCTCGACCGGCATCACGATCACGGCGCCGAAGACGTCTCCAACCATCTCCACGCCCTCGCGCCATCCCTCCGTCAACGCCAGCCGGCCGAGCGCGGTACCCGTCACAACCTCGTGCACCACCGTGACGCACATGGGCGACTCCACTTCGGACGGGCTGGTCGACCCCAACTACCTGCCCAACCCGGCCGACCGCATCGATGCCCAGTACCGGCGCGTCGGCGCCACGACCGAGCACATCGAGATCACCGGCGGCACCTCCATCCTCGAAACCGTCGAGCCCGGGGAAGCGAACATCTACCAGACGGCATCGGGACTAGTTAGCCACGGAGTGCGCGGCTGCTGGGTGCTCGCCCTGGGCACAAACGACACGGCCGATGTCTTCGTGGGCTCCGCCCTGGACCGCGTCGGCCGGATCAACAAGATGATGACGCTGCTCGCCGGTCAGCCGGTGCTGTGGGTCAACGTGAAGACACGACTCGGCAGCGGCCCCTACGCCGAGGCGAACATGCAAGCCTGGAACGCAGCCGTGCTGCAAGCCTGCGCCCGCTACCGAAACATGCGAATTTACGACTGGGCCGCAGTGGTCCAGAACAGATGGTTTATCTCCGACGGCATCCACTACACCTCGTACGGATACGCGCAACGAGCCCGGCATATCGCCGATGCGCTCGTCAACGCATTTCCAGCGGGCGGCGACCGCCACCCCGGCTGTGTGGTGAGCTGACTCGCCCGGTTGCACCAGGCATCAACATCATGACCGCTGGTTGGCTTCATCCGATGACTGCGTTGGAGCAGCGAGCGCCGCACCCCGAAGGCGTATGTTCGGGGTGCGGCGGCGGGTGGCTGGGTGGTGGCGTGGGTTAGGCCGCCTGTGCTGTGGTGGTGCGGGCTTCGATGGCCTTGACGGTGCCGGTCAAACCTTTTCGAAGGTGTGCTTGCCGATGGCGGTGCCGAGGCCGAAGCCGATGATGCGGCCTTTGAGGTTTTTGCCGTCGCCGTCACGACCTCGTCGATGTCGGTGCGGCCGTCGGGCCGGGCGCTGAGCGTGTAGACGTAGCTGGATCGGCCGCCCCACACGTTGGAGTCGGTGTCGGTGATCACAATGCGGGTCGGGTCGGACCAGTCGTAGTGCAGCCGTTCCCACACCCCGCCGGTGCCTTCGGTGACGTCGGCGGCGGTACGGGAGTGCACCTGCAGGTGCTGGTCTTGGCTGTTGGGGAAGATGGTCGACCGGTCCGGGCCGAAGTCGGTCAGCGCGGCCAGGAACTGCTCCGGGGTGGCGGTGGTGGTCTGGTGCAGGTGAAGGGTGGACATTGTCGGCTCCTTGACTCGGGGTGTTCTGTTGACAGCCACCATGGCGGGCCGTCAGCGCCCGGTCGCGCCCGTAGAACACCCCGGTCACCCCGGCCCAACACCCCGGCCAGGGCCGCCCGCCTGATGGTCCTGGGCGATAGAGAGACGACAAAGCTGGGTACACCCTCGTCGGGACGCATTGCCGCGGCGTCTTGGGCCCCTCGGCATCCAAAGTCCCGAGGAGGTAGTGATGACGCAGTCGACAACGACCGCAGGCAGCCGGTTTCGCGTTCCTCGAACGCGCGGGGCACTCAGTGGCCTGCTGCTCGTCGTGCTCGGCGCATGGGCCGCACTGGTGCCATTCATTGGACCGTATTTCGACTTCGCCTACACCCCGTCAGCGAACCAGGCGTGGATGTGGACGGCCGAGCGCGGCTACATGGAAGTGGCCCCTGGAGCCGCGGCCTTCGTAGGAGGCCTCATCCTGCTGTTCAGCACGAGTCGCGTGATGGCCATCTTCGGTGCCTGGTTGGGCGTCGCCGGTGGAGCGTGGTTGATCCTCGGGCCGCCGCTCGCGGCTTACCTGAACGTTGACCTCGGACAACCCGACCCCACTTCGGATCTCCGTGTCCGCACCCTGGAGTCGCTCTTCTTCTTCTATGCGATCGGTGCGGCGATTCTGTTCGTCGCGTCGTTCGCGCTGGGCCGGATATCGACACATAGCGTTCGGGACGTTCGAGCCGCTGAGCGTCGCGCGGCCGCGTTTACCGCCAGGGAGGAGCGCGTCGCACCCGCGCCGACCACGGCTCCTGAAACCTCGTCGTGGGCGGAGCCGACCACCTACGAGCACGAACGCGGGCCGGATGCCGGTGCCGACGAGCATGGCCGTCTGGCCGAGCCGACGGAGCCGGCGTTTGCGCCCGGTCAAGATGCCACCGAACGCCGGGCTGAGACGGAATCTCGCGTGGCTCGTCACGACAACGAGATTCCCGAGCCGAGCGAACGGTGACCGGCGCGGCCGTGGACTAGGGGCAGCGCGACTGAAGGCAGCCCGGCGGCCGGCCTGACACCCCACACCGGGTGAGTCACGCCGGCCAACCGGGGGGCCATCCCACTAGGGCGCGATCCGGATCTCCACCGAGCTGATGAACCACCGGAAGTCAGATGCGCTGTGGATGGACACATCGTTTGTGCCGCTCAGATCGAAGGATCGTGTCCCCGCGCACACAACGACGGACTCGCCGGCCGGCACCGGTCCGGCACTGAACAGTTGCGCGAAGTAGTGCGCGCCGCGGGTCAGGTTCTCCCGAACCGTGCTCGTGTCGTCGTCGGTTTGCAGCTCGAAAACTGACATCTCGGCGTAGGACGGCTCGGACACGTTCGGATGAAGCACGTCCAGCACCAGTGAGTTCCGCTGGCCGGTGCCGGAATCCGACCATCCCCACTCATCGGACGTGGTTAGCCGGTGAGTGCCTTCGACGCACTGGGCGTCGATGAGCACCTCGACCAGCCCTGACACTGGTGGCACGAACCCGAACGCGATCTCGCTGAAGCCATCGCCCGAGGCGTAGTCGAAGTCACCGGCGTCGCCATCATCCATCGTGATGGCGATTCCCACGTCTCCCAG
>DATNFI010000134.1:0-44163 GCA_035606475.1 Mycobacterium sp. | reverse complement strand
CCAATGACCTCAATGGCTGAGGTCGGGAGATCGCTGCTGCACGGCAAGTCAATGCGACGCGGGTCTACCCGGATCGCCAACGCAGCGCTTTATCAGCAAGGTGCTGCGCGACGGCGAAACGAGCGTCCCGCGTAGGAGGGGACACCCACAAGTTCATACGGCGCGATCTTGCGTCCGCCCGCCCGGAGAACAATTTCATGTCGAAAATCGCCGTCAGCACAATCCTTGCGGCCCCGTCAATTCTCGCAACTTCGATTTTTCTCACCCCAACGCACACCGTTCGCCATCTCGACTACAAGTTGGTCGACGAGGCGCTGGTCATTATTCCGGTCGACAACCCGGCATACGCGGACGCTGCCGCGGATCTGTACCTCAAAGCCGCAGGCTTCGACGTCGGCCCCAATTACGACAACGTGTCCACTCTGGACATGCCGGAAGTGGTATCGGGCGGCACGCTGAACACGGCCGTCAATGACGGCGTGAACCAATTGGTCGACAAGATCGAGAGCGAATACGCGGCCGGCGATTTCAGCTCCGAAAATCCGCTCTACGTCTTCGGCTACTCGCAGAGCTCTGTCGTCATGGGCATGGCCGAGCAGCAGCTTCATGACTACGGCATCGATAGCAAGGCTCTGGATTTCGTCATGGTGGGTGACAGCGCGTCGTCCCAAGGGGGATTTTTGAACACATTCCTCGACGAGTTCCCGACGTCTTGGCAGCCCTACATTATCGACTGGTTCAAAGACTTCGGGGCCGACGAAATCTTGGGGCAGGTCACCCCTAACGATCTCTTCCCGACGCAGGTCTACTCGCTGTCCGGAGACGGCTGGTCGATCTACGACAACGGCCTCAACAACGCCGGATTGTTCAGCGACCATCTCGAATACCTCGGGCTGACACCGGCTGAGATCGCATCTGCCGGTGAGCCCTTCAAGGATGGATTGACCGAGTACTTCACGATCCAGGACTCCATGGTCAACAGCCTCGAAGCTCTGCTCACCCAACTCCAGATCGCGGACAGCGTCCTTTTCTGAGTCGCCAAAGCTAGGCTGCCTCGCTAGGTAACGCGAGGAGGACACGATGGCAGGTCGGTTGGCGGGCAAGGTCGCCGTGGTGAGCGGTGGCGCCCGCGGGATGGGCGCCTCGCATGTTCGAGCCCTGGTCGACGAGGGCGCCAAGGTGGTCTTCGGCGACATCCTCGACGCCGAAGGTGAAGCGGTCGCCAAAGACGTTGGGACTGCTACCCGCTACGTGCATCTCGACGTCACCCAACCCGACGACTGGAAGCGTGTCATCGCCACCGCGGTCGACGATTTCGGCGGCGTCGACATCCTGGTCAACAACGCCGGCATCATCAATGTGGGCATTATCGAGGAGTACGAACTCTCGGAGTGGCAGCGCATCCTCGACATCAACCTGACCGGCGTCTTTCTCGGCATCCGCGCCGTCGTCCCCACGATGAAGTCGGCCGGCCGCGGGTCGATCATCAACATCTCGTCCATCGAGGGCATGGCCGGCACGATCGCCTGTCACGGCTACACCGCGAGCAAGTTCGCCGTGCGTGGGCTGACCAAATCCACCGCTCTTGAGCTGGGGCCCAGCGGAATTCGGGTCAACTCAATCCATCCCGGACTGATCAAGACGCCGATGACCGAGTGGGTGCCCGACGACATCTTCCAGACCGCCCTGGGTCGCGCCGCCGAGCCCAAGGAAGTCTCCAGCCTGGTCATCTACCTGGCCAGCGACGAGTCCAGCTATTCGACGGGTTCGGAGTTCGTGGTCGACGGCGGCTGCACGGCCGGCCTGGGACACAAGGACTTCTCCGCCGTCGACACCGAGCAGCAGCCCGAGTGGGTCACTTAGGTCGCGACTGCTCCAAATAGGTTGCCAGCGCGTTGGTTAAACCCCGGCGGGCTTCGTTGAGGTCGGCATACGAGCCGAGTTGACGTTCGGACACCAGGCCGCGCATCGCGCCGGGTATCAGCGCCGCCACCTCCCGGACGCGCTGCGGGTCGACTCCCAGACCCGCGAATGCGCGTTGGCAGGTTTCCTGCCAACTCTTGCCCCACGAGAACAACTCGGCTGCGGTACGCGGAAAGAGCCGTTCCAATTCGTCGGGCTCACGGGGGAGCGCCGCCCGCAGATTCTCGATCGCCCGCGAATCTGGCGACGCCAGACCGTGATACAGGGTGTCGATGATCGCGGCCACCCGCTGGCGCAGGGGAGCCTCGGGTTCGGCGCTGGTGAACGACGATATCGTCGCGTCACGCCGCTCCGCGGTGCGATGCAACACCGCTGCCCAGAACCCGTCGACATCACCGAACTGATACTGCACCGCGCCCCAGGTGGCGCCGCTTTCCTTCGCGATACGGCTGGCCGACACCGCACCCGGATCGCCAGTAGCCAGCGAGCGCACCGCCGCGTCCAGCATCGCCTCGCGGGTGGCCAGCCCGCGCTTGTTGCTGCGCCGCTGCTGCACGTCCGCGGGAGCCATGCTTTGGATAGTAGCGCATTTTCATAGCACCCTCTATGATCTCGTTCATGGCTAAACCGCCACTGTCGATGAAGCCGACCGGTTGGTTCCAGGTGGCCTGGTCCGACGAGATCGAAATAGGCGACGTCCACACGATGACCTACTTCGGCCAGGAGATGGTGGCCTGGCGGGCGGAGTCCGGTGAGCTCACCGTGATGAACGCCTACTGCGAGCACCTCGGCGCGCATCTCGGTTTCGGCGGCACGGTCGTCGGCGAAGTCCTGCAGTGCCCGTTCCACGGATGGCAGTGGAGTCATCAGGGTCGCAACGTCCGTATCCCGTATCAGGACCGCCCTAACCGGGGCCGGCGGATCAAGACCTATCCGGTCGTGGAGCGCAACGAGTCGGTCTACATCTGGCACGACGTGCAGGGCCGTGAACCGTACTTCGACGCCCCGGACATCTTCGCCGGCTTCAACGACGGCAGCAGCGCCGACGACTACTACCCGCAGCAGCGGCTGTACCGGCCGCGGCTGGAGATGCATCCGCAGTACGTGCTCGAAAACGGCGTCGACTTCGCGCATTTCAAGTACGTGCACAAGACACCGATCGTTCCGGTGTTCACCCGTCACGACTTCGCCGAACCGGTTTCCTTTGTCGACTTCACCATCACGTTCGAAGGCGACGACAACCAGAAGATCGAAGACATCGACAGCCGCGTCGAGGCGATCAACGGCGGCTTGGGCATCGCGGTGACCAAGAGCTACGGCATGATCGACAATCGCACCATCTCCGCGGTTACCCCCGTCGACGAGTCCACCTCCGACGTTCGATTCATGGTCCACATCGGCCGCACCCCCGGCAAGGACTCCGAGCGCGCCGAAACCAAAGCCCGCGAATTCGGGAACGAAGTGATCCGCCAATTCGAGCAGGACGTCGAAATCTGGCAGCACCAACGCTATTCGGATCCGCCGGCACTGGCGACCGCAGAACACGAGGGCTTCACCGCGATCCGCACGTGGGCCAAACAGTTTTATCCCGACGGCATGGGTGGCAGCGCCGCCGAGGTGTATGCCGCATCCCAGAAAGGCTGAACCGTATGAGTGCACCGCTACGCGTATTCCAAGTGGCGACCGGCAATGTCGGTTCGGAGATGATCAGACGCATCGCGTTGCGGCCCGACCTGGAACTGGTTGGTGTGCACTGCTATTCGCCCGACAAGATCGGCAAGGATTCCGGCGAGCTGGCCGGTATCGCGCCGAACGGAGTCACAGCGACCGGCAGCATCGAAGAGATCGTCGCGGCCAAGCCGGACGTGCTGACATTCCACGGCGTGTTCCCCGACGAGGATCTCTACGTACAGGTGCTTGCGGCGGGCATCAATATCGTCACGACCGCCGACTGGATCACGGGGTGGCACCGCGACACCAACCACCCGCATCCCTCCGGCAAGCCGGTGAGCCAACTGCTGCAGGAGGCCTGCGAGAAAGGCGGCGCCACCTTCTACGGCACAGGAATGAACCCGGGGCTGAATCAGATTCTGGGCGTGGTGTGTTCGGCCGACGTCGCCGAGATCGAGAACGTCACCACGATCGAATCGGTCGATGTGTCCTGCCACCACTCGAAGGACACCTGGATCGAGGTCGGCTACGGCCTGCCCGTCGACGACCCGGAGATCCCGGCCAAGCTCGAGAAGTACACCCGCGTGTTCGCCGATTCAGTGCTGATGATGGCCGACTGCTTCGACCTGACTCTGGACGAGGTGAAATTCAGCTACGAGTTGGGCGCCTGCACCAAAGATGTGGATCTGGGTTGGTACACCTTGCCCAAGGGATCGTTGGGCGGCAACTACATCAAATACCAGGGCATGGTCGACGGCGTCCCGCGGGTGGAGACGCACCTGGAATGGCAGATGACGCCGCACACCGACCCCAGCTGGCACATCAAGGGTTGCTACATCACCCAGATCATGGGTGACCCGTGTGTTTACAACAAGCACATGATCTTCCCCAAGCCGGGAGTGGATCTGTCCAATCCGGCGAACTTCGCATCCATCGGGATGACGGTCACCGGGATGCCCGCGCTGGCCGCCATCGCCGGAGTCGTCGCCGCTCCTCCGGGATTGATGACGAGTGCCGACCTGCCGTTACGTGGATTCGCCGGGCGCTTCAAGCGATAGGTCCAGCCTATTTACGCCGCAAACGGAGAGTGTGACAGCGACGTAACATTCCCGGAACCGATCGGTCCTAACGTCAGCCGCACAACGAGCGGACCACACGGGCGATAGGGACTCTATTGAGCGGCAATGCAGTGCGCCTGCAAGCAATTACCAACGTCGAGGCGTACGTGCCTCCCGCGATCAGTTTCGACCCGGGCGAAGAGCCCGGGGAGATCTTCGGGTCGAACGTCTTCACCAAGGCGGAAATGCAGGCCCGGCTGCCGAAAGCGACGTACAAGTCGCTCGTAGCCACCATCGACAAGGGCGCCAAACTCGATCCTGCGGTGGCGGACGCGGTAGCGGTAGCGATGAAGGACTGGGCGCTGGAAAAGGGTGCCACCCACTACGCGCACGTCTTCTACCCGATGACCGGGCTGACCGCCGAGAAGCACGACAGCTTCCTCGAACCGGTCTCCGACGGGCAGAGCCTCGCCGAATTCGCCGGCAAAACCCTGATCCAGGGCGAGCCGGACGCCTCCAGCTTCCCGTCCGGCGGCTTGCGCAGCACCTTCGAGGCCCGCGGGTACACCGGCTGGGACGCCACCAGCCCGGCCTACATCCTGGACAACCCCAACGGCAAGACACTCTGCATCCCAACGGTTTTCGTGTCGATGACCGGCGAGGCGCTGGACTACAAGACGCCACTGCTGCGCAGTCAACAGGCCATGGGCGCACATGCCGAACGCATCTTGAAGTTGTTCGGGCACAAGGACCTCAACCACGTGGTCTCGTTCTGCGGCCCCGAGCAGGAGTACTTCCTGGTCGATCGGCACTTCTTCCTGTCTCGCCCCGACCTGATCAATGCCGGCCGCACGCTGTTCGGCGCCAAACCGCCCAAGGGACAGGAGTTCGACGACCACTACTTCGGTGCAGTCCCGGAGCGGGTGCTCGGTTTCATGATGGACACCGAGCGTGAGCTGTTCAAACTCGGCATCCCGGCTAAGACTCGGCACAACGAGGTAGCCCCCGGCCAGTTCGAGATCGCGCCGATGTTCGAGCGCGCCAACATCGCCTCCGACCACCAGCAGTTGTTGATGACGGTGTTCAAGACGATCGCCAAGAAGCACGGTATGGAATGCCTGTTCCACGAGAAGCCGTTCGCCGGCGTCAACGGGTCTGGCAAGCACGTGAACTTCTCGATGGGCAACGCCGAGTTGGGATCGCTGCTGGTTCCCGGTGACACCCCGCACGAGAACGCGCAGTTCCTGGTGTTCTGTGCCGCGGTGATCCGGGCCGTGCACAAGTTCGGTGGGCTGCTGCGAGTGTCGGTTGCCTCGGCGACCAACGACCACCGCCTGGGCGCCAACGAGGCGCCACCGGCGATCATCTCGATCTTCCTGGGTGAGCAGCTCGCCGACGTGTTCGAGCAGATCGCCAAGGGCTCCGCCACGTCGTCAAAGGGCAAGGGCACCATGATCATTGGTGTCGACACGCTGCCGCACCTGCCGACGGATGCCGGTGACCGCAACCGCACCAGCCCGTTCGCGTTCACCGGCAACCGGTTTGAATTCCGGGCACCGGGCTCGGGCCAGACCGTCGCCGTCCCGATGATCGTCTTGAACTCGATCATGGCCGACTCTTTCGACTACCTGGCGACGATCCTGGAACAGGCTGTCGCTGACGGCGAAGACTTCGATGTGGCCGTGCAGAAACTGCTCACCGAGGTGATCACCGAACACGGCGCGGTGGTGTTCAACGGCGACGGGTACTCGGACAACTGGCAGATCGAGGCCGCCGACCGAGGGCTGCCGAACCTCAAGACGACGTTGGACGCGATCCCCGAGCTGATCAAGCCGGACGCGATCGAACTGTTCGAGAAATACGGCGTCTTTAGCGAGCGCGAACTGCACAGCCGCTACGAAGTCCGCCTGGAGCAGTACGCGTTGACCATCGGTGTCGAGGCCAAGCTGGCGCTGGAGATCGGTACCACGATCATCCTGCCCGCGGCGATCCGCTACCAGACCGAACTCGCGCAGAACGTGTTGGCGCTGCGCGGCGCGGGCCTGCCGCCCAGTATGACTGCGCTGGAATCGGTTTCGGGGCGGCTGGCCGAGCTCGAGTCTGGCCTGGCGGAGCTGAAACGGGCCCTGGCGGACGACTCGGCGGAGTCGGCGTACGACGAGGCCAAACACGCACAGGAAAAGCTGTTGCCGGCCATGGCCACCATCCGGACCGCCGCCGATGCGCTGGAAGCCGTTGTGGCCGATGACCTGTGGCCGCTGCCCACCTATCAGGAGATGCTCTACATCCTCTGAGCCACAAGGGCACCTCTAGCGCAGGTGCAGCCGCTCCCGGAGCGAGTCAGCGAGGAAGCGTTTGGTGGACACCGGCCGGAAGTTGCGGGCCGCCTCAGTCAGTGCCTCATGTGATTCCGCGCTGAGCTCGATATCGGCTGCGGCAACGTTGAATTCGAGCTGCTCGACGCTGGAGGCTCCGGGGATGGCGACCACTCCGGGCAAGTTGATCAGCCAGGCCAATGCCACCTGCGCCGGCTTGGCGTCGACGTCCTTGGCGACGTCCCGCAGCGTCTGCAACAGCGGTTCGATGCGCCGCAGGTTCTCGGTACCGAACAGTGAGTTGATCGCGCGCACACCACCGGGCCGGTTGTCCACGCCGTACTTGCCGCCGAGCAGTCCCTGCGCCAGCGGGCTGTAGGCGATCACCACCCGGTTCTCCTGCGCGGCAAACGGAACCAAATCCTTGAGCGCCTGCGGGTGCGCTAACGAGAAGTGGACCTGGTTGCTGATCACCGGTCGCCCGAGCGCCGCGTCGGCCTGCTTCCATCGCGCCAGCGAGTAGTTCGAGACGCCGGCCGCGCCGATGGCGCGGCTGTCCAGCAGGTCGCGCATGCCCGGCATGATCACCGAGTCGGGGACCACCGGATTGGGCTGATGGATCTGATACAGCGGGATTCGCTCCAGCTGCAGCCGCCGCGCACTGGCGCGCGCGCGTTGTTTCACCACCGCGGGAAACGGAGCGACCGGGAAGATCTTGGTGGCGACCGCGACCTGATCGCGCTCGTCGCCAAGAGCGTCGCCCAGGATCCGCTCGCTTTTCCCGAGCCCGTACACCTCGGCGGTGTCGAAGAAGGTGACGCCCAAAGCGCGTGCGCGATGGACGATGTCGCGGGCGGGGCCGGCGGCGTAACTGTCCCCGTAGCCCCATTCGCGGGAGCCGAACTGCCAGGTGCCCAGCCCGATCCTGCTGACTCTGCCGATGCCGTCGACGTCCAGATACTTCATCTGGCTCACGGTACTGACCGCGACGGCACGGCGCTCAGGCGACGGCGTGGTGCTTCTCGAGCACCTCGAGGACCTGGCTGCTCTTGACAGACTCGGTGCGCGAGCAAAGCTCGCGAAGCTCGTTGACGACCGTCTGCAAGGTGTCGAGACGCTCCGACGCCTGAGTCAGCGTGGCCAGCCAGTTGTCGTAGTTACGTTCGTCGTAACCACTCTCCGCTATCGGGAAATAGGCCAAGCTCATGGCGGTCACGCTCCTGAGTCCAGGGTGCCCCTTGCGCACCAAATCTTCGATCGTCGGCAGCGTTTAGCCCGTTCCAAACGTGTCTAAACTCACTAGTTCACACCTCGCCAACTATCCGGAGCCTGGGTCCAAGGCCCCGGAAATGGACACGCGTATGGAAGGCGGGAGCGGCTGCGATTACGCTGAGCCTGCGGCGGGCGCGTTACAAGAAAGGGCGAAAATGTCACGGACAGTGGTCGTTGGGGCGTCGAGTGGCCTCGGGCGTTGTATCGGGATCGGACTTGCGCAACGAGGCGGGCAGATCGCACTGCTGGCGCGTCGGCGCGACCGGATCGAGGCCGCCGCCGAGGAAGCGGGTTCCGGTGCGATCGCCGTCGAATGCGATGTCACCGACGAACAATCGTGCCGTTCGGCGTTCGATCGGGCGGCCGAGTCGATGGGCGGCATCGACAACCTCATCTACACGCCCGCGATCAGCCCGCTGGTGCGCATGGTCGACACCGGAGCCGATACCTGGCGGCGCATTTTCGACACCAACGTCATCGGCGCCTCGCTGGCGACGGCGGCGGCGATCCCGCATCTGACCGCCTCGGCGGGCAAGGCGGTCTATCTCTCCTCGGACGCCGGCAGCTTCGGGCCGCCGTGGCCCGGGCTTGGCGCATACGGCGTCAGCAAGGCCGCGCTGGAACGACTCGTCGAGGCGTGGCGGGCCGAACACCCGGACGTCGGCTTCACCTCTCTGATCGTCGGTGAGTGCGCCGGGGGAGAAGGCGATGCGGCAACCGGGATGAACGCCGGCTGGGATATGGACTTGGCGATGAAGGCCTACCCGCTGTGGGTGTCCGGCGGCTGCATGCCCGGCAAACTGATGCCCGTCGAAGACCTCATCGAGGTGGTGCAGACGATTCTGCAAACCAACTCCTCGACGTCGATGCCGGTGGTGGTGGCCCGGGGTGCGCCGGCGGCCCAGGTCGCGTTCCCAGACACCAATTAGCCGAAGCCGCAAAACCAATCGCCACTGCTGTGATCGCGCGTCCTCTACAGTTGCGCTGACACTCACGAGCGAAGGAGACGCGGATGGCGTGGTTCATGGCCCTCCAAGGCCCACACCACACACCCCACCAGTCGATGGTCTACGAACTCCAGGATGGAGTGGACGTGGACAAGATCTCCCAGGAAATGGTCAGTTCGGCGACGCTGGACCGAGTAGTGGCCGTTCCGGCGGTGCTGTCGGCGAACAAGCGTCGGCATCAGAAGGTGACCATCTACGTCCGGCCCTCCGCGTGGGGAGTGTGGTCGTTCTATGAGTTGTCCGAAGAAGACCGCCGGGAGATGGCCAAGAACAACCCGGTGATGAACGCGCTCGCCGCGGCGCAGCAGCGTGCGGCGGCGGCGCAGGGCAAGCAGGTGCCCGGGGGACCGATGACCGTCCAGGTCAATCCGCTGACGGGCCAGGTCGGGCCGGCCAACTCCGGCTAGCAGTTAGGCGGTGTGCTGACTGTCGCCCGGGTCGTCGTCCAGAGAGACGGCCCCGAGGATGTTCAGCATGCCGACCGCGGCCCGTTGCCAGGTGAACATCTCAGCGCGTTGCCGGGCGCAGGCGCGCCGATGCTGTTCGGGGCGGCTGACCACGCCGGCGACCGCTTCGGCGATGGCCTCCGGGTTGTTGTCGGCCAACGCGCCGCTGTCTGCCGTGATGATCTCGCCCAGCGCCGACGTGCGCGACACCACCGCCGGCGTGCCACAGGCCAACGACTCCAGCGCGGCCAGCCCGAAGGTCTCGTGCGGTCCGGGGGCCAGCGCGACGTCGGCGGAGGCCAGCAGCGCGGCGACGCTGTGCCGATCGGAGATGAAGCCGGTGAAGTCGATCGGCAGCCGGGCGGCCTGGCGTTGCAGCCTGGCCCGCAGGGGACCGTCGCCCACCACGATCAGCCGGGCGTCGACGCCGGCGTCGCACAACGCGGCCACCGCGTCGATGCTGCGGTCGGCCCGTTTCTCCACCGACAGCCGGCCGCAGTGCACCAGCAGTATCTGGCCGGGCTTGGCCCAGCGCTGACGCACCTGCGCCGACCGGCGCGACGGGTGGAAGGTCTCCAGGTCCACGCCGAGCGGAATGGTGACGGTGTTGGTCGCGCCGATGCGATCGAATTCCTCGCGCGCAAACTCGGTGGTGCACACCACGGTGTCGTAGTTGGCCGCGGTGCGCCGGTTGGCGAAGTTGGCGAACCGGCGTGCGGTGCGGCGCGGAAGTACTTGGCCGGCAAGGCGATCGAGACGCTCATGAGAGATCATCACGGTCGTCGAGCCGTGGTCGCGACCCCAGCGGCCCAGCGACCTCAACGTCAGCCGGTCGGACACCTCGAGGGTGTCGGGATGCAACGACCGCAGCAACGTCCGCACCGGCCCGGGCAGCACGGCGCGGTAGCCCCCGGTGAACGGAATCAGCCTGGCGGGCACGGTGATTCGCTCGACGCCGGTCGACAGATGCGCGTGTTCGGCGTGACGCCCCGGCACGATCAGGAAAACCTCGTGGCCCGCTGCGCAGTACTCCGCCCCCAACCGATCGACGGCCGTACGAAGGCCACCCGAACGAGGCCCGTAGAAGTTGGCGACCTGAACAACACGCATACTCCCCAGCTCAACCGGCGCTTGTGTGCGGTCAACGATCTAACACTGACTTTTCGCTGAACACGGCGTGAACACCGAAGATCGTGCGTCGAAGCGGGTGGCGGCACAACCGTATTCCGCAAACACCCGGACCGTTCCGCGTTCGCTCGACGGATCTGATAACAGCCCGCTGCCCTGGGATTAATGCCCGCGGCACCCGGTAGGGTTGGCTGTGCGGGTTCTGACCGGCAACGCCGAGGGGTGTCAGCGCGACCGGTCCGAACTACGACGGGGATGGGAAGAGGAGATGCGCCATTTCGCGGCCCGATCTGTCGCGGCCGGTGTCGGGGTTCTCGTCGCGGGCTGCGGCGCCGGCGATCACACCAATCACACGGTGACCACGACCATCACGTCGTTGATCCCGCGACCGGTGGTCGAACGTGAACTCGAGTCGTTGTTGCTCACCCCGGCCCAGATCAACCCGCTGATGGGGGCGACGGGGATGGCGGTGATCCGCCGGCATGTCGCCATGTCCGACGACAGCGCCACGATGACGCCGCCGGAATGCCTGGCCATCGACGGTTCGGCGCAGGCCAAGGTTTACGCCGGCAGTGGTTTCACCGGCGTGCGTGATCAGGAACTGAACGACGGCGATGCCTTCACCCACTACGCCGAGCAGGCGGTGGTGCTGTTCCCGACCGTCAAGCAGGCCCAGGTCTTCTTCGTCGCCTCGGGCCTGCGCTGGCCGCAGTGCCACCACTACATGCACACTCAGAGCCGGACGCAGTGGGACGTCGGGCCGATAGCGGACGACAATGACGACCTGAGCGCCATTTCCACGCAGCAACAAGCAAAAGCCGGCGGGTGGGCCTGCGGTCGCGCGCTGGCGGTCAAAAACAACGTCGTCGTCGACGTCAACACGTGCAGCGCCAACCCCGCCAGCTCCGCCGTCGACATCGCTAATCAGATCGTCGCGAAAGTTGTTTCGCGGTAACGGATTCCGCTAGTCCGGCGAGGAGGGCCCCAGCAGCCTCGCTTCTTCGAGGTCCATCGAGGCCTGCAGTTCGAGTAGGACGGTGTCGTCGATGCGTCGCTGGTCGCGCAGCTCGGTGATGGCGCGGCGCTTGTGTTCGAGCACGCCGAGACGCACCTGCCGGATCAGATCGCTCTTCGCCTCGGCCTCGCTGCGGGTCGAGCCGTCGTCGCTGGCCCTGACCAGCGCCGCGTGCTGTTTGAACTCGGCGTGCAGACGGTCCTGGAGCGCGTCGCTGACGCCGAGTTCGGCAGCCACCACCGGTAGGGCGTCGAGCGCGGCCTGCGCGCTGGCGCAACGAGCCAATCGCAATTCGTCGGCATGGGCCTCGTCTTCGGGGATCCTGGCCCAGCGCACGACGCTCGGCAGGGTGCTGCCCTGAACGATCACCGTGGTCAGGATCACGAAGGACACCACGAAGATGATCAGGTTGCGATCCGGGAAGGGTGCGCCGTTACGGGTGGTCAGCGGGACCGCTATCGCCGCCGCGAGCGATACCGCCCCGCGGAAGCCGGCCCAGCCGGACACCATGCGCTGGCGCCAGTCGATGCGACGCGCGCGTTGTGCTGCGCGGCGATCCACGGCGCGGATCAGCCAGGTGGTGGACTCGCCCCAGACCAGCCGCAGTCCCACCACGACGATGGTGACGGCGATGGCCATCGCGATGGCGTGGTGGACGCCGCCGTCCACCCGTGAGACGCCGCGCACCGCGCTGGGCAGCTGGACGCCGACGAACACCCAGAGCGTGCCGTTGATGAGAAACGTTGCGATGTCCCAAAAAGCGAACGTCACCAGCCGGGAGCGGGCCCGAATTACCCGCGGCGAGGCATACGCCAGCAGCAGGGCGCTGACCAGGACGGCGACCACTCCGCTGCAGTCGAATGCGTTGGCGAGCAGAAACGCGGCGAACGGCGTGAGCAGACTGAGGGCCGCTTCTTCCTGCGGTGCATCGAGTCTCGTGCGGGCGAGGGTCACCACGCCGCCGACCAACAGGCCCGCGGCGATGCCGCCGAGGTAGGACACGATGAATCGAATGGTCAGGTCGAGCGGGCCGACCTGCGCGCCGCCCATGGCGACCGAAACGGCGACGCCGAACAAGACGAGCGCGGTGCCGTCGTTGATGACGCTCTCCGCCTTCAGCACGGTCAGCGTGCGGCGCGGGAGCCGCTTCGCCAAACCGGCGACGGCGGCGGCGTCAGTCGGGGAGAGTACGGCGCCGAGCACCGCGGCGGCGTGGGACTCCATCCCGAACGCCCGTGCCGTCCAGGACACCGCGATCGCGTTGGCGATCACCAAACCGACGCTGAGCAGCAGGATGACGCGCGCGTTGGCACGGATCTCGCGAAAGCTGGTGTTCAGGCTCTCCCAGTAGAGAATGGCGGGCAGGAACAGCAGCAACACGATTTCGCCGTCGAGCCGGACGTGACCGAACCGCGGGATCAAACCGAGCAGCCCGCCAAGCCCGATCAGCAACACCGGCGGGCCCACCCGGTAACGCCGGCCCAGCACCGTGCCCGCGATCACGATGACGATCAGCACAACGATGACGACGAGCCCGAACATCAGCACATCATGCTGTACGCACGGGGCAACTTTCACATCGACGGCCCGCGTCGTGGTTCATGGTCAGGTCAGGTCGGCGGCGTCCACGAGATCGGCAGGCTCTTGATGCCGTGAATGAACGGCGACAGCAACCGCGACGGCTCCTCCGTGGCAACGATGTCGGGTATTGCGCGATGTAGTTCTTGGAACATCACCCGGATTTCGCGGCGGGCCAGGTTGGCGCCCAGGCAGAAATGCGCGCCGCCGCCGCCGAAGCCGACATGCGGATTCGGGTCGCGGGTCAAATCGAACTTCCACGGTTCGGCGAACTTGGCCTCGTCGCGGTTGGCCGAGCAGTACCACAGGGTGGCCTTGTCGCCGGCGGCCATCTGCGTCCCGTGCATCTCGAAATCACGGGTGAGCGTGCGCCGCATGTAGACCACCGGCGAGGCCCACCGCACCACCTCTTCGACGGCGGTGTGCGACCGCGCGTCGAAGTCGGACCACCAGGCCTGGCGTTGCTCGGGGTAGCGGGTCAACGCGACCAGCCCGTGGCTGATCGCGTTGCGCGTCGTCTCGTTGCCGGCCACCGCGAGCAGGATGAAAAACGACGCCACCTCGGCCGAGGTGAGCCGCTCGCCGTCGACCTGGGCCTGCACCAGGCTGGTCGTCAGATCGTCGTGGTGGTTGACGCGGCGGTCCTCGGCCAACGCGCTGGCGTAGGCGCCGATGTCCATCGACACCTTGAGGAAGTCGTCGAAGTCGGTGGTCAGATCGGGGTCGCCGAAGCCGAGAATGACGTTGGTCCAATGGAATATCTGCTGATGGTCTTCCTCGGGGATGCCCATCATGTCGCAGATGACTTGCAGGGGCAGCGGACCGGCCAGCTCCGCGACGGCCTCGCCGTTGCCGTCGGGATGGTTGGCGATCAAGTCGGCGACCAGCCGGCGGGCCCGCTCGCGCACCGATGTCTCGATGCGCGCCACCACTTTCGGCGTGAACGCCCGGCTGACGATCGAGCGCAGCCGTTGGTGCCGCGGGTCGTCGAGCACGATCATCGAACCGAAATACTCCGACACCTCCGGCGTCTGTTCGTTGATGGTGATGTTGGGGCTGGAGCTGAAGATGTCGGGGTGACGGCTGGCGAAGTAGACGTCGTCGAGTCCGGTGATGGCCCAGTGCCCGTCGCCCTGTTCGAAGCCTTCCTGCACCGGTTCGGACCAGAACGAGATCGGGGCCTCGCGTCGAAGCGTGGCGAACGCGCCGTCACGCTGATCGTCATCGAGCCCCCAGAACTTCCATGCGCCGAGATCGATGTCGCCGAGTGCGATTTCGGGCGGCGCTGTGCCGTTCACCCGGGTCGCAAGGCTCATGTCGGCCGTCCGGCTAGGTCGTGCAAACCGTGCGGGCCGGCGCCCCGTTCGCGGTCGCCTGATTGACGACTTTGCCGTCGACCAGGATCGTGCACGTGATCGAGCCCGAGCTCTGTGCGCTGATGACGAACACTCTGCTGCCAAGGACGGTGAAATCCGTCTTCCACGGCAGCGCCACATGCGACTGCTGCAACTGGGCGTTCTCCACCTCGTAGGAGACGTAGTCGGCGATCGGGGCGCTGCCACTCAACTCATAGGTCACCTTGGTGGGCGGGTCCGCGTGCGCCGTTCCGCCCAGGGCGACCGTGGCCGCGATCGCGGTCAGGGCCGCTACGGAGATCGACTTGCTGGTCATGGTCCTATATCGTGTCCCGCCGGCCGGTCGCGTGGGTCGGTTTTCGGGGTTCTTTTCCAATTGCCGAGTTCCGGCGTGCCGTCACCGAACCGATGCCCAACAATTGTCGTGACATCGGAGAGGAACGCCGCCGCGAAGGAGATGATCGATGACCGAACCGACCGGGCCACCGGGGACCGCGCGTCCTGGGCGGCGCGAGATTCTGTGGGGGGCCGCGGCGGTGGGCGCCTTCCTCGCGGTCGACGCGGCCGCGTTGCTGACGGCATTCAATTGGCTGGGCCCGAAGCGGTTGACGCCAGCCGCCTTCCTCGACGTGTTCAACAAGGCGTTCGGTCGACATCGCGGATACCGCACCAACCACGCCAAGGGCGTATCCGTCGCGGGTTGGTTCGACAGCAACGGCAACGGCGCGGAGTTGACGACGGCGGCGGTGTTTGCGCCCGGCCGCACGCCGGTGATCGGTCGATTCTCCGCGGCCGGTGGCAATCCGCACACCGCCGATGCGGCCGGCGCGGGGCGCGGACTGGGCCTGGCCTTCGGCTTTCCGGGTAGCCTGCAGTGGCGGACGGCGATGCTGAATCTTCCTGTCTTTCCAGACCCTTCGCCGCAAAGCATGTACGACCGGCTGGTGGCCACGGCGATCGTGCCGGCCACCGGCAAGCCCGACCCGACTGCGATGACGCGGTTCTACGCCGCCCATCCGCCGGCCGAGCGCGCTATGTCGATCCTCAAACAACACAAGCCCACACCCGGCTTCGCCGACAGCACCTTCAGCGGCCTGAGCGCGTTCTACTTCGTCAACGCATCCGGTCAGCGAATACCGGTGCGGTGGTCGCTGACTCCGCTGCAGCACGCGCTGCCACCGTCGACGGGTCCCAACGCACTGTTCGATCCACTCGTCGCGCAACTGCGGGCCGGTTCGCTGCGCTGGCGGTTGATGCTGACGGTCGGCAAACCGTCGGATCCCACCAACGACGCCACGCTGCCGTGGCCGCCCGACCGGCGCAGCATCGACGCCGGGGTGCTCACCCTGGACTCGGTCGCCACCGACGCGAAGGGCAACGCGCGTGACATCAACTTCGATCCGCTGGTGCTGCCGCCGGGCATCGAGCCGTCCGACGATCCACTGTTGAGTGCGCGGTCCGCCGTGTACGCCGCGTCCTACCGCCGCCGCACCGGGGAGAACCTATGACCGAGCCGACCAAATTCACCTGGCTGACCCGGCTTTTGCACTGGCTGACGGCCGCTTTGGTGTTCACCGCGCTATTCGTCGGGTTCGTCATGGTCAACTCGGAGGGCTCCTATGCCCAGCTGATCGTGGTGCACAAGACGCTGGGTGCGCTCATCCTGCTGGTGATGGTGGTGCGGATCATCAATCGCTGGACCCACCATCCACCGGCGTGGCCGCCGACGATCGGTGCACTGGAAGGGCGCCTGGTGGGGCTTTCCGAAAAGCTGTTGTATGCGCTTCTGCTGCTGCAGCCGCTGGTCGGTTGGGCGATGCTCTCCGCGGCCGGCGGCCCGGTTGTCGTTTTCGGCACCGTTGCGCTGCCGCGAATAGCGCCGTTCGATGCGCAGCTGTATTGGGTTCTGCGCCAAGCTCATTCGGTGATCGCATACACGCTGATGGCCGTGATCGCCGCACACGTCTCGGCGGTGCTGCTGCACACGCTGACGCTACGCGACCGACTGATCGAACGGATGACTTTCCGATTTCGGACGAAGGCCGACCGCAGCCGCGCCTAGGGTGAACCGCATGGCTAAACGGGTTGTCGTGTGGGGTACCGGCTTCGTCGGCAAGATGGTGATCGCCGAAATCGTGAAGCATCCGGAGTTCGAACTCGTCGGCGTCGGGGTCAGCAACCCGCAGAAGGTCGGCCAGGACGTCGGCGAAATCTGCGGGCTCGGTGCGCCGATCGGCGTGATCGCCACCGACGACGCCGACGCGCTGATCGCGCTGCAGCCGGACGCGTTGGTGCACTACGGGCCGACCGCTGCGCACGCCGACGCCAACATCGCGCTGATGACGCGCTTCCTGCGCGCGGGTGTCGACGTCTGCTCGACGGCGATGACGCCGTGGGTGTGGCCGACGATGCATCTCAACCCGCCGAACTGGATTCAGCCGATCACCGAGGCCTGCGAGCTGGGTCAGTCGTCGTGCTTCACCACCGGCATCGACCCCGGGTTCGCCAACGACCTGTTTCCGATGACGCTGATGGGGCTGTGTTCGGAGGTGCGCACGGTTCGCGCCTCCGAACTGCTGGACTACACCAACTACGAAGGCGACTACGAAATCGAGATGGGCATCGGCCGCGAACCCGAATTCCGGCCGATGCTGGAAAACCGGGACGTGCTGGTGTTCGCGTGGGGCGCCACCGTCCCGATGATCGCCCACGCCGCCGGCATCGTGCTCGACGAGATCACCACGACGTGGGACAAGTGGGTCACGCCGAACGAACGCAAGACCGCCAAGGGCGTCATCCCGGCCGGACACGTCGCCGCGGTCCGCTTCACCATCAACGGTGTTTACAAGGGCGAGACCAGGATTCAGCTCGAACACGTCAACCGCATCGGGCTGGACGCGGCGCCGGACTGGCCGGCCGGCACCAAGGACGACGTCTATCGCGTCGACATCGAAGGCACCCCGAGCATCTCGCAGGAGACCGCCTTCCGGTTCACCGACGGATCCGGACGAGACGCGGCCGCCGCCGGTTGCTTGTCGACCGGACTGCGCGCGCTGAACGCGGTTCCGGCCGTCAACGACCTGCCACCCGGGTGGGTCACTGCCCTGGACCTGCCGCTGATTGCCGGGGTCGGAACGATCCGCTAAACGACGTGCTGCCAGGCCGAACCGGAGCAGCCGATAAATTGGTGCCTGATGCGCGCAATGAGACGACATGGCTGACGGCGAGCGGTCGGCGTTAGGCCTTTCAATCGGAGCCACCAACCTGGCGGCGGTGACCGCCGACCGGGCGGTGACCCGCAAGCCGGTGCTCACGTTGTACCGGCAGCGCCCGCCCGAGGTCGGCGTGCCGTCGGAAAATCCCAAGCTCACCGAGCCTGGCCTGGTGATCACCGATTTCGTGGATCGGGTGGGCGATCCGGGCGGTATCACCGCCGCCGACAACACCACGCATCGCAGCGAGACGCTGATCGCCGACGCCTTGCGAGCGCTGGCCTATACCGCGACCGACGGGCGCACCTTGCCGGAAGCGGTCGCCGTCACCCATCCAGCGCACTGGGACGCGGCGGTGGTGAACCTGGTACGGGGGGCGCTGGGTCGGGTGCCGGAATGGTCGCGCGGACGACTGGTCCTGGTGCCGGACTCGGCGGCAGCGTTGGTCGCGTTGGACGCCAACCCCGGTGTGCCGAACAACGGGATTATCGCCGTGTGCGACTTCGGCGGGTCCGGCACGACTCTCAGCCTGGTCGACGCCGCACAGGGCTACCAGGCCATCACACAGCCGGTCCGGCACACCGAGTTCTCCGGCACCCGGATCGACCAGGCGCTGCTGACCCACGTGATCGGGAATCTTTCGGCAGCGGGTTCGTTCGACACCTCGGCGACATCGGGGATCGGGTCGCTCGGTCAGTTGCGGACCGCGTGCCGTGACGCCAAGGAACGGCTTTCATCGGCGAACGAAACCGAGCTGACCGCCGAGGTGCCGGGCTACCACGGCGAAATCCGACTCACCCGAAGCGATCTCGACGACGCAATCCGGCAGCCGCTGGACGGATTCATCGGCTTCTTCCATGACGTGTTGCAGCGCAACGGAGTTCAACCCGGCAGCTTGGCGGCGGTCGCCTCGGTTGGTGGTGGCGCCAGCATCCCACTGGTGACCAGGACGCTGTCGCAGGAGTCCGGTGCACTTGTCATTTCCGCGCCCCGACCCCACCTGACGGCTGCCGTTGGTGCGGCATTGCGGGCCGCGCGGGGGCCGGACGACGGCGACACGGCGCTGGCGCCGACGGCACTCGGATCGGTGAGCGAAGCGACGATCATGGCCGCGATGCCGGTCGAGTCCGCGGCTGCTCCAGCGCTGGCCTGGTCGGAAGCCGACGACGACTCCGGCATCATGCCGATCCGCCCCGGCGAGTACGACGACGAACCCCGCGACGGCGGTCGTGCGGCGCCCCTCCCTCTGGCGCGGGAAGAATTCGCCGAACCGGATGTGATCGGTGCTACCGGCGACCCCTGGTATCGCCGTCCGCTGGTGGTGGCGGTCGGCACCGCGCTGGCAGTGCTCGCGATCGCCGGCGGCCTATTCGTCACACTGCGACACACATCGGGCAGCGCCCCGAGCACGCCGTCGCCCAGCGTGATTACGACGCCCGCGCCGTCGCTGCCCACATCGGCCGAAACCACCGCGAGCCAGCAGGCAACAACCAACCCGCCGTCGTCCAGCGAACCCGCCACGAGCCCATCCGCCTCGACAACCAGCGAAACACCAACGCCAACAACGACAACGACGACTACGACAATAACGACAACCGAGGCTCCGACCACGACCCAGAGCTCGCAGGCGACGACCACAACGGATCGGCCGCGATTCCCGCGGTGGCCCGGCGATCGGCTCTTCCCGGGGCCGGGCGGACGTTAGCCGGTGCCGTCCGGTCCAAACGGCGCGGCAATGCCTGCTGTCTGACACACTTCGGAGCATGCGCAGCAGGCGGATCGCGGGGATCGTGCGGATGGCCACCATCCTGCTGATGATCGGAGCGGGAATCGGGTTCGTCGCGACCATGGTGCTCGGCGCTTTCGTGCTCGACAAATACGACGCTTACGGCGAAGTGCCGATCCCGGGCACGGCAAAGCTGCATCTGCCCGCCGGCCAGGTAACCGTCAACTTCCACACCGTGACCGTCGGAAACTCGTCCGGCGGCGGACTGCCCGTGCCACACCTCGTGCTGGACATCGATCCGCCCGCGGGTGTTGCCAACCCGAAGGTCACCGAAAATGTGGGCGGCTCAACCTCGGTCAACAACGACATCCACCGTCGGGTCTGGCTGGCGCAGATCCCGGTCGAAGGTGACTACATCATCACGACCGGCGGGGAAGTCAATGGGTTCATCAGTCCCCGAATGGCTTTCGGTCACGACAGCGGCTCGAACCACGCATGGCCGGGCATCTGCGCCGGTGTCTTCGTCATCGGACTGATCGGCACGATCGTGACGTCGGTCTGGCTGTCCCGCGCCAAACCCAGTGAGCCCGAGCCCCAGCGGTGGCACCCAAGCACACCGACCGACGACCAACCTGTGGTCATCCCCTCCGACGAGGGAATGAAGATCGAGCAGCTGAAAACCCTGGCGGCGCTGCGGGATTCCGGAGCCCTGACCGAGAAGGAATTCCAGGCCGAAAAGCGCAGGGTCCTCGACGGCGGTTAGTGGCCGCGGGCGACCCATTCGTCGTAGTGCACGATTTCGTCGCCGATTCGGGTGGTGTCGCCGTGGCCGGTATAGACGACGGTGTCGGCGGGGAGGTTGCCGAGCCGACCCGAGATCGACTGCAGAATCGTCGGGAAGTCGGAGAACGATCTCCCGGTCGCGCCGGGTCCGCCGGCGAACAGCGTGTCGCCGCTGAACACCGCGCCCAGGTCGGGGGCGTACCAGCAGACCGATCCGGGCGAGTGCCCGGGAGTGTGCAGGGCGTGCAGTTCGAGGCCGGCGACGGTGAGCCTTTCGTCGTCAGCTATCGCGCGAAAGTCCTTGTCCGGGTGCGTCATCTGCCACAGCATGTCGTCGCCCGCGTGCAGCAGGACCGGCGCGTCGAGTGCCGCGCCGAGTTCGGGGGCGACGGTCACGTGGTCGTTGTGGCCGTGGGTGCAGACCACCGCCACCACATTGCGGCCGGCGACGGCGTCGATGATCGGTGCGGCGGTGTGCGCGGCGTCGAACACCACCACCTCGGAGTCGTTGCCGACCAGCCAGATGTTGTTGTCGACTTCCCAACTGCCGCCGTCGAGTTCGAAGGTGCCGTGGGTGACGACGCGGTCGATGTCGGCCATTAGAGCAGCACCACCGAGCGCAGGACTTTGCCGTCGTGCATTTTGTGGAAGGCTTCCTCGACGTCTCCCAGGCCGATGCGTTCGGAGACAAATTTCTCCAGCGGCAGTCGGCCCTGCAGGTAGAGATCGATCAGGGTGGGGAAGTCGCGTTCGGGTAGGCAGTCGCCGTACCAGGACGACTTGAGGGCCCCGCCGTGGGAGAAGAAGTCGATCAGCGGCATCTCGAGTTGCATATCGGGTGTCGGAACACCAACGAGCACAACCGTTCCGGCGAGGTCACGGGCGTAAAACGCTTGTTTCCAGGTTTCCGGCCGGCCCACGGCGTCGATGACAACGTTGGCGCCGAAGCCATCGGTGAGGTCCTGGACGGTCTTGACCACATCGAACTCGCGGGCATTGACGGTGTGGGTGGCGCCGAATGTGCGGGCCCATTCCAGCTTGGTGTTGTCGGTGTCGATCGCGATGATCCGCTTGGCGCCGACCAGGGCCGCCCCGGCGATCGCCGCGTCACCGACACCGCCGCAGCCGATTACGGCGACGGTGTCATCGCGGGTGATGGCGCCGGTGTTGATCGCCGCACCGAGGCCGGCCATCACCCCGCAGCCCAGCAGGCCCGCGACGGCCGGGTCGGCGTCGGGGTTGACCTTCGTGCATTGGCCCTCGTGCACCAGCGTCTTGTCGGCGAAGGCGCCGATTCCCAGCGCGGGGGTCAACTCGGTGCCGTCGGACAGCGTCATCTTCTGCTCGGCGTTGAACGTGTCGAAGCACAACTGCGGGCGACCACGCTTGCAGGCCCGGCACTGCCCGCAGACGGCCCGCCAGTTCAGCACCACGAAATCGCCTGGCTCGACGGCAGTTACACCGTCACCGACGGCTTCCACGGTGCCGGCGGCTTCGTGGCCGAGCAGGAACGGGAACTCGTCGTTGATGCCGCCCTCGCGATACGTCAGGTCGGTGTGGCACACCCCGCACGCGATGACGTCGACGACGACCTCGCCCGGACCGGGATCGGGAATGACGATGTCGACCACCTCGACGGGCTCGCCCTTTTTTCGTGAGATCACTCCACGCACCGTCTGACTCATGGGCTTCAACCTAGCGCGTGGTCGTTGGCCCGGGCGGTCTAGGCTCTGCGCGATGCCCGCACTCCCTGCACTCCAAGCAATTGCCGACTGGCCGGTGCCCAACGTCGCCGCTGCGGTGGTCGGCCCATCAGGGGTGCTGGCCACCCACGGCGACACGGCACGGCAGTTCGCGTTGGCGTCGGTGACCAAGCCTGTGGTGGCGCGGGCCGTACACGTCGCCATCGAAGAGGGCGCGGTGGAACTGGATACCCCGGCCGGCCCGCCCGGATCGACGGTGCGCCATCTGCTCTCGCACGCCTCCGGCTTAGCGATGCTCGACGGCAAGACGCTGGCCAGGCCCGGCACTCGCCGGGTGTATTCGAACTACGGCTTCGCGGTATTGGCCGAGACCGTGCAAGAGGCAGCCGGCATCGAATTCAGCCGCTACCTGACCGAGGCCGTGCTGGAGCCGCTGGGCATGACCGCGACCCGCCTCGACGGTGGAGCGGAAACGGCGGGCTACGGCGCGACGTCGACGGTCGCGGACATGGCGGCGTTTGCCACCGATCTGCTGTCCCCGGCGACGGTGTCGCCCGAGATGCACGCCGAGGCCATCCGCGTGCAATTTCCGGGTCTCGACGGCGTTTTGCCTGGCTACGGAGTGCAGCGACCCAACGACTGGGGCCTGGGCTTCGAGATCCGCGACTCGAAGACGCCGCACTGGACCGGCGCGCGCAATTCGCCCGCCAGCTACGGCCACTTCGGCCAGTCAGGCACGCTGATCTGGGCAGATCCGGTCGCGCGGCTCGCCCTGGTGGTGCTCACCGACCGCGATTTCGGCGACTGGGCGCTGCCGCTATGGCCGGCACTTTCTGACAGTGTCCTGAGCGAATGCAACTCGGACTAGCGCAACATAGGCCTCACAAGGCACAATAGACACGCAAGGCACACAAATCGTTATAACTGCTCGCCGGAAACACCAGGTCGTCGGGGAAGACGTCCCTCGTGGAGCCGAAGGAGCAACAGATGCGTGCGTCAAACCAGTTCGCCGATGTGACCACAGGCGTGGTGTACGTCCATGCCTCACCCGCCGCCGTATGCCCACACGTCGAGTGGGCGTTGTCGTCGACGCTGTCATCCAAGGCCAACCTCAAGTGGACCCCGCAACCGGCGATGCCGGGACAGCTCCGCGCGGTCACCAACTGGGTCGGGCCGGTGGGCACCGGCGCCCGGTTGGCCAACGCCCTGCGCTCGTGGTCGGTGCTGCGGTTCGAAGTCACCGAGGACCCGAGCGCCGGCGTCGACGGGCACCGGTTCTGTCACACCCCGCAACTGGGACTTTGGAACGGCGCGATGAGCGCCAACGGTGACGTGATGATCGGCGAGATGCGGTTGCGCTCGATGATGGCTGCCGGCGCCGACGCGCTGGCCGCGGAGCTGGATTCGGCGCTGGGTACGGCATGGGATGAGGCGCTGGAGGCCTACCGCGATGGGGGCGACGGCGCCGAGGTGTCCTGGCTCAACCGCGGGGTGGGCTAAGTTTCCCCGTGCGGCCGCAGGATCCGCAGCGCGTCCTTCACGGCAGAGATCTGAGCGGGTAATACGCAGGCGAAGTCGCCGTCGGCGTAGACGTTGATTCCCGCTGACTCCACGTCGACGGCGGTGACCCGCGCGGTGGTCACCTCGTCGAGGTTGATGTGGGTGCCCTTGTAGACGGTGGGGAAGAGGCGGATCAGCCGCGTCCGCGACGCGGAGTGCACCATGGTGATGTCGAGTTGGCCATCGGTGGGATCGGCGTTGGGGCACACCAGCATTCCGCCGCCATAGCTGCGGGTGTTGCCGAAGGCCGCGAGCGTGAGGTCGGTGACGATCTCCTGGTGTCCGTCGAGCACCAGCCGGAAGGGCAGCAGCCGCAACTGGGAGAGCTCGGCGAGCATGGCCAGGTTGTAGCGCATCCGGCCGCGCGGCCAACGCATCCGGTTGGCCCGGTCGGTGACCAGCGAGTCGAATCCCGCGGCCGCGACGGTGCCGAACCATTTGGTCGCGCCGTTGCGGTCGCGAATCCGCCCAAGGTCGATGGTTTGGGTCCAGCCGTCGGCGATGACATCTGCCGCGGCGACGGGATCCTTTGTCGGCAAACCGAATTCGCGGGCATGATCGTTGCCGGTGCCGGCGGGAACGATGCCGAGTGGAATGTCGGTTTCGGCGAGGGCCTGCAGCGCGTCGGCGATCACCCCGTCGCCGCCGACGACAACCAGCGCGTCGGTGCCGTTGTCGACCGCGGTGTGCAGCAGGCGGCGAGCGTGTTCGGCGTCGCTGCCGACGATGGCGGTGACGTCGACGCCGCGCTGTTGCAGGCGGGTGATCGCTTTCTCGGCGGCATGTGGCGCGTTGCCATGTCCTGACGCCGGATTGGTCAGTACCGTCGCCCGGCCAATCTGGCGGGGTTTGTTGCGGCGCTCCTCCTCATCGCTGCGCTCTGCATCGTCGCCGCCGGGCTTCACGGGATTAGCTTGCCGGGGTTGAGAATTCCCGCGGGATCCAGCGTCGCTTTGACCGCCCGCAACACCTGCACGCCGAGCTCGCCGACCTCGTCAACCATCCAGGGCCGATGATCGGCACCGACGGCGTGGTGGTGGGTGATGGTCGCTCCGGCTGCGACGATTGCGTCGCACGCCGCGGCCTTGGCGGCGCGCCACTGCTCGATCGGGTTACCGCGTTGCCCGGCGACGACGGTGAAGTAGAGCGAGGCGCCGGTGGCATACACATGCGAAATGTGGCACAGCACGAGTGCGGGCGTGCCGGATTCGGCCAGCGCGCCGGTCAAAGCTTCGGTGACCGCGGTCTTCAGCGCGGGGACGTTCGACCACTCGGTGGCCGTCTCGAGGGTCTCGCACAAGGCGCCGTTGGCCAGCAAGGCGTCTCGCAGGTACGGCGCGCCGAACCGGCCACGCTCCCAGGCTCGGGCCGGGTCCTCGCCCAACGATGTGCCGCCCGCGGCGGTCATCACCGCCCGGGTTTCGGCGTGCCTACTCTGGGCGTGCGCCTCGGTGCCCTCGAACACCGTGATCGCCAGGCAGCCGCCGGTGATTTGGTTGTCGCCGATGGACTCGGTGGTGGCCAGGTTGACACCGGTCTCGGCCTCATCGGACAGCCGAATCACGGTCGGGCCGGTACCGGTCTGGATGGCGGCACGCAATGCCGCTGTGCCGGTGGCGAAATCGGGGAACGACCAGGCCTCGTAGCGGGTGGCCTGCGGCTTCGGGTGGACAGCAACCCGCACCCGGGTGATGACGCCGAAGACACCCTCCGACCCGATGACCAGTTGCCGCAGATCCGGGCCGGCCGCCGACTGCGGAGCCCGGCCGAGATCCAGCGCCCCCGCGGGCGTGATCACCCGCAGGCCGCGGACCATGTCGTCGAACCGCCCGTAGCCCGCCGAGTCCTGGCCCGACGACCGGGTCGCCGCGAAGCCGCCGATGCTGGCGAATTCGAAGCTCTGCGGAAAATGTCCGAGCGAAAAGCCATGCGCGCCAAGCAGTTCCTCGGCCTGTGGTCCGGTGACGCCGGCCCCGAACTCCGCCTCGCCGGACACCTCGTCGAAGGACAGCAGTTGGTCGAAGCGCCGCAGATCCAGCGACACCGCCGCGGCGAAATCGCCCCTGATCGGGTCGAGCCCGCCGACCACACTGGTGCCGCCGCCGAACGGGACGACGGCGATACCGTGCTGCGAGCAGTACCGCAAGATCGCGGTGATCTCGTCGTCCGATCCGGGCAGCAGAACCGCGTCGGGAGCATCCTGAACGCCGGAGTCCTTGCGCCGCAACAGGTCCAGTGTGGACTTGCCGCCGGCGCGCAACAGCCGGTCGCTGTCGTCGACGCGGCAGTAATCCGGGCCCACGATGCCCGTCAGCGCCTCGCGATGTTCTGCCGTCAACCGCGACGGCGTCAGACGGACCTGATCGGCCTCGAGTTCGGCCACCGACGATCCGGTCACGCCGAGGGCCTGGGCCAGCAGTGCGCGGATGCCTTCGGACAGCGGCTTGGCGTCGTGGGGGTCGCCCCAGGCATTCCACTTCATCGGGGGTAGCAGGTCGGCAGACATGCGTTACAGTATTACATATGCTGTCAATCAGTAACGCGCCTGTACAGGACCGCATCCTCGCGGCCGCCGCGAGCTGCGTCGTCGATTTCGGCGTCGAACGGGTCACGCTGGCGGAGATCGCGCGTCGCGCGGGCGTGAGCCGTCCGACCGTGTATCGCCGCTGGCCAGATACCCGCTCCGTGCTGGCCACGCTGTTGACCAGCCATATCACCGAGGCGCTGGCCGAGGTGCCGGTACGCGGCAGCGGACGCGCCGCCCTGGTCGACCGGGTGGTCGCGGTCGCCGAACGGCTGCGCGCCGATGAGCTGGTGATGGCGGTGCTGCGCTCGGAGTTGGCGCTGGTCTACATCGCACAGCGGCTGGGCAGGAGCCAGCAGATGCTGATCGAGGCGCTGGCCAAGGGCCTTCGGGCGGCCCAATACGACGGCAGTGTGCGCGCCGGGGATCCCCAGCAAATGGCCGCGATGGTCCTGTTGATCACCCAGTCGACCATTCAGTCGGCGCAGATCGTCCGCCCGATCATGGATGCCGACGCCTTGGCCACCGAGCTCGCCCACGCGCTGAACGGATACCTGGCGTGATGTCGACCGCTCTCAACGCCGCACGCCGCACCGCCGATCTGACCGCGCTGGCCGACGGCGCGCCCACCGACGTCGTCGTGATCGGCGGCGGCATCACCGGGGCCGGCATCGCGCTGGACGCGGCCTCGCGAGGCCTGCGCGTGACGCTGGTCGAGAAGCACGACCTGGCGTTCGGTACCAGTCGATGGAGCTCCAAGCTGGTACACGGCGGGCTGCGCTATCTGGCGACCGGCAACGTCGGGATCGCCCGGCGCAGCGCGATCGAACGCGGAATCCTGATGACGCGCAACGCTCCCCATCTGGTTCGCGCCATGCCGCAGCTGGTTCCGCTGTTGCCGTCGATGAGCCGCACCAACCGCGCGCTGATTCGCGCCGGCTTCCTCGCCGGTGACGTGCTACGCAAGACGGCTGGCACACCGGCGTCGGTTCTACCTGGCTCACAACGTATTTCGGCGCAACGCGCAATCGACTTGGCTCCGGCCGTTCGGCGGGAGGGCCTCGACGGCGGTCTGTTGGCCTACGACGGTCAGCTGATCGACGACGCCCGACTGGTGGCTGCGGTCGCGCGGACCGCGGCGCAGCGCGGTGCGCGGATCTTGACCTACACCGCGGCGTCGGAGGCCACCGGCACCTCGGTACGGCTGACCGACCAGCGCACCGGCGAATCGTTCGACGTCGCCTCGCGGGCCGTGATCAACGCCACCGGCGTATGGGCGGGGGAGATCGACCCGTCGCTGAAGCTACGGCCCAGCCGTGGCACCCACCTGGTGTTCGACGCGAAAGCGTTCGGGAATCCCACTGCGGCGCTGACCATTCCGATCCCCGGCGCCCTCAACCGCTTCGTCTTCGCCATGCCCGAACAGCTGGGACGGGTTTATCTGGGGTTGACCGACGAAGAAGCGCCCGGGCCGATTCCCGATGTGCCACAACCGACGTCGGGGGAGATCACCTTCCTGCTCGACGTGGTGAACACCGGGCTGGATATCTCGCTGGACGCAGCCGACGTCGTCGGGTCCTACGCCGGATTGCGGCCGCTGATCGACACCGGCGCCGGAGAAACCGCCGACGTGTCTCGCGACCATGCCGTCATCGAATCGTCCTCCGGTGTGGTCAGCGTGATCGGTGGGAAGCTCACCGAATACCGGCACATGGCCGAAGATGTCCTCGACCGCGCCGTCGAACTGCGGAATATCGAAGCCGGTGCGTGCCTGACCCGAAACCTGCCCCTGGTCGGTGCGCCGAGCAACCCGGGGTCGACGACGGCGCCGATGGCCGGGCTGCCGGAGTCGCTGGTGCTGCGCTACGGAGCCGAGGCGGCCAACGTGCTCGCCACGGCCACCTGCGAGCGCCCCGGCGAATCTGTCGCCGACGGAATCGACGTCACGCGTGCGGAATTCCAGTACGCGATCACCCACGAGGGGGCCCTGACCGTCGAGGACATCGTCGACCGGCGAACGAGGATTGGACTCGTCGGCACCGACCGTGAACGGGTCATCGGCATCGCCGACGAACTGCTGAATGGCTCCAGCTGATGCGATACCATTAAACGGAACTTAATCGTATCGAGTATAGGGGCGAGCATGGAGTCGGAGGCGGGCCAATCGGCGCCGACCAGGCGCCCGGCAGGCGCCAAACGACGGCTCGACCGATCGCTGGACGGCGCCATTCTCGACGCAACCCTGGCCGGGGTGGCCGAACAGGGTTACGACCAGTTGAGCATGGACGACATCGCATCCCGCGCGGGTGTGGGTAAGGCCGCGATCTATCGCCGGTGGCCGTCGAAGGCTGTCGTGGTGGCCGATGCGATCGCGCACTGGCGGCGCCGACTGGGACCCGTCGAACCGCCGAACGCGGGCAGCCTCCATGACGACATCGAGGCATTGGTCTCGGCCGTTCCCGATCTGAATGACGCCGAGCTGAACATGATTCACGTCATCGTCGGAGTGGCGACGGCGGCCATGCACAATCCCGTCCTGGCGGCAGCCCTGGACGACCTGGTGCTGGCCATTCCTCGGCAGGTGGTTCGTACGGTGCTCGACCATGCGCTTGCCCGCGGTGAGATACCCGCCGGCCGGGACTTGAGTCTGATACCTGACGTCCTTCTGGGGCTCAACGTCCTGCGGGTGATGACCGGGCGGCCCATCGACCGGGTCTACGTCCGCCGGGCACTCGAGGACGTGATCTTGCCGCTCACCGGCGCGCCGACCCGTTAGGGGTTGCGCGGCGCATCGGGAGGTGGCATTTTCGACCTATACGGAACTAATTCGTTCCATGTAGGGAGGAGCGGCCATGAGTGTCACCCGCGTGCCCGTGTTGATCGTCGGTGCCGGCGCCGGCGGCCTGACCGCATCGGCACTGCTGGCCCGATACGGTGTGCGTTCGCTGCTGGTCGAAAAGCGCGACGAGGTCTTCATCTATCCGAAGGCACGCAACCTGAGTTTCCGTAGCCTGGAGATCCTGCGTGAGCTGGGATTGGCCGACGAGGTGCACGCGGTGGCCGCGGGTGTGTCGAGCATGCTCGGGAAGCCGACGCTGAACAGCGCCGAAGAATGGCAGTCGTTTGACGCTGAGGCGATGTTCGAGCCCTTCAGCGCACTGAGTCCCGAGCCCGGGGGCCAATACTGCCCGCAAAGCGCGTTCGAGCCGATGCTGCTCAGGCTCATCCGCCAGAGTCAGAGCCAGGCACGCTATGGGACCGAGCTGTGTTCGTTCGAGCAGGATGATAGTGGGGTCACCGCCGTAGTGCGACAACGGGATTCGGGCGTCGCGGAAACGGTACGCGCCGACTATCTCATCGCCGCCGACGGGGTGCACAGCCCGGTCCGCAACGCGCTCGGAACAACGACCTCGGGCTACGGCGCTCTGCCGATCTACGTCGTGTTCATCTATTTTCGGGCGCCGTGGCGAAAGTTCGTCCCCAAGCTCGGCGACGGCGACGCCGTGCAGATCAAAAACCCCGATGTAGATGGCATCTTTTTGCCGGTACGCGACGACTTCGGCATGTTCATCACCACGTACTTTCCGGGCAACGGGGAGACCGCCGATCAGTTGACCCCGCGGCGTTGCGCTGAATTGCTGACCAAGGCGGTCGGTGAGCCGATCGAGCTGGACATCATCGATGTCGCGCCGTGGCAACCGTACGAACAGGTGGCCGACCAATTCCAAAGCGGCCGAGTCTTTCTCGTCGGCGATTCGGCTCACACCATGCCCCCATTCAAAGCTGGGGGAGCCAATACGGCTATGCAGAGTGCGCACAACCTGGCCTGGAAGCTGGCCGCGGTGTTGAACGGGACGGCCGATCCTGCTCTGCTTGCCACCTATCAGAGCGAGCGGCACCCGGTCGGACGCTTCAACGCACGACAGTCGCTCACCGGGCCGGCGCTGGAGTTTCTGCGGATCGAGGACAATCGGCCGCAGTTGCCTGCGGATGAGGAAGCGCCGATGTTCGAGTTGCTCATCGGCTACCAATATCGCTCGGCCGCTGTGATTTTCGACCATTCCGCACCGGCGTATTCCAATGCCCTCTCAGTGGTGGACGAGCTCCGAGCACAGCCTGGCACCAGGGTGCCGCATGTCTGGGTCGTTGACGACGGAAAGCGCGTCTCCACGCTCGACCTCCTCGGACCTGGCTTCACGTTATTCACCGGAGGCGACGGCGGCCCGTGGCAGCGCGCCGCAACCTCAGCGTCGAGGGCCCTAGGCGTGCCAATCAGCGTGCAGCGCATCGGAACTGCCGCCGACGTTGACGGCACGTGGGCTGCGGTCACCGGACTTGGATCAGACGCCGCGCTGTTGGTACGCCCCGATGGCTGCGTCGCATGGCGGGCGGGCGCGCCGCCGCCTTCGGCCGAAGATCGCCTCGGCGAGGTGCTGCGGCAGATCCTTGGCCGCGGGCGATGAGCGATCGGCCGGTTGAAACGATTGCGTGCCTGGGCTCGAATACCACGGCGTCGAAAGGGACCTACAAGTGGATCGACGAGCTAGCGAAGCGGCTGAGCAACGGCTGGCAGTTCCACGTAGACGGCATTCATCTCAACACCAGGGGCGGACGAATCCTCGCGGAGGTCGTTCAGCAGTTTTTGGACACCTAAGGCGGATATGACTCTTGACCGAAATCGTATTTTAGTCATAAGGTGAACTTCGTGGCGGTGAACCGGTCGCGCAGCGATCGACACGACAGGGCGGATCGCATCCTCGATACCGCTCGAGAGTTGCTGCTGTCGTGGGGATATCGACGGGTCACCATCGACGAGTTGTCGAGCCGCGCGGGCGTCGGCAAAGGCACGATCTACCTGCATTGGCGATCTCGCGAGGATGTTTTTCACGCGGTGGGCGCCCGAGAGGCGGCGGCCATGACCGACGCGATCGTTGACGCGATGCGGGCCGACCCGGCCGAGGTTGCGCTGCACCGCTACTACCGGCGGCTGTTTGTCGAGGCGATGAACCGGCCCGTTCTGCGGGCGCTCTACACCCGCGACGTCGACACGCTCGGCAGCTTTCTGGCCGCCCCACCCCATCAGCAACTGGAAGATCGCAAGCTTGGAATCGTCCGCGACTATCTCAAGGTGCTGGCGTCCGAATCGATGCTGCGGCCAGACCTGCGGCTGAGCGATCTCGACTATGCACTTCCCAACATCGTGTTCGGATTCTTTGCGGCAGAACCATTTCTGTCACCGGCGCTCAGTTTGACGTTGGAGCAAAAGGCCGACCAGCTCGGCGAGACGATCCGCCGGGCCTTCGAGCCTGCCGCCCCGTTGAGCAAAGCCGCGGCGAAACGTGCCGCGGACAAGGCCATCCCGATCGTCGAGCGACTCGCTCGCGAGTACCGGACCGCGACCTACGGAGGCGATAGCCATGACTGATCTTGCAACCGAGCTCGCCCACCCGCGTGGGCGCTACGGCGTAGACGGCGATTACTCGGTGATCCCCGCGCCGGTCGTGCTCGCGGGCTATCTGTTGTTATGTGTCGCCACAACGGTTTTCGCCGGCCTGTGGTTGTCTACCGGACGCACCGCGATCGGCATGGGTGCGGCCGTGGTCGCCGCCGCGCTGATCATCGCCGGATTCGGTATCCGGCGCTTCAGCCGCAAGGGGAAGTTCGAAGTGTGGGCGCGATTGCTGTCGGGCCTCGGCCTGCGCGGCGACGAGCGGGTGCTCGATCTCGGCTGCGGACGCGGGGCCGTGCTGTTGGCGGCCGCGAAGCTGATCCCCCGGGGACGCGCCGTGGGTGTCGACATCTGGCGGGCCGACCAGACCGGTAACTCCATGCAGGCGACACTGGCGAACGCCGATGCCGAGGGCGTTGCCGACCGGGTCGAACTGCACACCCGAGACATGACCGACCTTGAATTCCCCGGAGACTCAGTCGATCTCGTTGTCAGCAGCCTCGCGATCCACAATCTGCCCGGCAACACGGCCCGGCGCGCGGCGATAGCCGAGGCGGTGCGGGTGCTGAAGCCCGGCGGTCGCGTCGTGCTTGCCGACATCGGCTTCACCCGTCGCTACGCTGCCTGGCTTCGGCAATGCGGCATGGTGGACGTCGAGCGTCGAAGCCTCGGCTGGCGCGCCTGGTGGGGGCTGCCGCTCATCCGCACCCATGTCGTCACCGCCGCGAAGCCACTGCCGATGCAGTGAGCCGCAGGCGGCTACACCACGCGCTGAGACTTACAGCGGGATGTTCTTGTGCCGCCCGCGGCGGGCCGGTGCTTGGGCCAGGGCCTCGGTGATCTTGCCGCGGGTGTGGGCGGGGTCGATCTTCTCGTCGACGACACCGATCTCGATGGCGTTGTCGACGCCACCGGCGATCCGCTCGTGCTCGGCGGCGAGCTCTTCGTGCAGCGCCTCGCGCTCGTGGTCGGGCGTGGCGGCCAGCTTCTTCTTGTGCAGAATGCCAACGGCAGCCTTGGCGCCCATCACCGCAACCTCGGCGTCCGGCCAGGCGAACACCTTGGTAGCGCCCAGCGAACGCGAGTTCATCGCAATGTAGGCCCCGCCGTAGATCTTTCGGGTCACCAGCGTGACGCGCGGAACGGTGGCCTCGCCGAAGGCGTGCAGCAACTTGGCCCCTCGGCGGACGACGCCGCCCCATTCCTGGTCCACCCCGGGCAGATAGCCAGGCACGTCGACGATCACGATCAGCGGGATGCCGAACGCGTCGCACAACCGCACGAAACGTGCGGCCTTCTCGGCGCTTTCGGAGTTCAGGCAGCCACCCAACCGCAGCGGGTTGTTGGCCAGCACGCCGACCGAGCGTCCGGACAACCGGCCCAGGCCGACCACCATCGAGGGCGCCCACTTGGCCTGGAACTCATCGAATGGAGCGTCGTCGTCAAGCAGCGCGGTGACCAGCGGGTGCACGTCGTAGGCCCGTCGCGGTGATTCCGGCAGCAGCGCGTGCAGGTCGGTCTCGTGCGCCTCGGCCTTGCTGCGGTCGAAATGACCCTGCTGGCAGAACAATCCGACCAACCGTCGACCGCGCTCGTAGGCGTCATCCTCGCCGTCGGCGACGATGTGGCACACCCCGGACTTCTTGTGGTGAGTGTCCGGTCCGCCCAGCGACGCCATGTCGACGTCTTCACCGGTGACGCTGCGGACGACGTCGGGTCCGGTGACGAACACCCGTCCCTCCGGCGCCATGATGACGACGTCGGTCAGCGCCGGCCCGTAGGCGGCACCGCCGGCGGCGAAACCCACCACCACCGAGATCTGTGGGACGTAACCCGAAGCCCGGATCATTGCCTCGAACACCAAACCCACGGCGTGCAGGGCCTTTACGCCCTCGGCCAGCCGCGCGCCGCCGGAGTGCCAGATGCCCACGATCGGGCTCTGCTCCTCAATGGCGGTGTCGTAGGCGTTGACGATGTGCGTGCAACCCTCGAGCCCCATGGCGCCACCCATCACGGTGCCGTCGGTGGCAAATGCGATGGTGCGCACGCCGTTTACGGTTCCGCCCGCGGCGAGCACGCCGGAGCGGTCACGCTCGTGCAGCAGCTCGATGCTGCCGTCGTCGAAGAACCTGCTCAGGCGCAGCAGCGGGTCACGCGGGTCGAGCGACTCGTCGATTGCCGCAGGGGCCAGGGTCGTCATCGCAGGTCTCCTCGTTTGAAGTGCGGTTCGGTCAGTACCGGCCGAAGGTGAGTGCCACGTTGTGGCCGCCGAAGCCGAACGAATTGTTGACGGCGTACTTGAAGTCGCCCGTTCGCGGCTCGTCCGCCACGACGTCGAGGTCGATTTCCGGGTCGAGGTTCTTCAGGTTCAGGGTCGGCGGGATCACCTGGTCGCGCAGGGCCTGCACGGTCAGGATCGACTCCACGGCACCGACCGCGCCGACGGAGTGACCGAGCGCGCCCTTGGGGGCGTAGACCGCAGCGTTGCCGCCGCCTGGACCGAGGGCCCGGTTGATGGCCTTGCCTTCGGCCACGTCGCCGACCGAGGTACCGGTGGCGTGGGCATTGATGTGGTCGATGTCGGACGGCTGGAGCCCGGCCAGCTGGATCGAACGGGTGATCGCATGACCGGCCCGCTCGCCGTTGGGATCCGGCGCCACCATGTGGAAGCCGTCCGAGGTGACGCTGGCACCCATCAGCCGGGCCAGAATGTTTGCGCCGCGGGCCTTTGCGTGCTCCTCGGTCTCGATGACCATCAGCGCGCCCGCCTCGCCGAACACAAAGCCGTTGCGGTCCTTGTCGAACGGCCGGCAGGCGCCTGCGGGGTCATCGTTGCTGGTGGACAACACAATTCGCATCTGGGCGAAGCCCGCGATCGGCACCGCCTCGATTCTGGTCTCGACACCGCCGCAGATCGCGATGTCGGCTTCGCCGAGCGCGATCTGCTGCCACGCGCGGGCAATACCCTCCGAACCGGACGCACATGCCGAGATCGAGGTCATCACACCGGCCTTGGCCTGGTGCTGCAGCCCGACCGTCGCGGCCGCGGCGTTCGGCATGTACATCTGCACGACCAGTGGAGAGACCGCCCGCAAACCTTTTTCGCGCATCGCGTCGTAGGCGAAAATCAACTCTTCGCTGGATCCGATGCCGGTGCCGATCGACACCGTCAACCGATTGGTGTCGACCTCGGGCGAACCGGCGTTTTCCCACACCCGCCGGTTCAGTACCGTGGCCATCTTCTGGAGGTAACCCATCCGGCGGGCCTCGACGCGGTTCAACTGGCTGTCGAACTCCTCGAGGAGATGCCCCCCGATACGAACCGGCAGGTCGTACTCCTCGACGAATGGATCGTTGAGGGTGCGGATCCCGCTTTGGCCGTCCAGCAGCATCTTCCACGTGGTCTCAGCATCGGTCGCCAGAGCGGTCGTCATCGCGACGCCGGTGACAACGATGTCGGGGAATCCGTTCCCCGTAGCCAATCTTGACGATGTGGTCATGGGCCCTACGAATGTGCCTTTCTCGCTCAGTACCGTCCGAAGGCCAACGCGACGTTGTGGCCGCCGAAACCGAACGAGTTGTTGATGGCGTACTGGTACTCGCCATAGCGTGGCTCGCCCGCGACGACGTCGAGGTCGACCTCGGGGTCGGGGGTGCTGTAGTTAAGTGTCGGCGGAATAACGCCATCGCGCAGCGCAAGCACCGTCAGGATGGATTCCAGCGCGCCCACCGAGCCGATGGAGTGGCCCAGTGCGCCCTTGGGCGCGTAGACCGCCGCCTGTTCGACACCCGCGACGCGGATGGCGTTGGCCTCGGCCGTGTCACCGATCGGTGTTGCCGTGGCGTGTGCGTTGACGTGGTCGATGTCCGCCGGCGACAAACCCGCCAACTCCAGCGAGCGGGTCATCGCACGTCCGGCGCGGATGCCGTCGGCTGCCGGCGCCACCATGTGGAAGGCATCCGACGTGATGCCGGCACCCATCAGGCGGGCCAGCGGCTTGGCGCCACGAGCCTTGGCGTGCTCTTCGGTTTCGATGATCATCAGCGCGCCGGCCTCGCCGAACACGAAGCCGTCACGGTCTTTGTCGAACGGCCGCGACGCTCCTTCGGGGTGGTCGTTACGTGTCGACATCGCCCGCATCATCGAGAACGCCGCGATCGGCAGCGCCTCGATGTTGCCCTCGACGCCGCCACAGACCGCGAAATCCGCGTCGCCCATGACGATTTGCCGCCACGCGTGCGCGATGGCCTCCGAGCCCGACGAACACGCCGACACCGGGGTCATCACCCCGGCGCGCGCGCCGAGTTGCAGACCGACGACGGCCGCAGCCCCGTTCGGCATGATCATCTGCACGGCGAGCGGGGACACCTTGCGGGGCCCGCCCTCGTTCATCAGGTCGTAGCTCTCGACGATTTTCTCGGCACCGCCCAGTCCGGTGCCGACCACGACCGTGAACCGGTCGGGGTCAACCTCGGGGCTGCCGGCGTTCTCCCACAGCCGCCCGCTGAGCAGCTTGGCCATCCGCTGGACGTACGACATGCGTCGCAAATCCAGCCGACCCATGTGGTCGTCGACGGACTCTTTGAGGTGCCCGCCGATTTTCACCTGCAGGTCCCACTTCGTGACGAACTCGTCCTCGAGCACGCGGATGCCGGATTCCCCGGCCAACAGACCCTTCCACGTGCCTTCGATATCGGGCGCGATTGAAGTCGTCGCCTCGACGGCGGTTACCACCACATTGGGGTAACCGCCGTTAGCAGTGGAAGGTTTGGTCACTTGCTCTCAGCCTCTGCCTCGAACTTGGCGCGCAGCGCCTGGGCGGCCTCGGGGTTCTCTTCTTCCAGCTTCTGGATGTAGTTCACGACGTCACCGACGGTGCGCAGACCGGCGAGGTCCTCGTCCGGGATCTTCACGCCGTACTTGTCTTCGGTCTGCACGGCGATCTCCACCATCGACAGCGAGTCGATGTCCAGATCGTCGACGAACGACTTCTCCGGGGTGATCTCCGAGGGCTCGATACCGGTGACCTCTTCGATGATCTCGGCGATACCGGCGATGATTTCTTCCTGGCTGACGGACACGTTGTGTTTCCCTTCGTAATGTGTTGTGTACTGCTGACTTACGTGCTGTATGCGGTTGTGATGGCGGACGGTTTGTGAGTTGGCTTGGTGGCCAAATCTTTTGGGTTAGAGCTCGGCCAAACCGTCCAGGTCTGCGGGGGCCTTGACGGCGTGCGTCGGGGTCCCGCGGAGTTCACGCTTGGCGATGCCGGAAAGAGCTCCCGCGGGCGGGAACTCGACAATCGCGCTAACACTGCGCTGACGCAGCGTCTCGGAGCACAGGTCCCAGCGCACCGGCCGGGTCAGTTGTGCGACAAGCTTTTCCATCGCGTCGGCGGCCGAGTTCACCGGCTGGCCGTCGCGGTTGGACAGCAGCACCGCGGTCGGCTCGGCGGTCGCGACATTCTGCGCGGCCGCGGCGTAGCCGTCGAGTGCCGAGGCCATGAACTCGGTGTGGAAGGCGCCGGCCACACCCAGCGCGCGAACGCGGGCTTTCTCCGGCGGGTCTTCGGCGAGCTTGTCCAGCGCGCTCAGCCGGCCGGCGGCCACGATCTGGCCGGCGGCGTTGCGGTTGGCCGCGACCAGGTCGAGTTGTTCGAGCCGCGCGAGCACTGCGGCCTCGTCGCCGCCGAGCACGGCCGACATTCCGGTCGGCTCGTTGGCGCAGGCCTCGGCCATCTCCGCCCCACGGGTGGCGGCCAGTGCGACGGCGTCGTCGGCGGAGAGCACTCCGGCGATCGCATAGGCGGCGATTTCACCGACCGAGTGGCCTGCGACGACCACGTCTTTGTCGGCGAGCAGACCGCGGGTGGTCAGTTCCTGGTAGGCGAGCAGCGTGGCGGCGACGATCAGCGGCTGGGCGATCGCGGTGTCGGTGATCTCCTCGGTGGAGGCTGTCGTGCCGAGCCGGGCGAGGTCCAGTCCACTGGCCGTCGACCACGACGACAATCGGTCCGCGGCGCCGGGCAACTCCAGCCACGGCGACAGCATCCCCTCGGTCTGCGACCCTTGGCCGGGCGCCAGCAACGCAATCACGTTATTAAGGGAACACTGTGAAGACCCCTTTGCGCCGTGTAAAGGATTATGAACCTTGTCTTATGTTTTTGTGGAAACTCCACAAAAACGCACGCGATGCGACGTGTTCGATATCGTGCCGCAATCTGGCGGGGTCGATCAGCCGGCCGCTGGCGTCTTCGACGGCGCGATCACGTCCTTTTCGACCGACGGCGTGACGGGTGTCACGATGTTGCTGGCAGCGCTGGACTGCTGGGCCTGGTAGGCAAGCTGGCCGACGGTGGCGGCGACTCGAAGGACGTAAGCGTCCCGCGGCAGGGTCGGATCGCGGCCGGTGAAGTCGGCGATCCGCCGTAGCCGGTATCGCACGGTATTTGGATGAACGAACAACTTGCGGGCGCAGGCTTCGATGGCGCCGCCGCAATCGAGGTAGGCGTCCAAGGTCTCGGTGAGCGTCGGACCGGCGTCAGCCAGCGGTCGCATCACGTCGGTGTGCAATGCCGCGATGGCCGCCGGGTCGCCCATCAGCGCGCGTTCGGGCAGCAGTTCACGCGCCAGCACGGGCCGCGGCGCGCCTCGCCAGCCGGTTACCGCATTCATTCCCGAAATCGCCTCGCTGGCGCTGTGATAGGCCGCCGTCAGCATCGGCGCGGTGGGTCCGATCACCACCGGGCCGTCGGAGAAGGCATCCAGTAGCGCGGCGAACACCTTCTCGGTCGGAGTCAGCTGCCCGGACACGATGGCCACCAGGTAGGTGCCGTGCACGTCGGTGAGCGCGGCGCGACCGTGACGGGTGGCGATGTCTCGAACGTCTTGGCTGGCATGATTTTCCCGGCCCGGCGCCGGCGTCCCCACCACGACCGTCGCCGGCGCGTTGGTGTCCCAGTTCAGCGTCGCGGCCCGGGACAACAACTCAGGGCCGGTGTCGCCGCGCACCACGGCGTCGACGACGGTGGCCTCCATCCGGCTGTCCCAGCTCCCACGCGCCTCGGCGGCGTCGGCGTAGGCCGTTGCGGCGCTGAAGGCCAAGTCACGGCTGTATTTGAGAATCCCGACCGTCAACGCGGTCAACTGGTCGTCGGACCGGGCCAGCAGCGGGGCGACTTCTTCGAAGAACTCCAGGGTCACCCGGATCATGTCCACCGAGTGGCGCAGCGGCATCCGTTGGGTCAGATCCTGCGGCATCACCTCGAACGCGCGGGCGGTGTAGTTGACGTTGCTGCTCGGGTCGGTCATCCACTCCACGAAGTTCGCCACGGCGGTCTGCACGACCAGCGCCCAGCTGGCCCGCTGGGAGGCTTCCAGCTCGGCGAAGAACGGCAGCCGGTCCTGCATGGCGTTGACTGCCTCGGTGGAAAACCGGCCGGAGTACTGCTTCAGCCGTCGCAACAGCGACTCCGGGACGCTGTCGAGCAGGTCCAGTGTCGGACGCCGCGTCGGAAGCTGCTTGTCGACCATCCCTAAAAGCTACGCCGATTTTCTGGATGTTTCTGCCAAGCGAGCGGGGGTCAGGCTCCCGGACCGGGGTCGGAGGTCTGCGCCGGGGCGGCCTGCACATCGTCGATGCGGTACTGCCGTGCGGCCGCCACCGGCACCGACGGGTCGATCTCGCCGTCGCGCGCCAGCGCCTCCAACACCGCGACGACTTGGGATTCGGCGTCGGTGTTGAAGTAGCGGCGGGCCGCCGGCCGGGTGTCGGAGAAGCCGAACCCGTCGGTGCCCAGCGTGACGTAGGTGCCCGGCACCCACTGCCGGATCTGCTCGGGCACCGCGCGCATCCAGTCCGAGACCGCGATGAACGGGCCGCTCGCTTTGGACAGCACCTTCGTCAGGTACGCCTCCCCGGCGGGCCGGTCCGGATGCCGCAGCCGCTCTTTCTGGATCGCCACGCCCTCGCGGTTGAGTTCGCTCCAGCTGGTCACCGACCACACGTCGGCGGCCACGTCCCATTCGGCGGCGAGCATGTCGGCGGCCCGCAGCGCCGCGGGCATCGAGACCCCGGAGGCCAGGATGTTGGCCTGGTTGGTGCGGGTTTCGGTGGCCTGCCGGTACCGGTAGATGCCCCGCAACACGCCTTCGGGATCGAAGTTCTCCGGCTCCGCGGGCTGCACGTACGGCTCGTTGTAGATGGTGAGGTAGTAGAAGATGTTCTCCGGATTCTCGCCGAACATCCGGGCCAGGCCGCTTTCGATGATGTAGGCGATCTCGAAGGCGAAGGCCGGGTCGTAGGCGAGCACCGCCGGATTGGTGGCCGCCAGCAGCGGCGACTGGCCGTCGGCGTGCTGCAGCCCTTCACCGGTCAGCGTGGTGCGTCCGGCGGTGGCGCCGAGCAGGAAGCCGCGTGCCATCTGATCGGCGGCGGCCCACAGCCCGTCGCCGGTCCGCTGGAAGCCGAACATCGAATAGAAGATGTAGATCGGGATCATCGGCTCGTTGTGCGTCGCATATGACGTCCCGGCCGCGGTGAACGAGGCCACCGATCCGGCCTCGTTGATGCCCTCATGCAGGATCTGCCCGATTTCACTTTCCTTGTAGGCCAGCATGAGATCGGCGTCGACGGCGGTGTAGAGCTGGCCGTTGCGGTTGTAGATCTTCAGCGACGGGAACCACGAGTCCATCCCGAAGGTGCGCGCCTCGTCGGGGATGATCGGGATGATGCGTGGCCCGATCTCCTTGTCGCGCAACAGTTCTTTGAAGGTCCGGACCGTCGCCATGGTGGTGGCGACTTCCTGTTGGCCCGACCCCTTCTTCAGGGGTGAGTAGATGTTGCGCCCCGGCAGTCGCAGCGTCTTGGTCTTGGTGCGTCGTTCGGGGAGGAAGCCGCCGAGGGCATGGCGCCGCTCGAGTAGGTAGCGGATCTCCGGGGCCTCCGGGCCGGGGTGGTAGTACGGCGGCAGGTAGGGGTCCTGCTCGAGCTGGGAGTCGCTGATCGGGATCCGGATGGCGTCGCGGAAGTCCTTGAGGTCTTGCAGCGCAAGTTTTTTCATCTGGTGCGTGGCATTGCGGCCTTGGAAGTGTGCACCCAGCGAGTAGCCCTTGATGGTCTTGGCGAGGATCACCGTCGGCTGACCGTGGTGGTCGACGGTGGCCCGGTAGGCGGCGTAGACCTTGCGGTAGTCGTGACCCCCACGCTTGAGGTTCCAGATCTCGGCATCGGTCATCGGCTCGACGAGCGCCTTGGTGCGCGGGTCGCGACCGAAGAAGTGGTCACGCACGTACGCACCGTCGTTGGCCTTGTAGGTCTGGTAGTCACCATCGGGTGTGGTGTTCATCAGATTCACCAGCGCGCCATCGCGATCGGCGTGCAGCAGGGCATCCCACTCGCGGCCCCACACCACCTTGATGACGTTCCAGCCGGCGCCCCGGAAGAACGACTCCAGTTCCTGGATGATCTTGCCGTTACCGCGAACCGGACCGTCGAGGCGCTGCAAATTGCAGTTGATGACGAACGTCAGGTTGTCCAGGGCCTCGTTGGCGGCCACCTGGATCAGGCCGCGGCTCTCCGGTTCGTCCATCTCGCCGTCGCCGAGGAACGCCCACACATGCTGATCCGCGGTGTCCTTGAGGCCGCGGTCGTGCAGGTAGTGGTTGAACCTGGCCTGATAGATGGCGTTCATCGGCCCCAGGCCCATCGACACCGTCGGGAATTCCCAGAAGTCGGGCATCAGCCGCGGGTGCGGGTAGGACGGCAGGCCGCCGCCCGGGTGGCTGTGCTCCTGTCGGAAGCCGTCCAGCTGGTCGGTGCTCAGCCGGCCCTCCAGGAAGGCCCGGGCGTAGATGCCCGGCGACGCGTGGCCCTGAATGAACAGCTGGTCGCCGCCGCCGGGATGGCTCTTGCCGCGGAAGAAGTGGTTGAAGCCGACCTCGTAGAGCGCCGCCGATGAGGCATACGTCGAAATATGACCGCCCACACCGACTCCCGGGCGTTGGGCTCGGTGCACCATGATCGCGGCGTTCCACCTGATCCAGGCCCGGTAGCGGCGTTCGACGTCCTCGTCGCCGGGGAACCACGGCTCCATCTCGGTGGGGATCGTGTTGACATAGTCGGTCGACGTCAACGACGGCAACGCCACCCGCTGCTCGCCGGCCCGCTCCAGTAGCCGAAGCATCAGATAGCGGGCGCGTGCCGGCCCGGAGTGCGCCAACAGCTCATCGAAGGATTCCAGCCATTCGCCGGTTTCCTCGGGATCGATGTCGGGCAGATAGGACGCGACGCCTTCGCGGATCACCCGCACGCGGTCGGGTTCGCTTGTGCCGGTTGGGTTTTTCGCCAGATCGTGGCGGACGAACTCGGTGGTCAACGCACTGCTCCTTGGTTGGCGGCCGACTGGCTTGTGGCTGATCGGGCCGTCGCGGATTCACGTCTTCGGTGGTGTATTGGTGCTGTGTCCCCGGTGGGGGATGCTCCTATCGTGCCGCACCGGATCTCGGCGCGTATAGCGCCCGTGCCGGCAGGCCGGCAAAGCCGCGATCGCGGCGCGTGATGACGCCCTTCGACGCCAACCGGTAACGTCATAACCCGTGCGGATCGGATGGCTCGGCTGGCCCGGATGGCCCACCGCTGCGCGCGCCGCAGGCTGTGTCGCGGCGGTCCTGATCGCCGTGGTCGGCTGCTCGACAGTCACCGATGGCTCACCTGGCGCCGACGTGGCGATAGCTCCGGCCTACCGCGCATCGGTCTCCGCATCGGTCTCGGCGTCGGCGGCGACGTCCAGCATCAGGGAGTCGCAGCGTCAGCGGTCGATCACCCTCGCGGCAGTCGTCAAGGCGTGTGAATCGTTCGCCCTCAGCAGCAAAGAGGCCGTCGACCGGGTAAACGACTTCGTCGCCGCCTACAACCGGGGCGGCGACACCTCGGCGGCCGAGCAGCCCGCGATCGACGCGCTCACCCACAGTGCCGACGCGGTCGAGGGCGACAGCAACGGCCCGCTGTCAAAGCAACTGCGCGAGGCACTCAACAGTTACAACGACGCCGCCCGCGAGGTGGCGAAGGCAATCCGCGCGCACGTCGGGACCGACCAGTTCAACCAGCGGGTCAATCAGCTCAACGACGCCAAGTCCGAAGCCGTGAAGCGTTGCCGGGCGTTCGGTTGAGTCGACTGATGTGCAACGCTGCGCGCTATGCGACGATAACTTGCGTTACACGGCGTCTTTGACGCTCGAGCAGCTGACGAACTGACAAGGAGGTCGCACGGTGGTGGCCGCGGATGACGCCCCGAGCTTTGCCCGCAAACTGGGCATCCAACCAGGGCAGGTTGTCCAGGAGTGGGGTTGGGACGAGGACACCGACGACGACATCCGCGCCGACGTGGAGGATGCGTGCGGTGGCGAGTTGCTCGACGAAGACACCGACGAGGTAATCGACATCGTCTTGCTGTGGTGGCGCGACGAAGACGGCGACCTGGTCGACACCCTGATGGACGCAATCGCTTCACTCGCCGACGACGGCGTGATCTGGGTGCTGACACCCAAGACCGGCAAGCCCGGTCACGTGCAGCCCGCCGAGATCGCCGAGGCGGCGCCCACCGCCGGCTTGATGCCGACGTCGTCGGTCAACCTGGGCGACTGGAGCGCCAGCAGGTTGGTGCAACCCAAGTCGCGAGCGGCGCGCCGCTGATGCTTCGGGTCGGCAGCACCGCACCGGACTTCACGCTGCCCGACCAGAACCGACAGCCCGTCACCCTCAGCGACTTTCGCGGTGCCAAAGACGTGCTGCTGGTGTTCTTTCCGCTGGCCTTCACCGGCATCTGCCAAGGCGAGCTCGATCAGATCCGCGATCATCTGCCCGACTTCGAGAACGACGGCCGCGCCGTACTGGCCATCTCGGTGGGACCGGCGCCGACCCACAAGGTGTGGGCCACCCAAAGCGGGTTCCTGTTCCCGGTGCTCGCGGATTTCTGGCCACACGGCGCCGTCAGCCAGGCCTACGGCGTGTTCAACGACGACGCCGGCGTCGCCAACCGCGGCACGTTCGTCATCGACCGGACCGGAACCATCCGGTTCGCCGAGATGAAGCAGCCCGGTGAGGCCCGTGACCAGCGCCTGTGGGTCGACGCGCTGGCTGCTCTGAGCGCCTGACCGTTTTTACGGCGGTTTGGGCGCCGAGTGGTCAGAACGGTATCTTTGCCCGGCACGGGCGCGTAGCTCAGTGGTAGAGCTCTGGTTTTACACACCAGCGGTCGGCGGTTCGATACCGTCCGCGCCCACCAGTCTTCGTGCAGTGTGGCTTTAGAGCTGCCAGTCGTTGGAGCCGTCGTGCCGGGAGTAGGTGCCGCCACTGGTGTGGGTCACCACGATCGGATCTCCGGCGTTGACGTTGTCGAAGAACCACTTCGCGTTGGACGGGCTGATGTTGATGCAGCC
>DATNFI010000133.1:0-58329 GCA_035606475.1 Mycobacterium sp. | reverse complement strand
GGGTGCAAACCTGGCCAGGGCGCAGCTGCGGGCGATCTTCGGGGAGCTGCTGCACCAGCTGCCGGACATCCAGGCCGGTGACCCGGCGTATCTGGCCGGCAACTTCATTCACGGCATCCGCAGCATGCCCTGCACGTTCTAAGCGACGGCGGCGGGGGACAGCTCCTCGGCCAGCAGCGTCAACAGCTCCGAGCAGCCGCCGTCGACCTTGACGCTGGCGTGCTGGTCACCGCGGGTGGGTACACGATTGACGATCGCGATCGGCATCCCCAAGGCCGCGGCGTGCCGTACAAAGCGGTAGCCGGAGAACACCGTCAACGACGAGCCGGCGATCAACAACGCATCGGCCCGCTCGACAAGCGAAAATGCCTGCTGGACAACATCCTTCGCGACATTTTCGCCGAAGTACACAATGTCGGGTTTGAGCATTCCGCCGCAGGACACGCAGTCGAGGTAGCGGAACGATGCGGTGTCGGCGACGACGGCGTCGGCGTCCGGTGCCACCGCCAGCCCGCCGACCGCCTCGACCCGTTCGGTGAACCCGGGGTTCAGTGCGTCGAGTTCCTCGGCCAGCGCCGCGCGCGTCATGCTATGGCCGCAGTCCAGGCACACCACCCGGGCGTAGGTGCCGTGCAGGTTGATGACGTTCTGGCTGCCGGCCTTGGTGTGCAACAAATCGACGTTCTGGGTGATGACGCCGCTCACCACACCGTCGCGCTCGAGCGCGGCCAGCGCGCGATGCCCGGCGTTGGGTTGAGTGTCGTCCATGTACCGCCAGCCGACGTGATTGCGCGCCCAGTACCGCTGGCGGAAGACCGGGTCGCTGGTGAACTGGCGAATCGTCATCGGATTGCTCGGCGGCGAGTCCGGCCCGCGGTAGTCGGGGATGCCGGAGTCGGTCGACATCCCCGCTCCGGTCAGCACCGCAACGCGGCGACCGGTCAGCGCCGCGACCAGCTCCGGAGCCTGCGCGCCCACCGCCGTCACCCCGTCAAGAGTACGGATTCAGCCGAGGCAGTCCGCCGCCGTCGTCAGCTCGGCATCCATGTTCCGCTGCATCATCGTCAGCGCCGCATCGCTCAGCTCGGGGTCGATGCCGGCGACCGCGTCGGTCGGGACAACCAACGGTAGGTGGCGCACGTAGGCATCCAGCGCGGTGTAGAGGATGCACTGCTCAGTGACCTGCCCGGTCAGGACCAACCGTTCGGTGCCCACGCGGTCGAGCAGGTACGCCAGCGGCGTCGAGAAGAACGCGCTGTGCCGCACCTTGGTGAGCGTCCGGCAGTGCTGGGTCGGCACGATCGGATCCACGAGATCGGGCCGCTCGCCGTGGCAGGCCGAGCGGACGATATCGGAGAAGTCGGCGGTGAAATCACCGTAGTTGTCATTGACGTATACGAGGTCGACGTCGTCGGCGTCGCGACACCGTTTGATCAGGTCGGCCAAGGGGCCGACGATTTTCTCGACGTTGGGAATCAGATGCTCCGCATCGGGATGTTGATAGCGGTTCATCATGTCGACGACGAGGACGGCCGTATGACTCATCCGGCAGGAGTACCCGGTGATGCGGCCAACGTGACCGTGGTCCGGCCGCTTTTTACATCACGCGGATTGCAAGCGTTTACATGAATCGCCTATGTTGCTAATGGATTAGACTTTTCACGGTTTACCATTGGTAATAGGCCGTTCACCTCATGTTTACACCGCTGGATGGGTCGACAATTCGGTCAGCGCGGATTTGCTCACGCTGAGGCAAACTGCCGACGGGTGCGGGGGTCCTGGTAGCTACTTTCAGCTGCGCCGCCTAGGTTCGGCGCAGGACGGCCTTACCACCAGGTCTGCGGTTCACCGTGGTCGATGGCCGAAGAGAGGGGTAATGCTGGTGTTCGATTTCGGTGCACTGCCGCCCGAGATCAACTCGGGCAGACTGTATGCGGGTCCGGGATCGGGTCCGATCATGGCCGCGGCGTCGGCCTGGCAAGCGATGGCGGGCCAACTGGAGTCGGTCGTCCGCGGCTACTCCGCGGTGATCGCCGGCCTGCAGGGCGAATCGTGGTCGGGAAACGCCTCGTCCGCTATGGCCGATGCGGCCACGCCCTACATCGACTGGATGGCGACGGCGGCGGCGAAGGCCGAGGAAACCGCAGGTCAGGCGCGTGCCGCGGCGGCGGCCTACGAAGCGGCGTTTGCAGCTGCCGTACCGCCGGCCTTGGTCACGGCCAACCGCGCCCAGTATGCGGCGCTGGTGATGGCGAACATCTTCGGCCAGTACACCGCGCAGATCGCGGCCGCTGAGGCCGCCTACGCCGACATGTGGGCTCAGGACGCACAAGCGATGTACGGCTACGCCTCGGCCTCATCGACCGCGACCGCGCTGTCGCCGTTTACCGAACCGCCCGAAACCACCACGGCCACTGGGCAATCCGCTCAGGCCGCGGCGGTGACTCAAGCCGCCGGCAGCTCAGGCTCCACCACTGCCCAGTCGACGCTGTCCCAGTTCCTGGCGTCGGTTCCCAAGCAACTGCAGAGCCTTGCGACCAGCGGGTCGACAACGGCGGCCACTGACCCGTCGTCGTCGATCCTGACGGCCTTCAGCAACTTCAACACGCTGGCGGGTCCGACGAGCCTGGGCGCGGCGTTCAGTCGTACGGCCACCGGCGGCGGAAGCTTCATCAGCCAGGCCTACCGGACCGGCCTGCAGGCCCAGGATTTACCCAAGATCGCCGCGGAGGGGGCAGCAGGCGTGGGCAGGGCCGCGGGCGGCGCCAAGGCAGCCACCCAGGCCTGGATGGCCGAGGGCATGCAACGGCCGGTGCTCGCCGGTATCGGTCAGGCCGAACCGATCGGCGGGCTGTCAGTCCCGCAGACCTGGGCGTCGGCAACCCCGGTGGCCAGCGCGGTCGCAGACCCGCAGTGGCTGTCGGAGGCGGACTTGGGAGCGGTTCCCGCGTCGGATACGACGATGGGGGGCATGTCGGGCGCGCCGATGGTGGGCATGAGCCAGCAGCCCGGTATGTGGTCGCGTCCCACGGTCAGCAACATCCTGCGTGTACAGGCGGGCCGCTTCACCATGCCCCGGCCCGTCTCCGGCGGTTAATCGCTTTCCGGCTCAATCGCTTCGGGACGTCCGACGTCGTAATGACTTGTCGGCCAACAGTTTGCACCCACAGGGAGGGAGCTGATGTTTGATTTCGGGGCGTTGCCGCCCGAGATCAACTCGGCCAGGATGTATGCCGGCCCGGGTTCGGGTCCGATGCTGGCCGCAGCCGCGGCGTGGGATGGCTTGACCGCACAACTCGAAACGTTTTCCGCCCGCTACTCCGCGTTGGTTTCGGAGTTGCACGGCAGTTGGTCCGGCGCGTCGTCGGCCGCGATGGCCGCTGCGAGCGCGCCGTACGTGGCATGGGTGACCACTACGTCGCAGCAGGCGGAGCAGGCCGCGAACCAGGCGCGGGCGGCCGCGGCCGCCTATGAAGCGGCGTTTGCCGCCACGGTGCCACCGGTCGTGGTGGCGGCCAACCGCGCGCTGTTGGCGATGCTGGTCGCGACGAACTTCCTGGGCCAGAACACACCAGCCATCGCCGCCACTGAAGCCGCCTACGCCGAGATGTGGGCCCAAGACGCCGCGGCGATGTACAACTATGCCGGATCGGCCTCGTCAGCAGCCAGCCTCGACCAGTTCAGCCAGCCACCGCCGACCACGAGTCCGACGGGGCAATCCGGCCAAAGCGTCGCGGTTTCTCAGGCCGCCGGCACGACTGCCGACCAATCTCAAACGGCCCTGTCCCAGATGATGGCCGCCCTCCCGCAGCAGCTGCAGAGCCTGGCGTCCGGCGGGGCCACCAACGTCTCGTCGGCGGACGCCGCCCCGCCCTCGATCGTCACCGTCTTCAGCGACATCAATACCCTTACCGGGCCGCTGGTTCCGGGGTATCAGTTGACCTTCGCGACCTTTCAGATGGGCCGATTTGTCCAGGGATTGGCGCAATCCATTTCGCAGGCGAAATTTCTGCCGGAGATGGCAGCTCCGTTGGGAAGTGCCGCGTCGGCCGCGCAAAGCATTGCACCGCAAGGTGTGAGTCCAGTGCTTGCCGGTGCCGGTCGGGCGGTGCCGATCGGCGGGTTGTCGACTCCGCCGAATTGGGCAGCTGCCGCGCCGGTGGAAGGCCCGGCCGCCGAGCCGGTCACGGCCACCGAGATTGGCTTCAAAGCCTTGCCGCCATGGGCAGCCGAACCCGCCCAAGCCAGTCGCTCGGGATTGCCGCCCGTGGCGCAGATCAACCACGGCGGCGGGCGTCGCGGTGACAACACCGTCTTCCGGATGCGGGACCGTCGCTATCGCATGCCGCGGCCCGCACCCGGTGGTTAGGGTCCGGACCCGACACCCGATAGTCGCCAGATGAGGCCGGGCAGGCGACAATAGGGGAACGATGGACTTCTACAACGTCTACAGCCAGGGGTTTGCCCGGGTTGCCGCGTGCACGCACCACGCCGCGATCGGCGACCCAGCGGCGAACGCCGCGTCGGTGCTGCGGCTGGCCCGGGAATGCCACGACGAGGGTGTCGCACTGGCCGTTTTCCCCGAGTTGACGTTGTCCGGCTACTCCATCGAGGACATCCTGCTGCAGGACGTGTTGCTGGACGCGGTCGAAGACGCGGTGCGTGACATTGTTGCCGCGTCCACCGACATCTTGCCGGTGCTGGTGGTCGGCGCCCCGCTGCGTCATCGGCACCGCATTTACAACACCGCCGTGGTCATTCACCGCGGTGCGGTGCTTGGCGTCGCGCCCAAGTCGTATCTGCCGACCTATCGCGAGTTTTACGAGCGTCGCCAGATCGCACCGGGCGACGACGAACGCGGGATGATCCGGATCGCCGGCGGGGAAGCACCGTTCGGCCCGGACCTATTGTTCACTGCGTCCGACGTGCCCGGGTTCGTGCTGCACGTGGAAATCTGCGAGGACATGTTCGTCCCGATTCCACCCAGCGCCGAAGCGGCGTTGGCGGGTGCGACGGTGTTGGCCAACCTGTCGGGCAGCCCGATCACGATCGGTCGCGCCGACGATCGCTCACTACTGGCGCGCTCGGCATCGCAGCGATGCCTGGCCGCGTACGTGTATGCCGCTGCCGGAGAAGGGGAGTCGACCACCGACCTGGCGTGGGACGGCCAGACCATGGTCTGGGAGAACGGCGTCCTGCTCGCCGAGTCGGAGCGTTTCCCCAAGGGCGAGCGGCGCAGCGTCGCCGACGTCGACCTCGAGCTGCTTCGCTCCGAGCGGCTGCGGATGGGCACCTTCGACGACAACCGCCGCCACCACCACGCGTCGGCAGAGTCGTTCCGGCAGATCGGTTTTCAACTGCAGCCGCCTGCCGGCGACATCGGGTTGCACCGCAACGTCGAACGGTTCCCGTTCGTGCCTGCCGATGCGCAGCGGTTGCAGCAGGACTGCTACGAGGCCTATAGCATTCAGGTCGCAGGACTCGAACAACGGTTGCGCGCCTTGAACTTTCCCAAGGTGGTCGTCGGAATATCAGGCGGGCTCGATTCGACACACGCGTTGATCGTCGCCGCACGGGCGATGGATCGAGAAAACCGGCCGCGCAGCGACATCCTGGCCTTCACGCTGCCCGGCTTCGCCACCGGCGAGCACACCAAGCGGAACGCGGTCGAACTATGTCGCGCACTCGGCGTCACCTTCGCCGAAATCGACATCACCGAGACCGCATCGCTCATGCTCAAAGAGATGGACCATCCGTTCTCGCGCGGCGAGAAGGTCTATGACGTCACGTTCGAAAACGTCCAGGCCGGCCTGCGCACCGACTACCTGTTCCGGCTGGCCAATCAGCGCGGCGGTATTGTGCTGGGCACCGGCGATCTGTCCGAATTGGGATTGGGTTGGTCGACTTACGGTGTGGGCGACCAGATGTCGCATTACAATGTCAACTCCGGTGTGCCGAAAACGTTGATCCAGCATTTGATCCGCTGGGTGATCTCCACCGACCAGTTTTCGTCGGAGGTGGGGGAGGTCTTGCAGTCGGTGCTCGACACCGAGATCACTCCCGAACTCGTACCAACCGGCGAGGAAGAAGAGCTGCAGAGCAGCGAGGCGAAGGTCGGTCCCTTTGCCCTGCAGGATTTCTCGCTGTACCACGTCCTACGCTACGGATTCCGGCCGGCAAAGGTCGCGTTCCTGGCCTGGCATGCGTGGAGCGATGCCGACAACGGCAACTGGCCGCCGGGTTTTCCGGAGAACAAGCGACCGTCGTACTCGCTCAAAGAGATTCGGCACTGGATGCAGATCTTCATGCAGCGGTTTTACTCGTTCAGCCAGTTCAAGCGCTCCGCCTTGCCCAACGGCCCCAAGGTGTCCCACGGTGGTGCGCTGTCGCCGCGAGGCGACTGGCGGGCCCCGTCGGACATGTCGGCGCAGGCCTGGCTGGACGCGATCGAACGCGACATTCCCGAGGACTAGCGGCGCATCAGCTTCCCAGGAGTCGCTTGCTGGCTTCCGGCCACAGCCGCCTGAGCGACGGACTCATCAGTCCGACAGCGTTGCTTTGTCGATCGCCGCGGAAGACGGCGCGCAGTTGCCCGCACCGGGCACCAGGGTCGCGAGCGCGCCGGCGGCGCACGCGCGTCGCAATGCCCGGTCGCGGTCGTCGGCCCAGTTGGCCGCCAGGACACCGGCGAACACGTCGCCGGCCCCGGACGTGTCGAGCGCAGCCACTTTGGGCGCGGACACGGTGAAGTCCGCGCCGTCGCCGGCATAGCCGGCGCCGCGGGCGCCGAGCGTAGTCACCTTGTGTGGGACAGGCCAAATCCATTGTGCAGCTTCGGTTTCGTTGACCACCAGGACGTCGGTCAGCTCGGCCAGCTGGCTCAACTCGGACCGATTCCCACCCGCCGGTGACGCGTTGAGGATGACTGCGACCCCGGCCGCGTGTGCTTCGCGCGCCGCGGCCGTGGCTGTGGCGAGCGGAATCTCCAACTGCAGCAACAACACATCGCTGTCCGCGATCGGGCGGCGTAGCGCCGATGCGTCCAGCGTCAGTCGCCCGTTGGCTTCCGGAGCGACGACGATGATGTTCTCGCCGCCCGCGTCGACGATGACGACCGCCGTGCCGCTGCGCCCGGGGACGGTGATCAACCCGTCGGTGCCGACGCCGTTCGCCTCGAGGTGTGCGCGTAGCTGTGCTGCCGCCGCGTCGTCGCCGACGGCACCGACGAACTGCACGTCGGCGCCGGCGCGTGCCGCCGCCACCGCCTGATTGGCCCCCTTGCCGCCCGGCGTCGAGCGCACCGATCCGGCTAACGCCGTCTCACCCGGGCGGGGCAAATTCTGGACGTCGAACCCGATATCCAGATTCACGCTGCCCACCACGCACACCCGTGTCATTGCGCCGAGGTTATGGAGAAGTGCCCGGATGTACAAACGTCGTGTTGATAACGGTTTCGGGCAAATCTCATTTCGCCCCTCGCGAGACGATATTCTGCTGCGTGATCTGGGTTTATCGGCCCGGCAGTGAAAGGACGTCGATTGACGCCGCAAGGCTCACGTGATCCGGCAGCGGACGAGCAACCGGTCTGGTTCTCGGTAGGCAGGCGCCAGCACCTTCGGTGGCTGTCCAGATTGAGCATTCAGTCGAAACTCATGGTGATGCTGCTGGTCTCCAGCTTGGCAACGCTGGCTGTCATCGGTGTCGTCGGATACGTCTCCGGTCGTCGCTCTCTGATGCCCATCTCAGCCGAACGCATGACGCAGTTGCGGGAGGGGCAGAAGCGGGCGATCGAAATGCTTTTCACCGATTTGTCGAATTCGCTGGCGATTTACAGTCGCGGGTATACCGCCGACGACGCTGTGCAGGCATTCGCCGCAGGATTCGACCAATTGGCCGATGCGCCGATTGATCCCGGGCAACAGCAGGCGCTGGAGAAGTACTACACCGACAAAGTGATCACGCCGATCCAGCAGACGACCGGGCAGAAGCTGGATATGGCCGCATTGCTGCCCAGTAGCAACGCCCAGCGATACCTCCAAGTGCACTACACGCTTCCGTCCGCGGGCAAGGGGGGCCCGCCCGAAGACGCCGGCGACGGCAGCGCATGGTCGGCAGCGAATGCCCGCTTCAACAACTACTTTCACGAGATCGCGACCCGGTTCGAATATCGCGACGCGATGCTGCTCGACACCCGCGGCAACATCGTCTACAACGCGCGTAAGGGCCCGGCGCTGGGCACCAATATCCTCACCGGACCGTTCCGGTCCTCCAATCTGCGTGGCGCCTACGAAAAGGCAATGGCCGCAGACTCGGTCGACTTTGTCTGGATCACGGATTTTCAGCCGTTCCAGGCATCCGGCGGGATGCCCATCGCGTGGTTGGTGTCGCCGGTAGGCGCGCCGGGCAAAACGGACGGGGTGATGGCGCTCCCACTGCCGATCTCGAAAGTCAACCGCATCATGACAGCCGACCAGCACTGGAAGGCCGCCGGAATGGGAGCGACCGCCGAGACGTACTTGGCCGGTCCGGACGGGCTGATGCGGTCGGATTCGCGGCTGTTCCTGCAGGACCCCGAGAAATACCAGCGTGACGCGGTGGCGGCCGGGACTCCAGCCGACATCGTCGCGACGGCACTTCGTTGGCACGGAACAACTTTGGTACAGCCCGTCCAGACCCAAGCATTTCGCGCCGCCCAGCGCGGGCAGAGCGGAACGGTCATGGATACCGGCTATCTGGGCGACCGCGAACTTGCGGCCTATGCGCCGGTGGCTATCCCGAATTCCGATCTGCGCTGGTCGATTCTGGCCACTCGGGACAGCGAAGAAGCCTTCGCACGGATAGAGGCTTTCGCCCGCACGCTGGTGGTGACGGCCGCGGTGCTGGTGTTCGTGCTCTGTGTGCTCGCCATGCTGATCGCCCAACGGTTCGTCGGACCCATCCGGCGCCTGCGAGCCGGCGCGGAAGAGATCAGCGCCGGGCATTACGACATCGCGATACCGGTCACCACGCACGACGAAATCGGCGACCTCACGGCCGCTTTCAACGAGATGAGCCGGAATCTGGAGATCAAGGAAGGGCTGCTCGTCGCGCAGCGCAACGAGAACGACAGACTGCTGCTTTCGCTGATGCCCGAATCGGTCGCGCAGCGCTACCGCGACGGTGAGCAGCTCATCGCACAAGAGCACCGGGACGTGACCGTGATCTTCGCCGACATCATCGGTCTCGACGAGATCTCCATTGGGCTGTCCGGCGACGAATTGGTCGGGGTCATCGACGAACTGGTGCGCGAGCTCGACTCGACGGCCGAAACCCTTGGCGTGGAACCAATTCGCACTGTGCACAATGGCTATCTCGCCAGTTGCGGGTTGAACGTTCCGCGGCTGGACAGCGTACCCCGGACCATCGACTTCGCGGTCGAGATGCAGCGCATCATCGAGCGGTTCAACAGCGGAAAGGGCTACCACCTGAGCATCCGGGCCGGCGTCAACACCGGCAACGTGGTCAGCGGGTTGGTCGGCAGATCCAGCGTCATCTACGACATGTGGGGTGCCGCGGTGAATCTGGCTCACCAAATGCGCAGCGGTGCAACCGAGTCCGGGGTTTTTGTCACTACCGACGTTTATGAGGTGATGCGCGATATTCGTCAATTCACGGCCGCCGGAACCGTCACGGTCGACGGAGCCGAACAGCCGATCTGGCGCTTGACGGACCGCAAATGACCGTCGTCGATCCGGTGTGGTTGTACTGGGCCATCGGGCTGGCCATCGGCCTGCCGCTGCTCTTGATCAGTCTTACCGAATGGCACCACTTCCTGGCGCGCCGACAGAGTGCGCTGGCACGGCCGGTCAACTTGCTGCGGAGCTATCTGGTGCCACTGGCGGCGTTGCTCGTGCTGCTGGTCGAGGTGGCGCGGGTGCCCGCGCACTTCGACTCGGTGCGGGTGTTGGCGACGGTCTTGGGCTTCGTGGTGCTGCTGCTGGTGCTGTCGGGGCTCAACGCCACCGTGTTCGAAGGGGCTCCGGAGAGCTCCTGGCGTAAACGGGTTCCGGCCATATTCCGCGATGTCACAAGGTTTTTGCTGATCGCGATCGGTCTCGCGCTGATCTTGTCCTACGTCTGGGGGGTCCGCGTCGGCGGCCTGTTCACCGCCCTCGGCGTGACGTCGGTGGTCATCGGCCTGATGCTGCAGAACTCCGTCGGCCAGATCGTCTCCGGGCTGTTCATGTTGTTCGAGCAGCCGTTCCGGATCGGAGACTGGCTGGACACCCCGACCGCCCGCGGACGCATCGTGGAAGCGAACTGGCGCGCGGTCCACATTCAAACCGGCGACGGGTTGCAGATCACACCGAACTCGGTGCTGGCCGCCACCTCGTTCACCAACATGAGTCGCCCGCCGGGCGCTCACAAGCTGTCGATCAGCACCACGTTCTCACTCGCCGACCCGCCTGACCTCGTGCGCCTTGTGCTGGTGCGGGTCGCAAGCGCATTGCCGCAACGCAAAACCGATGTCGTACCGACGTCGACGGTGACTGGCTCCGGTGAGTACGAGGTCAGCGTCGCGCTGAAGTCGCCCGCCGACGACGGCGCCGCGAAAGCGACGTTCCTGCGGTGGATCTGGTACGCGGCGCGGCGCGAAGGGCTGCACCTCGACGATGTCAGCGACGACTTCTCCACGCCGGCGCGGGTCCAGGTGGCAATGCGAGACGTGGTGGCGCCCGCATTGCGGCTGAGCCTCACCGACCAGCAATCGCTGATCTCGCACGCGAGGATGGTTCGCTACGGCGCCGACGAAATCGTGCAGTACGCCGGCGAAGTACCCACGGCCATGACGTTTTTGATCAAGGGCAGCATCCGCCGGACCACGATGAACGACGACGGGTCGGTGGTTCCGCTGAGCCTGCTGGAGGAGGGCTCGTTCCTCGGACTGAGCTCGCTGACCCGACAGCCGAGCCTGGCCGGCGCGTACGCACTCGAGGAAGTGACGGCACTGGAGATCGATCGCGAGCACATCGAAGATCTCGTGCTCCGGACGCCGCTGCTACTGCAGGAATTGGGCCGGATCATCGAAGACCGTCGCAGTGAATCGTCGTCGGTTGGGGCCGTCTCTACCCGCCGGTAGAAAGCCCGCTACCCTGGGTTAATGAGTGTCCATGCCTTCGCGGCGACCGGCGTGCGCCAGCAGGTGCATGACGCGGCGCGCCGGGCCCGGGTGGCGGCTCGCATTCTGGCCGCACTGCCGACGGTCGCCAAGGATCAAGCACTGCACGTCGCCGCCGATGCGGTGGTGGCCAATACCGATCGGATCCTGGCGGCCAACGCCGAGGACCTGCGCGCAGCCCGCGCCGTCGACACGCCGACCGCCATGCTCGACCGGCTGGCGCTGGACCGCAAGCGGGTGGAGGGGATCGCCGCGGGACTACGTCAGGTGGCGGGCCTGCCCGACCCGGTCGGCGAGGTCCTGCGCGGCTACACCCTGCCCAACGGGTTGGCCCTGCGCCAGCAGCGTGTCCCGCTCGGCGTGGTCGGGATCGTCTACGAAGGCAGGCCCAACGTCACTGTCGACGCGTTCGGCCTGACGCTCAAATCCGGCAACGCCGCCCTGCTGCGCGGTAGCGCGTCCGCCGTGCACTCCAACGAGGCGCTGGTCGCGGTGCTGCGCGAGGCGTTGCACGGCGAGGACCTGCCCGTCGACGCCGTACAACTGATCCCGTCGGCCGACCGCTCGTCGGTGACGCATCTGATCCAGGCCCGCGGACTGGTCGACGTGGTGATCCCGCGCGGGGGAGCCGGCCTGATCGACGCGGTGGTCCGCGACTCGCAGGTGCCGACCATCGAGACGGGCGTCGGCAACTGCCACGTCTACGTGCACGATGCCGCCGACCTCGACATGGCCGAGCGAATCCTGTTGAACTCCAAGACCCGTCGACCCAGCGTGTGCAACGCCGCCGAGACGCTTCTGGTCGACACGGCGATCGCCGACCAGGCCATGCCGCGACTGATCAACGCGTTGCAGGATGCCGGCGTAACCGTGCACCTCAACCCCGACGACGACCACCTGCGTCGCGAATACCTGGAGATGGAGATCGCCGTCGCGGTCGTCGACGGAGTCGATGCCGCCATCGGCCATATCAACGAATACGGCACCGGGCACACCGAAGCGATTGTGACGTCGAACATGGCTGCCGCACAACGCTTTACCGAGGGTGTCGATGCGGCCGCGGTGATGGTGAACGCCTCGACGAGCTTCACCGACGGCGAGCAGTTCGGATTCGGCGCCGAGATCGGCATCTCGACGCAGAAGCTGCACGCCCGCGGCCCGATGGGGCTCGCGGAACTGACCTCGACCAAGTGGATCGGCTGGGGAGACGGCCAGACCCGCCCGGTCTGACATAGCTGAGGAGAATAACCACGTGAGTGTGCCCGCGCGGCCCGCACCGCTGTTCGCCGACATCGACGACGTCGGCCGTCGGCTCGCCGAAACCGGCTACCTGCCCGACACCGCCACTGCGACAGCCGTTTTCCTCGCCGACCGGCTCGGCAAGCCGCTGCTGGTGGAAGGTCCGGCCGGCGTCGGCAAGACCGAACTCGCCCGCGCTGTCGCACAGGCCACCGGGTCCGGGCTGGTCCGTCTGCAGTGCTACGAAGGTGTCGACGAGGCCCGCGCGCTCTACGAGTGGAACCACGCGAAGCAGATCCTGCGAATTCAAGCCGGCTCCGACGATTGGGACCAGACCAAGACCGACGTCTTCACCGAGGAGTTCCTGCTCTCGCGTCCGCTGCTCACCGCGATCCGGCGCACCGAACCGACCGTGCTGCTGATCGACGAAACCGACAAGGCCGACATCGAAATCGAGGGCCTGCTACTGGAAGTGCTGTCCGACTTCGCCGTGACGGTACCCGAATTGGGCACCATCACCGCTGAACGTCAGCCGTTCGTCCTGCTGACCTCCAACGCCACCCGCGAACTGTCCGAGGCGCTCAAGCGTCGTTGCTTGTTCCTGCACATCGACTTCCCAACGCCGGAACTGGAACGCCGAATCCTGTTGTCCCGCGTGCCGGAACTGCCCGCGCACATCGCCGAAGAACTGGTCCGCATCATTGGCGTGCTGCGAGGAATGCAACTCAAGAAGCTGCCGTCGGTGGCCGAGACCATCGACTGGGGACGCACGGTGCTGGCCCTGGGCCTGGACACCATCGACGACGCCACCATCGCCGCGACCATGGGTGTTGTGCTCAAGCATCAGTCCGATCAAAATCGCGCCACCTCCGAGCTACGGCTCAACTGAGAGAAGACCTGATGGCCGTCCGCCGCGTTCGCCCCAGCCAGCCGCTGGCCCCGCATGGCATTCCTGGCCATCTGGTCGGGTTCGTCGAAGCGCTGCGCGCACAAGGTATTTCGGTCGGCCCGTCGGAAACCGTGGATGCCGGCCGGGTGATGGGAGTCCTCGGCCTCGGCGACCGCGAGATCCTGCGGGCGGGTCTGGCGTGCGCGGTGCTGCGACGGCCCGAGCACCGCGAAACCTACGACGCGATGTTCGACCTGTGGTGGCCCGCCGCACTGGGCGCCCGCGCGGCAGTCAGCGAAGAGGACGCGATCGACCCCGACGTTCAGTTACCGCCCGACGACGTCGAGGCGATGCGTCAGATGCTGCTCGATTTGCTCACCGAGAACCCCGACCTCGCCGACATGGACGATCGACTGGTCGCGATGATCGCCCAAATCGTCGACGCGTACGGCAAATACAACTCCAGCCGCGGGCCGTCATACTCGTCGTATCAGGCGCTCAAGTCGATGGCGCTCGACGAGCTGGAGGGCAAACTGCTGGCCGGCCTGCTCGCCCCCTACGGCGACGAGCCCACCCCGACCCAGGAAGAGATCGCCAAAGCGCTTGCCGCGCAGCGCATCACCCAGCTCCGGAAGATGGTCGACGCGGAAACCAAGCGCCGCACCGCCGAGCAACTCGGCCGCGACCACGTCCAGATGTACGGCATCCCGCAGCTGTCCGAGAACGTCGAATTCCTGCGCGCTTCGGGTGATCAGCTGCGCGCCATGCGCAAGGTCGTGCAACCGCTGGCCCGCACGCTCGCGACCCGGCTGGCCGCCCGCCGCCGGCGGGCCCGTGCCGGCGCGATCGATCTGCGTAAAACGTTGCGCAAGTCGATGTCCACCGGCGGCGTGCCGATCGACCTGGTCCTGCGCAAGCCGCGCCCGGCCCGGCCCGAGCTGGTGGTGCTGTGCGACGTGTCCGGCTCGGTCGCCGGGTTCAGCCATTTCACCCTGCTGCTGGTGCACGCGCTGCGGCAGCAGTTCTCCCGCGTCCGGGTGTTCGCCTTCATCGACACCACCGACGAGGTCACCCACATGTTCGGCCCCGACGCCGACCTCGCCGTGGCGATCCAGCGGATCACCCGCGAGGCCGGCGTCTATACCCGCGACGGGCACAGCGACTACGGCAATGCGTTCATCTCGTTCACCGAGCAGTTCCACAACGTGCTATCGCCCCGTAGCTCGTTGCTGGTATTGGGCGACGGCCGCACCAACTACCGCGACCCGGCCACCAACGTCCTGGCGCACCTGGTGAGCGCCAGCCGGCACGCGCACTGGCTCAACCCGGAACCCAAGCACCTGTGGAACAGCGGCGACTCCGCGGTGGTGCGTTACCAAGAGGTGATCACCATGCACGAATGCCGCTCCGCCAAGCAGCTGGCTTCGGTGATCGACCAGCTGCTGCCGATCTAGGGTCGACGCGAATTTCCTCAGTTGCACAGGCCGAACTGACGCTACTCTTAGCTGCGCATCAGGTAGGGCTTAGGTGCGTTATGTGCAACTCGCGGAAAAGAATTGAGGTTCGTCATGGTGAAGCGTCGATATGTCACGGCCCCGATCCTCGGGCTGGCCGGCGCGGCGATCGCCTTGTCCGTACCTGCTTACGCCGACGCGGACGACCCGTTGTCGGGCAGCACCACCGCGATCTTTCTGGGCGGCACCGGCATGCCGTCGCCGTCGACGGCTTATGTAGAAACCGCGGAATCGCTGTACCTGAAGCCGCTGGGGTTCGCCGATGCCGCGTCGATCTGCGACATGGTGTTCTCGGTGCCGTGTGACGCCCCGTTGCAGGCGCTGACGACGCCGGAAGTGTTCGAGTTCGGCCCGAGCAGTCTGCAGGGCGAGGCGGACCTGATCGCCGCGGTGGAAGCCGAATACGCCACCGGAGCCATCAGTGCCGAGCACCCACTGACGATATTTGCCTACTCGCAGAGCGCGATCCTGGCGTCGGCGGCCGAGAAGGTGCTCTCGGCCACCATCCCGCAGGACGACCTGCATTTCGTGTTCATCGGCGACGCGAGCGACGCGAACGGGATAGCCACCAACATCTACGCCGACCTGGTCCAGCTGTTCGGCGGGGGCACTACCGGCACAGACATCACCGACTTCCTACTCAAAGCCATCAACGAGGACCAATTCGCGCCCGGCGGCCTGCTGGCCGGTGACACTCCCAACGACCTGTATCCGACGACCATTTACGACATCAACACCGACGGGGTCTCGGACTGGCAAGAGGTGTGGGACACCACGATCAATAACGGGGGCAGCCCTCTGGAAGCCCTGGGCAACGGCCTCTATCACTTCTTCACCACCCACGTGGAGTACCTGGGGCTGACCCCAGAGGAAATCGCCAGCGGCGTCACCACCACGGACGGCCTGACCACGACCATCACCATTCCCGACGGTTCGGACCCGGGCGCCATCATCAACGACACCACCGCATTGCTGAGCGCGTTTTCGCACGGGCTTGTGGACAGCGGGGGAATCACCGCCCTCCTGGCGACGATTCAAGACCTCTTCGACCCCAACTACTTCTGACCGCAGCCGGCCCGCAACGCCGGGGTGCTGATGTGGCCTCTGTGGCATCGAGGGCCGGCAGCAGCACGCTCAAGTAAGCTGGCAAACCGTGCAAAAGCGGCGGCTGGGAGTGATGGGCGGGACGTTCGATCCCATCCACAACGGACACCTGGTCGCGGCCAGCGAGGTCGCTGATCTCTTCGATCTCGACGAGGTGGTGTTCGTGCCGACCGGCCAGCCCTGGCTGAAGGGCCGCGAGGTCAGCGCCGGCGAAGACCGCTACCTGATGACGGTGATCGCCACGGCGGCCAACCCGCGCTTCTCGGTCAGCCGGGTCGACATCGACCGGGGCGGCCCGACCTACACCAAGGACACCCTGCGCGACCTGCAAGCGCTCAACCCGGACTCCGAACTGTTCTTCATCACCGGCGCCGACGCGCTGGCCTCCATCCTGTCCTGGCAGGACCTCGACGAGCTGTTCGCCGCGGCACGGTTCGTCGGCGTCAGCCGGCCCGGCTACGAGCTCGGCAGCGAGCATCTCGCCGGAGTGCTCGAGGGCCTGCCCGAGGACGCCCTGTCACTCGTCGAAATCCCCGCTCTGGCAATCTCTTCCACCGATTGCCGGTTGCGCGCCGCGAATGGCCGCCCGTTGTGGTACCTGATGCCCGACGGCGTCGTGCAATACATCTCCAAGACGGATCTCTACCGCAAACCGGGGGAGGACGCGTGACCGCCGCGCCCGAGGCCGTCGACATGGCAGCGGTCGCAGCGCGCGCGGCGGCCTCGAAGCTCGCCGACGATGTCGTCGTCATCGACGTCTCTGATCAATTGGTCATCACCGACTGTTTCGTGATCGCGTCGGCATCCAACGAGCGACAGGTCAACGCGATCGTCGACGAGGTCGAGGAGAAGATGCGCGACGCCGGCTACAAGCCCGCCCGCCGCGAAGGCACCCGCGAGGGCCGCTGGACGCTGCTGGACTACGTCGACATCGTCGTCCACATTCAGCACCAGGACGAGCGCGACTTCTATGCCCTCGACCGGCTGTGGCGGGACTGCCCGGTGGTAGCGGTGGACGTGTCATGACCATGCGACGGCTGGTGATGTTGCGGCACGGCCAGACCGCGTTCAATTTCGGCAGCCGGATGCAGGGCCAACTCGACACCGAGCTGACCGATCTGGGCCGCGCGCAGGCGGTGGCGGCCGCCGAAGCGCTCGCCAAGCATCAGCCATTGCTCATCGTGTCCTCGGATCTGCGACGCGCCTACGACACCGCGGTCACGTTGCAGGAACGCACCGGCCTTCGGCTGTGGGTCGACGACCGCCTTCGGGAGACCCATCTCGGCGACTGGCAAGGCATGACCCACACCGAGGTCGACACGAGAGCTCCGGGGGCCCGGTTGGCGTGGCGCGACGACGCCACGTGGGCGCCACACGGCGGGGAGAACCGGGTCGACGTGGCCAATCGCAGCGTGCCGTTGGTTGCCGAGTTGGTCGCCGGTGAACCCGAGTGGGGGGCCCACGACGAGTCGGCGCGGCCAGTCGTGCTGGTCGCGCACGGCGGCCTGATCGCCGCGCTGACCGCGGCGTTGTTGCGGCTGCCGGTGAGCAACTGGCCGGCGTTCGGCGGCATGGGCAATGCGAGCTGGACGCAGCTATCCGGGCATAGCGAGTCCGGTGCTGCGGCAGACGATTTCGAGGCGATTCGGTGGCGGCTGGACGTCTGGAACGCATCGGCACAGGTCGCGGGCGATGTCCTCTGAGCCGCGGCCGACCGTGCTGGTCTTCGCCGACTCACTGGCCCACTACGGGCCGACCGGCGGGTTGCCGTCCGACGATCCGCGGATCTGGCCCAATATCGTTGCTACCCAACTGGGTTGGGACCTAGAGCTGATCGGCCGCATCGGGTGGACGTGCCGCGACGTGTGGTGGGCGGCCACCCAGGACCCGCGGGCCTGGGCGGCGCTGCCGCGGGCCGGTGCGGTGATCTTTGCGACCAGTGGCATGGATTCGCTGCCCTCGCCGTTGCCGACGGCGCTGCGGGAGCTGATCCGCTATGTGCGCCCGTCGTGGCTGCGGCGCTGGGTCAGAGACGGCTACGGTTGGGTGCAGCCGCGGTTGTCGCCGGTGTCGCGCGCCGCACTGCCGCCGCACCTGAGCGCCGAATATCTCGAAGAGACGCGCGGCGCAATCGATTTCAACCGACCGGGTATCCCGATCGTCGCGTCGCTGCCGTCGGTCCATATCGCCGAGGCATACGGGAAGGCGCATCACGGTAGGCCTGGCACCGTTGCGGCGATCACCCAGTGGGCCAGCGAGCACGATGTTCCGCTGGTCGACCTGAAAGCCGCCGTCGCCGACGAGGTGATGAACGGTCGCGGCAATCCCGACGGCATTCACTGGAACTTCGAGGCGCACCGGGCGGTCGCGGAACTGATGCTCAAGGCGCTGGCCGAGGCCGGCATCGAAGCCGAGAAACCGCGCAGCTGAGTTCATGCCAGTCGTCGTCGTCACCGATTCATCGGCACGCCTTCCCGAAGAACTGCGGCGGCAGTGGGGGATACGTGAAGTCCCGCTGCACATTCTGCTCGACGACACCGATCTCCGGGACGGCGTGGACGACATTCCGGACAGCATCCACGAGTACGGCCAAGCCACCACGGCGGCCGCGACCCCCGCCGAGTTGGCCGATGTGTACCGACAGGCGTTGATCGACAGCGGCGGCGACGGGGTGGTCGCGGTGCACCTGTCCAAGGCGCTGTCTGGGACGTACCGGGCCGCAGCGGCGACCGCCACCGAGATCGGCTCGGAGATCAGGGTTCTCGACTCGAAATTCACCGGTATGAACACCGGCTTCATCGCCTTGGCCGCGGCGCGGGCCGCCGCCGACGGCGCCGACCAGGACGGTGTTGCTTCCGCCGCGGCCGCCGCGGTGGGCCGCAATCACGGCTTCATCGTCGTGCATCAACTGGACAATCTGCGCCGCAGTGGACGGATCGGTGGCGCCGGCGCGTGGCTGGGCACCAAGCTGTCGCTCAAGCCGCTGTTGCGCATTGACGACGGTAAACTTGTTCTGGCACAACGTGTTCGGACGGCCAGCAAAGCGGTCGCGACGATGATCGACAGGGTCGTCGAGATCGTCGGGGAGCAGCGAGCCTCGCTCGCGGTGCATCATGTCGCCAACCCCGACGGCGCGCAGAGCCTGGCAGCCGAGTTGGCCGAGCGGTTGCCCGGCTGCGAGCCGGCGATCGTCACCGGGCTGGGCCCGGTGTTGGCCCTCCATGTCGGCGCCGGCGCGCTCGGGGTATGCGTGGAGTTGGCCGACTAGCTCAAGACTTTTGCGCGGCCAGCGGGGCGGTGTTGGCCTCCTCGACGACGGCGGCGGGCCGCGGCTTCGGCTTGGCGTGGTCGCCGCGCGGATGGACCACCAGCGGCCACCAGAACCAGCGGCCGAGCAGCGTGGCCAGCGACGGCATGAACAGTGTTCGCACGACCAGGGTGTCGAGCAGCAGACCGATGCAGACCGTCGAGCCGAACTGACCCAGCACGGTCAGGTCGCTGCCCAGCATCGCGGCCATCGTGAAGGCGAACACCAGGCCAGCTGAGGTCACCACCGCGCCGGTGCCGGCCATCGACCGGACGTATCCGGTCTTGAGTCCGGCGTGAATCTCTTCTTTGAACCTCGATACCAGCAGCAGGTTGTAGTCCGAGCCGACGGCCAACAGGATGATCACCGACAGCGCCACGACGATCCAGTGCAGGTGCATACCGAACAGGTCCTGCCAGATCAGCACGGACAGCCCGACGGACGCGGCGATCGAGCTGCTCGCCGTGCCCACAATCACCAACGCCGCCACCACACTTCGGGTCAGCAGCAACATGATCATGAAGATCAGCGTCAACGCCGACACCACCGCGATCATCAGGTCGTACTTCTCACCGTCGGCCATATCCCGGAACGTCGCGGCGGTGCCGCCGAGATACACCTTCGCGTCGGACAACGAGGACTGCTTGAGCCCTTCCTGGGCAGCGGTGCGCTCCGCGCCCACCCGGTCGATGCCCTCCGGCGACATCGGATCACCCTGGTGAGTGATGAAGAACCGCACCGACTTTCCGTCGGGAGAGAAGAACAACTTCACGCCGCGAATGAATTCCGGGTTGGTGAACGCCTCGGGCGGGAGGTAGAAGAAGTCGTCGTTCTGCGACTTGTCGAAGCTCTGCCCCATCACGATGGAGGTGTTGCTCATCGCTTCCATCTGATTGATCATCGCCTGGAACGTCTGATACATGGTCAGCGTCAGACCATGCGTCGTTTTCAACGTTTCCAGCATGATCGGGATCAGCAGCTCCAGCTCGTGGGAAGCCTGCGCCGTGCGGGTGATGTCGCCGGAGAGCTCGTGGAACTTCTCGGCGAGTTGGTCAAAACCGTCGATCGAGTCGAACAACGACCGCGTCGCGATGCAGAGCGGGATGTCGTAGCAGTGCTTCTCCCAGTAGAAGAAGCTGCGCAGCGGGCGCCAGGTGTCGTCGAAGTCCGCGATGTGGTCACGCAGGGTGTCGGTGATCTCCGAGGTCTCCTGCGTGGTTTTCGCGCTGTCGAGCGCAGCGCTGGCCAGATCATGGGTGACCTTCGCCTGCCGTTCCGTCACGTTGATCATGATCTGCATCTCGTCAGCCATTTTCAGAATGTCTTTCATTCTGTCTTTGAGAAAGTCCATGTTCTGCATGGTCGTCTGGCTCTGGATGCTGTTCTGGAACGGAATTGAGCTGTGCTGGATAGGAATTCCCAGCGGTCGGGTGATGTCCTGCACCATCGCGATGCCGACGGTCCGCATCTCATTCTTGGCGACCCGGTCCAGCACCAGCATGTCGGCCGGATTGCGCATATCGTGGTCGGCCTCGATCATCAGCAGGTCCGGATTCATCCGGGCCTCGGAGAAGTGCCGGTCGGCCGCGGCGTACCCGACGTTGGACCGCGCTGTTTCGGGCAGGTAGTGGCGGTCGTTGTAACTCGGCTTATAGCCGGGCAGCGCGACCATCCCGACCAGCACTACGGCCGTGCTCACCGCGAAAACCGGTGCGGGCCAACGCACCACCGCGGTACCGACTCGCCGCCACAACCGGCCGCGGGCCTGACCCTTCTTCTCGAACAGCCCGAACCGGCTGCCCACGAACACCACGGCCGGGCCCAGCGTCAGGCCGGCCACCACCACGACGATCATGCCGACGAACACCGGTGCGCCCATCGTGTGGAACCAGGGCAACCGGCAGAAGCTCAGACAGTACGTCGCGCCGGCAATGGTCAACCCGGACCCCAGCACGACGGGGGCCACACCCTTGAACATTGTGTAGTAGGCGGTTTCGCGGTCTTCGCCGGCGCGACGCGCCTCCTGATAGCGGCCGACCAGGAAGATGCCATAGTCGGTGCCGGCCGCGATCGCGAGCATCGTCAGGATGTTCGCGGCGAACGTGGTGAGCCCAAAGGCGTTGTTGTAGCCGAGAACCGCGACGATTCCGCGGGCACACGCCAGCGCGACGAACGTCATGAACAGCTGGATCAATGTGGTGACGAACGAGCGGTAGACCAGCAGCAGCATGATCGCGATCGCGCCGAGGGTGAACAACGTGATCTTGGCCAGACTGTCATTGCCGATGACGTGCATGTCGTCCGACAGCGCCGCCGAGCCGGTGACGTGAGCCTGGACCCCGGGCGGCGCGGGTTCGTCGTCGACGACCTTGCGGACGGCCTCGACGGACTTGTTGGCCTCCGTGGTGCCCTGGTTGCCGGCGATGTTCACCTGAACATAGGAGGCCTTGGCATCGGCGCTCTGAGCGCCGGCCGCGGTGAAACGGTCACCCCAGAAGTCCTGGATGTGCTGAACGTGTTGACGGTCGGCCCGCAGCTTACGGACGATGTTGTCGTAGTAGCGGTGCGCGGCTTCGCCGAGTGGCTGTTGACTCTCCACCACCACCATGACCGTGCTGTTGGAGCTGAACTCTTTGAAGTTGTGCCCCATCCGCATCATCGCCTGATTCGACGGCGCTTCCAGGGGTGCCATTGGCGCGGAATGGTTTTCGCCGACAATTTCCAGGCTGGGGACGGCAACGTTGACCAAGACGGTCAGCGCGACCCAGCCCAGGATGATCGGAATCGAGAAGATCCGAATGAAGTGCGGGATGAACGGGTGGTGCGGCTTGGTCGCGGTAGTCTGCGCGTCGGTGTCGGCGTGTGTCATGCGGACTTCACCAGGCAGAAGGTCTGGGCGGTATGCCCGTCCGAGCTTCGCTGCTCGCGCAGCTCTCCGTCGACCGTGATGCGGCAGCCGATGTAGGGGGCGTCCGTTTGCGCCATGATGTTGGCGCTCACGGCGGGCAGCGTCGTGGAAATCGTGTACGACCATGGCAGCGGTGCGTTGTTCACCTGGTGTGTGTTGGCGTCCGCGTCCCAGTAGTTGATATTCGCGACGCTGCCGGGCGGCCCGTCGATCTCGTACTTCACGACTTTCGGGTTGAACTGCACGATCTTGATTCCGGCTCCTGAATTCGCGTTGAGATCCTGCGAAGCGAACACCTTGTGCAACCGGGTGACAGCCAGCGCGGAAACGGACAGCACCACAATGAGCAGCAGCGGTATCCAGGCACGCTTGACTACACCGCTAATCGACATCGCCCTCACTCGGTCTCCTCCCGCCGCTCGTCCGCCATGGTGCCCACGAACGCGTCACGCTGCGGATCCTTTCCGCGCTCGAAAAAGACGCGTCCCGGCCAGCGTCGCCGAAGAACCTTTGCTCGGCTAACGATGCTAGACGATAGGGGACGCCCGCGTTCTGTTTGCCCCCAATGTGCGCGGGTTCGCACTATGCCGATGCGGCGCGCCCGGTGACCGGCGGGAGGTCGGCCAGCGTGACGATTCCGGGCTCGGCCGCCACAACGGCGGGCACCGCATTGGTCACCGGCATCGCGGTGTAAATCATGCCCAGGCCCATGAATCCAGGTTCGGTCCAGTCCTTCGGTGGCAGGCAGTGCACGACGGTGCGCATGTTGGGTATGCCGAACACCTGAATGACATGGCCGTGCTCGAGTGGTTTGGGCGGCACCACGTGATTGCCCATGGTCCAGTTGAATCCGACGCTGACCACGTTGTGGTCGCCGACCCAGCCGCGGTGATAGCCGAAGACGCTGCCGACGGTGCCGGCCGGGATCTTCATGAAGCCCAGGTCGGAGTCGCCGGTAGCCGCGGTGAACGTGACGTCGAAGGTCATCTTGTCCAGCTTCGCCCCGATCGCATCGGCCATCATCGCGGCGGACTCGGCGAACACCTCGCTTTCGCGTCGCACATTCTCGGCCAGCCCCGGCGTCTCCGGGTCCTGTGAAAAGCCCATGGCGGTTTGGGTCTCCGCCGATTCGTAGGTGGAGCAGTCCACCGACTCGGTGATGCGGATTTCGTCGACGCGCTCACACGAGCCGCTGAGCGCCATCCCGACCAGGTTCGTCATCCCCGGGTGCGCGCCGCTGCCGAAGATCGTCGACTGGCCCCGCTCGCAGGCGTCGAGAATTCGTTGGCGGTCCGCACCGGTCTGCTTGCCGCCGGTGATCCAGGCCGCGCTGGTGCACACGTTGACACCGGCCTCGAGCAGCCGAACCAGCTCGTCGATGCTGGGCCACAGCGGGTTGTAGCAACACGCATCGGGGCGAAGGGCGAGCAGGGCGTCGATGTCGTTGGTGGCGGTGACCCCGGTCGGCTCGGGCCAGCCGGACAGCTCAGCGGCGTCCACCCCGACCTTGTCCTGACCGTGGGCGTAGACGCCGACAAGTTCCAGGTCCGGCCTGCCGATGATGGCGTGCAGCGAGCGTCGCCCGATGTTGCCGGTGGTCCACTGGATCACGCGAAGCGGTTGGCCGGGGATTGTCGCGTTCATCAAGGGCTCCTTTGCCGGTGTGACTGACTCATTATGTGCAACCGGCCGATCGGCGCCCGAGTCGGGCAGCTCTCACGCGGAGTTAATTTTGCCGTGTCGGACAATTTTCCCGCTGTCTACCGCTGCGAGTCGGCCAGCCATGGTCGCGGTTCGCTCTGGGCGAGGCCCCACGCCAGGCCGAGCAACGGAAAATAGACACCCGTCAATGACGGCTGGACGTGGATTTTTACCGTGAACATGCGTTGAGTTCTGGCCGAAACCTGCACTGCCGCAACCGATAGAGGCATCGGATGGGCCGCGCGGCGATAGGGCGGACCGCCGGTACCGAAATTGACCCAGCAAGTTGACAAGTGAACAGTTGTATTCTTACTCTAGAGTAACCTACGCGCGCGTAAGTTGTTCGAACCGCCGAAAGGGGTCTGATCGCATGGGCACGCAGCAAACTTGTCGTGGAAGACGTCCGAGAAGATAGTTCAGGACTTCGAGTCAATGGCGCAATTACCCGAGAGCGGCGCACGGACCATCACCGAGGCAGGCATGACGCTCGCCTCGCTGCCCGGCTACGGCCAGCTCGACCCGCTGTCCGCCTGCGCTGTGGAGGAGTGGGTACGGCGCGGCAACCTGCTGCCGGTCGAGAACGTTCCGCTTGCGGCGATCCGCAATTCGTATACGCCCCGGAAGAACAAGGCCAACCAGAACCACATCCAGGTGCTAGCGCAATCGCAACTGCCGCTGCCGCCGATCGTCATTCATCGGGGGTCGATGCGCGTGATCGACGGCGTGCACCGGCTTCGCGCCACCGAATTGCGGGGGCACAGCACAATTGCGGCCCGGCTTTTCGAGGGCAACGACGCCGAGGCTTTCGCCCTCGCTGTGCATTTGAACGTCACGCACGGCCTGCCATTGACGCTTTCTGAAAGAAAGGCTGCCGCACAAAGAGTTTTGACATCCTACCCGCATTGGTCGGACCGGTCTATTGGATTGATTGCGGGTGTCTCCAATAAGACGGTCGGAAAATTGCGTGGGTGTGCAACCGAGGAAATCTCCCAGTTGAACCCTAGGCTGGGGCGTGACGGGAAAGTGCGACCGGTCAGTCCGGCTAATGGCCGGCGCCGCGCCGCCGAATTCCTGTCCGTGAATCCGCGGGCGTCGCTGCGTGAGATCGCTCGCAAAGCGGGCGTCTCCGTCACGACGGCGCGCGATGTGCGGCAGCGTATTGACAACGGCGAGAGCCCGCTGCCGGTCAATCTGGCCAAGAAGCTCGGCCAGAGCGCCGCACCGGTCGTCAGCGCGGCCGGCGCCGCCGCGCCACCGCCGCTCGCGAATTCGTCGCGGGGCACGCGGGTGCCCCCGGAGGGCAGCGGCCGTGATTTGCTCCAACGACTCAGGAACGATCCATCGGTCCGGTCGTCAGAGCGGGGACGCGCGCTGCTGCGGCTGCTGTCGACGGTCGTCGTGGCGATCAGCGCCTGCAATGAATTCACCGACGCCGTGCCGACTCACTGCTCGGGAACCTTCGCCGAGATCGCCCGCAAGAACGCTCGCGCCTGGCAGGAAATCGCCGAGAAGTTCGAAGTCAACGCGCAATGAAAAAGCCTCAGGCTGAATCAGTTTCGCGCTAAACGCAGACTCAGATGCCGGCCGCGCCGGCGGCAAGGAACGCGCAACCGATCACGCCCAGCGCGATCGCGACGTCGCGTCGGCGGCGCGATTGAATCCATTCGTCGAGCCTCGTCACCGCCCTGGCGGTCCAGTCGGGCGCCAGGAGGTAGGCCAGCAGCGGAATCTCCACCAGCGCGAAGGCCACCACGTTAAAGGCCACCAGCACGGCCACCTGGGTCAGCGCGGCGGCCCCGGAAGCCAGGATGACGGCCAGCGCGGCCAGATAGTCGACCGACGGCAGAGCGATGCTCAAACCGGCGATCCCGGCGACCGACAATGAGTCGCCCTTCAGCAGTGTGGTGGCCGGCTGTGCCAATTTCGCGGGCCGAGGACCCAGCCGACCCAGGAGGTCCAAGCCGACGATTGCGGCGATACACAGCACCAGCAGCCCGATCAGGAGCTGCACTCGGGGCACCGTGACGAAAGAATGTCCGAGCAGGATGCGTCGAAAAACAAATAGGACGATCAGACCCACCGATGTTCCCATGGCGAATCCACCGCACAAAAATGCGAATAGCTGAAGCGCCGGTCTTGGCCTATTCAGCATCAGCACCGTCATACCGATGCGAAATGGTTCGACACTGACGGCAAGCGCCATTATCAGGACCGTCGCCAGCATGAGGTGATTCTGGTGGTGCGCCCGCGCCGGGGCTAGGCGTCCAGCCGGGCAAATTGATCTTGGCGGTATTGCTCGACGCACGCCGCGCGACGGACTTTGCCGCTCGTGGTGATGGGAATCGAGCCGGCCGGCACCAGGACCACGTCACCGACATTCAACCCGTGCGCGTTGGAGATCGCCGAGGTGATCTCGCTTCGCACCCCGCTGAGCCGGTGCCGTAGATCCTCGCTGGCCTCGCCACGCTTCTTCTTCACCTCGATGACCGTGACGAGTTGCTCGGTGCTGTCCACCTGCACCGAAATCGCTGCGACCCGGCCTTGGGCGATCTGCTGGACCGTGGCCTCGATGTCCTCGGGGTAGTGGTTGCGGCCCCGGATGATCAGCAGATCCTTGATCCGGCCGACGATGAACAGCTCGCCTTCGTAGATGAAGCCCAGGTCGCCGGTGCGCAGCCAGGGGCCAGCCGGGGTGCCCGGCGAAGGGTCGCTGAGCGTGGCACCGAAGCAGGTCTGGTCCTCCGCGGGTTTGCCCCAGTAGCCCTCGGCGACGTTCTCGCCATGCACCCAGATTTCGCCGACTTCGTCCGGCGGGCACTCGCGTTGGGTCTCGCTGTCGACGATCCGCAGCATCGGGGACCGCGGTATCTGATAGCTGACCAGTGCGGAGCCGGCCCCGGGCGCGCACCGCTCGACGCGACCGACGCCGAGTTCGCCGACATCGAAGTACACCGCGGGCTCGTCCTCATTCCAGGTACCCGCCGTGACGAAGACCGTGGCCTCGGCCAGGCCGTAGGACGGGCGCATCATGTGGTCTTTGAAGTTGAAGTGCGAGAACCGATCGACGAAGCGCTGCAGAGTAGCGGGCTCGACACGCTCGGCACCGCTGATGATTCCCAGCACGCCGCCGAGATCGAGGCCGGCGAGGTCGGCGTCGGTCGTCTTGCGGGCGGCCAGGTCGAATGCGAAGTTCGGCGCCGATGACCATGCGTGCGGATTCTCGGCCAGCGCCCGCACCCACCGGGCCGGCCTCTCGAGGAAGCTAACCGGGCTGGCCAGCTCTGCGTGGTAACCGCCCAAGATCGGTGCACAGACGCCGAGCACCAGTCCCATGTCGTGATAGAAGGGCAACCACGACACAAGCGTGGTATCGGATGGCACTTTAGTGCCCGCGAAGAAGCTGGTCATCAACTGCTCGAAGTTCACCGTCAGGTTGCGGTGCGACATCATCACGCCGGTCGGTAGCCGGGTCGAACCCGAGCTGTACTGCAGATACGCGATGTCCGGCAGATCGGCCTGGGGAAGGCTCGGCCCGCCCTCGGCCTGCAGGTTCAACGCGTCGATCGCGACGATCTTCGGTGCGGTGTCCATGCGTGACTGGTCGACATAATCGCCGACGTCTTCGGCCGCCGAGGTCGTCGTGAGAACGACCGAGGGCGCGGTGTCGGCGAACACGGCGCCGACCCGGTCGAAACTGGAGCCGCGGTGGGGCAGCGGAAGCGGCACCGCGATCAGCCCCGCCTGCATGGCTCCCAGGAATGCGCGGATGTAGTCGAGGCCTTGCGGCGCCAGGATGACCGCGCGGTCTCCGACCGACCCGTGCGCACGAATTTCGCGGGCCGCATTCAGCGTCTGGCGGGATAGTTGCGACCAGGTCAGGCTTTCGGCGACGCCCGCATGGTCTTTCTCATAATCGGTGAAAGTAAAGGCAACGTCATTGGGTCGCAGACTGGCACGCCCGTGGAGCATCGAAAGAATGGTCGATTGAGACATAATTTCGTCCGTACTGATAGTCGAGTTAGGGGCTCGGGCTCGGTGGTCAGTTTGGCGCTTCGCCTGCGCCGTGCGACAGCACGGACATGGCACCACTGAGAATCTGCGAGAACGGATCGGCGCCGCCACCGAACGTCGCCTGGTTGGCCGGCGCGGTGACTTCCGCCGGGTCGAAGCCGCGCACCGGATCTACCTGAACCGGCGCCGTTGCCGGGTCGTCGTTACGAATGTAACCCGCATTCACCCTTGGGATCAGGATGGCGTCGAGCTTGTTCAGCGTGTCTTCCGGGATTCCGATGTACTTCAGCGGCATGACCAGCGGAAGGTGTTTCTCCGGGACCATGATCGTGGTGTCTTTGGCGCCCCGCGAGTTGATGGTGGTCCTGATGTTCTCGGGAGGCACCATGCTCGCGTTGGTGAACGCCACCGCGGTGTGCCCGGTGGCGAGGCCCATGAGCGTGTTGGCGAACGCGAACATGTTGTCCGGCCGGTCTGGGAAGTCCGCGATCGAGTCGTAGGCCGCCACGAAGCGGTTGGTGTCGTACTGGCTCTCGTATCGCGGCGGCATGACGTAGTCGAGCGCCGGCACGGTGCTGCCCACCGGGAAAGTGGCGGTCAGGAAACTCTGGCCGAAGGCGTGATGCCCGATCGGGTCGCCGAAGGTGGCGAAGTTCAGGGTGTTCGGCGGGGGAGCGTCCGGAGCGGTCGCCAGCCGCTGTTGCTCGCCGTCGACTACGAACCCGCCCTCGGACAGGCCGATCGCGGTGCCGGGACGGCCGATGGAGCGGATTGCCGCGTCGAGGTTGTCGACGCCGACGTCGACCGACTGGCCCACGCTGGGGCCGTCCAGGCCCACACCCGGGAACTGCTGGTCGAACTTGTCGATCTCCGGCTGGAGGCCGGGGAACAGTCGCGCCAGCACGTGACCTTGGACCTGCCCCGCCGGGTAGCGGACGATCTGGCGCTGCTGGCCGGGGAACCACTCGGCGCCTTCCATCTTGATGTACTGGTCGTAGGGGATGCCCAGGACGTGCGCGCCACCGAGGGCGTAGGCGGTCTGATCACCGGGGGCTCCGGGTGACGGCGGTCCGCTGATTTGCGGGCCGTCGGCGGATGCGGTCCCGACGCCGAAACATCCTGTGGCGCCGACAGTTACCAGTGCTGACACTCCTGCGAGTAGTTTCTTCATCCCTACTCCTGACCCGTTGGGTTCGTCTCGTAGTTTCACATACATGGGGGGTAGGCGCTAACTCGCTCGAGGCTGTGCGGGTGCCGGAGCGAACCTCGACGACGGCCACCAGTTTGCCCGTCCCACCAGCGCCGCAATGGCGGGAACGGTGATGGTGCGGACCAGGAACGTGTCGAGCAGAATGCCCACGCCGATGACGAAGCCGCCCTGGACGACGGTGCCGATGCTGGAGAACAGCAGGCCGGCCATCGAGGCGGCGAAGATCAGGCCCGCCGCGGTGATCACGCCGCCGGTGGAACTCAGGGTCCGGATGATCCCGTAGCGCGTGCTGTGCGGCGACTCGTCGCGCATTCGCGAGACCAGCAACATGTTGTAGTCGGCTCCCACCGCGACCAGCACCACGAACGCCAAAGGGGGCACGCTCCAGTGCAATTGCTGGCCCAGGATGAATTGGAAGAACACTGCGCCGATGCCGACGGCCGACAGGTACGAGATCACGACGGACGCAACCAGGTAGAGCGGCGCGACAATCGCGCGCAGCAGCACGATCAGCGTCAACAGCACGACCAGCAGGGTCGTCGCGATGATGAACCGGATGTCGTGCTGGTAGTAGTCGCGGGTGTCCTTGAGGCCCACGGTGTAGCCGGCCATCGAGATCTTGGCGTCGGACAACATGGTGTTCGGTTGGGCGCCCTTCGCGGTCGCCAGGATCGTGCTGACCTGATCCATCGCCTGGGTGCTGAACGGGTTGAGCTTCGTCTGCACCAAATAGCGCACCGAATGACCGTCCGCCGAGATGAAAACCTTTGCGGCGTCTTGGAACTCCGGCAACCGCAACAACTGTGACGGGATGTTGAACCCGGCCATCGCCGGTTGCGCGGCTTCTTTCTTCAGCGAGAGCAGGAACGTCGCCGATTCGCTGAGGCCGGCGCCCAGTTGCTTGACCTGGTCGACGAGCACGTTCACCGCGTCGGCGATCTGCCGACTGCCGCCGGCGAATTGGTTTGCGCCGCCCTGCAGCTGATCCAGGTTCGCCTGCAGGCCCCCGGGCTGGTCCATGCCCAGTGTCTTCAGCACGCCGGTGAGCTTGGACATCGCGGCGCGCATCTGGTCGGTCGAGGCCTTGAGCTGCTTCTTGTCCGGGTAGTCGCCCATCTGGTGGGCCAGGTCGTTGATCGCGTCGAGGTCTTCCTGGTTGCGCCCGCCGAGCAGCTGCTCGAACGCGCCGCGGGTGTTGCTGCAGGACTCGTTCAGGTCGCAGGTCGGGTTGCCCTGCAGCGCCGTGACCACCGGGCCGAGCCACTCGAAGAGGTTTTTCGCGCCGGTGTAGTTCCAGCCCATGCTGTTGCTGATCGCGTTGACGTGGTCGACGAGCTGGGCCGCGAGGTCCACCTCGTGGACCAGCGTCTCGCCGCTGTACTGGTCCTTGGTCGATTTGAACGTGTTCTCCAATTCCTGGACGCTGCTGGCCAATTCGCCGATCTGGCCTTGGACCTGTTCGAGCTTGTCAGCCAGCGTGACGGACCCCTCGGACAGCTGGTTGAGGTCGCTGGTGTGGTCGTTGATCAGCGTCGACCCGCCGGCCAGGAACGAGCCGATGGCGCCCGCCTGGTAGGTGGCCCGGAACTGTTCCGGCACGTTTCCGGTGGGGCGGGTAATGCCGCTGATCGCCGCGACGTGGGGGAGCTGGCTGACGCGGTCGGCCATCTGTTCCAGATCCGCCAGAGCCTGCGGATTGCGCAGGTCCCGCGGCGACTGGACGAAGATGTACTCCGGGATCGACTGGTTCACCGGGAAATGGCGATCCAGCGTCGCGTACCCGATCGAACTCGGGACCGAAGCGCCCAGGGCTTTGCGGTCGTCGTAGTTGTAGCGGACCAGCCCGGCGCAGCTGGCCAGGGCGATCAGCACGAGCAGGCTGGCGATCAGGTGCACCTTCGGCCGGCGCACGATGCGGATTCCCGATCGGCGCCAGAATCGCGCCGTGATCTCGCGCTTCGGCTTGATCCAGCCCCGCGCGCCGGCCAGCGCGATGATCGCGGGCAGCAATGTGACGGCGGCCAGGAATGCCACGCCGACGCCGATCGCCGACGCGATACCGACCGTTTGGAAGACACCCATCCGGGCGAAGCTGATGACCAGGAAGGTGATGCCGACCGTGCTGGCCGATGCCGTGATCACCTTGCCGATCGAGACCAACGCCTTCCTGAGCGCCACGTCGTGGTTCTCGCCCAAGCGCAGATAATCGTGGTAGCGGCTGATCAGAAAGACGGCGTAGTCCGTTCCGGCACCCGCCATGATGGCGCTCAGGAACACGATCGACTGGTTGGAGACGCCGGCCCCGGTGATCGCGGAGTAGGCGGCCACCATCGCCTGGGCGATCATCAGCGACAAGCCGATCGATATCAGCGGCAGCAACATGGTGATCGCGCTGCGATAGACGATCAGCAGAACGATGAGCACCAGCACGCCGATGGCCAGCTCGATCGGCATGCGGTCCTGCTGGCCGGCGACGGTGAGGTCGGCGACCGTGCCCGCAGGCCCGGTGAGGTCCGCGCGCAGGGTGGACCCCGCGACGGTGTGCCTGACGGTGTCGCTGATCTTGGTGAACGCCTCGTAGGACCGCGGTGTCCCCAGCTCGCCCGCGACACCGACGGGCAGCACCCATGCTTTGCCGTCTTTACTGGTCACGATCGATTTGAGCGGCGGGGTGCTGATGAAGTCCTGCAGCATCACCACATTGCTGGTGTCTTTACGCAGCGTGTCGGCCAATGCGCGGTAGGTGGCTTCGTCGGCGGGGGTGAGTCCCTTGTCGTCGGTCAAGACCACCAGCAGCAGGTCTTCGGAGCCCGCTTCGTGGAACGCTTCGGTCATTTTCCGTGCGGTGACGGCCGACGGCGCATCACTGGGCAGGATCGCCAGCGGGTGCTTCTCGGCCATCTCGTTGAGCGACGGGAACGTCAGCGGCAGTGCCACCGCGACCGCGAGCCAGGCCCCGATCACCACCCAGGGCCATCGCACAACGAAGTCAGCTAGCCGTCGCATCTGAGTCTTCCCGCCGATCGGCGAAGTCGTAGGCCCACGTCAGGCGACGCGTCCCCAGTGCCCGCTGTCGGCGACCCGCACGCACACAGACCGCATTGCCTCCATGTATCGAGTGGCTGACTTGAGCGCGATCGGATTGTCGGGATGCATGATCGCCATCACCGTGCCCTCTTTGTAGCGGAAGATATAGATCGTCAGCTGATAGCTGAATCGCCCATCAGGGTAGATCCCGATGTTGTCGGCCAGGCCCATGTCGCCTGCCGCGAGAATGGCGTTGAGCGGGGCGGCCCCGCCATGCAGGAAGTTCGACACCGGGAAGTTCGGTTCGGGCCAGTTCAGCCACGGTGCCAGCTCCAACACGCGGTAATACGGCACCCGCGCCATGTCGAGACCTGAGTCGAAAGAGGCCTGCGCGGCGTATGCGGCTTCGTTGAACGAGGTCGCGGCGATCGGCACAGTGATCGGGATCAGGCCGGTGAACCAGCCCTGGGTCATGAAGTTGTCGGCGCCGGTGCGCGAATCCCTCGGGGTGAGCCCGTAATAGGTAAGGGCGCCGGTGAATTCGTGCTCCACCAGGCCGAGGCAGGCGAACAGGCCACCGACGAAGCGCGCGCCCGCCGTCCCGCAGGCCGCTTCGAATCGCTCGGTCTGAGCGTCGCTCATCAGCAGCTCGGACGACATCTCGCTGCTGGTCGTCTTGTCCGGATCGCCCAGCGGAAGCGGGAATTCGGGGAAACCGCCATTGCAGTTCTCGGCGAAGTCGATCCACGCCTGCACGCCCGGTGAATCCAGCGTCAAGGCCGACGTGGACTCGCGCTCGCGGACGCAGAATTCGTCGAAGCTGCCGGCGTCGGGAAGCTCCAGGGCCTCACCGCCGCTGCTCAGGGCGGCGTACATGCCGTTGGCTTCCATCATCGTGGTGCCGATCAGCGTCGCGTCGCCGTGCACATGGTCCATCGCGACAAAGAAGGTGAATTGGCCTTCGCGTTGCACGATTCCGAAGGTGAAACAACCCCACTCCAGCGGATTGGGTATCGCGGTCGTGTGTTCGCGAATTTCATCGACCGACATATGGCCCTGGTCGACGGGCTCGAATTCGATCTCGGACGGGTCGGTAATGGTGTGCCTGATGAACTCGCCGTCGTCGGTGCGCTCGAACCAGCTGCGGAAAGTGTCGTGTCGACGCAGGTAGGCGTTGAGGGCGGTGTTCATGGCGTCGATATCGCACTCGCCCTTGGCGTCGCAGCTGGCAATGATCTGCCGGGAGAAGTTGAGTTCTGCGGCGTTGCGCTCGTAGTAGTTACGTAGGTGCTGGCCCTGCATGTAGCTGACCGGCACTGAGCTGACGGGTGCGTGCCGAGCCTTCTCCGCAGCGGTGACGGTCGGGTGCCAGGAGGTGACGGTGCCCGGGGTCAGCGTCCACTCACTGAGTGAGCCGACCGTAATTTGCCCGATGCGCAAAAGATTGTCCTCCTCAGTTGAACGGCTCCGGGCCGGCCGCTCGTGCTGGCGGCGGCGAGACCCAAGATAGCCCGCGTGGCTGTGACTGTCGCCCGCCGTCGGTGGCATGTACACCGATCTTGACTGGGTTAATAATGTCAAGCAGTACGCCCATTGACATAGAACCACCCGGCGTGCCAAGGGGTGATCTAAGCCATACCCTGCGGTACGGTGCGCGGTGTCCGGCACCGCCGCCGGAGCGGTACTTGCAATCCTCGGGCGTGCGGACAAGTCTGTTGCGCGTCCGGGCCGCGTGCGGCGACCGAATCTTGAACCAGTCCCCAAATCGAGAGGACAACAACGCATGGCATCCGAAGGCCGGCAGTCACGTCCCAGTTTCGCGATCGTCGGATATGCGGCGCGCTTTCCGGGAGCCGCCGACGCCGACGAGTTCTGGGACGTACTGCGTGAAGGCCGGGACGCGGTCTCGGAGGTGCCCGCCGACCGATGGGACGTCGACGAGTTCTTCGACCCGGACCCGGACACGCCGGGAAAGGTCGCGACGCGTCGGGCAGGTTTCGTCGATGACGTGACGGGATTCGACGCGCCGTTCTTCGGGATGTCGACACGCGAGGTCCGGATGCTGGATCCGCAACACCGGTTGCTGCTGGAGACGGCCTGGCGCGCAGTGGAGCATTCCGGCACCGCGCCAACATCTTTGGCGAACACGAACACCGGTGTGTTCGTCGGTTTGGCCACTCACGACTATCTCGGCATGGCATCGGGTGAGCTGACGTTCCCCGAGATCGAGGCCTACATGGCGATCGGGACGTCCAACGCCGCAGCCGCCGGGCGGATCAGTTTCCGGTTGGGACTTCAGGGCCCGGCGGTCGCCGTCGACACGGCCTGCAGTTCGTCACTGGTGGCCATCCACCAGGCCTGCCAGGCGCTTCAACTCGGCGAGTGCGACCTGGCATTGGCCGGTGGCGCGAACGTGCTGCTCACGCCGGCGACGATGATCACCTTCTCCAGCGCGCACATGCTCGCGCCCGACGGCCGATGCAAGACCTTCGACGCGGCCGCCGACGGCTACGTCCGCGGCGAGGGCTGCGGCGTCATCGTCATCAAACGACTCGAGGACGCGATCAACGACGGCGACAACATCCGGGCCGTCATCCGGGGCAGCGCGATCAACCAGGACGGCGCATCGGGCGGCTTGACCGTACCGAATGGTGTTGCACAGCAACGGGTTATCACCGAGGCGCTGAAGCGCTCCGGTCTGACCCCCGCCGACGTCGACTACCTGGAGGCGCACGGAACCGGCACGTCGCTGGGTGACCCGATCGAGGCGCAGGCCGCTGGCGCCGTTCTCGGCGAGGGGCGCGCGGACAACGACCCCCTGCTGATCGGGTCGGCGAAGACGAACATCGGCCACCTGGAGGCCGCTGCCGGCATCGCGGGCGTCATCAAGGTCATCCTGTCGCTCGAAAACGAGCTGCTGCCACCGCATCTCCATTTCGAGAACCCCTCGCCGCACATCCCCTGGGACCGGCTTGCGCTGGAGGTGGTCAAGGAAGCCACTCCCTGGGAGCGCAACGCCAAGCCGCGCATCGCGGGCATCAGCTCGTTCGGATTCGCCGGCACCAACGCGCACGTCATCCTCGAGGAAGCGCCCGCGAAAGCCGCCCAGATCGTCGACGCTGACGCCCCGGCCGATCGGGGTTCGGAGAAGCGGTTCAGCATCCTGCCGATCTCGGCGCGCACTCCCGACGCGCTGGTGCAGATCGCCGACCAATACCGCAGCTGGTTGACCGCGCACCCGGAGGCCGCCCTGGCCGACGCGTGCCTGACGGCCGGGGTGGGACGCGCGCACTTCGAGCACCGCGCCGCATTGGTAGTCAACTCCAAGGAATCTGCCAGCGAACTGCTCGGCGCGTTGGCTGACGATCGCCCGGCGCCCGGCCTGGTGCGTGGGGTTTCCGATGCCACGCCGAAGACGGCGTGGCTGTTCACCGGCCAGGGCAGCCAGTACCCCGGTATGGCCCGCGAGCTGTACGACACCGAGCCGGTGTTCGCCGAGACCCTGGACCGCTGCGCCGCCGCGATCGCCGATGTGCTCGAAAAGCCGCTGCTGGACGTCATTTTCGACGTTGACGGCCCAGACGCCGAAGACACTCTTCGGCAGACCACCTATGCGCAGCCCGCGTTGTTCGCGGTGGAGATGGGTCTGGCCCGGCTCTGGCAGTCCTGGGGATTCGAACCGGCCGTGGTGCTGGGTCACAGCGTCGGTCAGTATTCGGCGGCCTGCGTCGCGGGTGTGTTCAGCCTGGAGGACGGCGCGAAGCTGATGGCCGAGCGCGGGCGCCTGTTCGGCAGCTTGCCGTCGGGGGGTCGGATGGTTGCGGTGTTCGCCGCACCGGGGCGGGTCGAGAGCCTGACCGATCAGTTCCCGAGCCTGTCGGTCGCCGCGTACAACGGGGCCAACACCGTATTATCCGGTCCGGCAGGCGATTTGGACAAGGCAGTGTCCACGTTGACCGTTGATGGTGTGCGCTGTGACTGGCTGGAGACCAGCCACGCGTTCCACTCGGCCCTGCTGGACCCGATTCTGGACGAGTTCGAGAAGTATGCGGACACCGTCAAATACGCGTCGCCGCAACGTATCCTGGTAGACAACCGCAGCGGCGCCGTCGTCGGCCGCAGCCAGAAGCTCGACGGTAACTACTGGCGTCGCCACGCGCGCCAGCCGGTTGAGTTCGCCAAGAGCGTGCAGACTCTGTCCGACCTGAGTTGCAAGGTGCTGCTGGAAATCGGCCCGCAGCCGGTGCTCACCGCTGCCGCGCTGCGCGCCTGGCCGGACCCGGCCACCACGCCGCGCGCGATCGCGTCGCTGCGTAAGAACACCGACGATCACCGCCAGATCACCGAAGCGCTCGCCGACGCCTACGCCCTCGGGGCCCTGCCCGACTTCGGCGCCGTGCTGCAGGGCCCGGCCCGCAAACTCGATCTGCCGACCTACCCGTTCCAGCATCGGCAGTACTGGTTCCGGGAGAACCGCGAGTTGCCGACGCAGCAATCGCACATGTCGTCGACCAGCGAGACCGTTCAACTCCTCGAAGACGACAAGATCGAGGAACTGGCCGCGCTGCTCGGCGGTGCCGGAGACGACGGCCAGACCGTCAATGTGCTGACAAAGCTTGCGGCGCAACATAATCAGCAGCGCAAGACCAGGTCGATCACCGATGCGCGTTACGAGTTCCGTTGGGACAAAATCAACGCGGCGGCTTCCGACCCGACCGAGTCGGCCACCTGGCTGCTGATCGGGGACGACGGCGACGCGGTGGCGCCGCTGGTCGAAGCGCTGACCGAGCGCGGTCAGAAGCACCGGATCATCGCCTTGCCGGCATCCGACGCCGACGAGCAGGAGCTCACGGCGACCTTGCGGGCCGCGGCTGAGGAGGCGCCTGCGCTGCGCATCGTCGACTTCTCGGCGGTCGAGTCCGACACCGTGCCGTCACAGCGTTCGCTGCTGCGGGTGCAGCAGCAGGTTCTGGGCGGGACCCGGCGACTGTTCCGCGCCGCGGCGGCCGCCGAACTGCGGGCCCCGATCTGGGTGATAACCCGTGGCGCGCAACGTGTTACCGACATCGACACCGTGTCGCCCGAGCAGACGGCCCTGTGGGGATTCGGTCGTGCCGCCTCTTTGGAACTTCCGCACCTGTGGGGCGGCCTCGCGGATTTGTCGCAAGGTACCGCCGACGAGTGGTCGCGGGTGATCGACCAGGCCGCGGCCGAACCGCGCCGTGAGGATCAGATCGCGGTACGCGGGCACGACGTCTTCGTGCCGCGACTGGTGCGACGTACCGCGCAGCCGAGCGCTACGCCGCTGGCATTGCGTGACGACGCAACCTATCTGGTGACCGGCGGACTGGGGTCGATCGGTCTGGAGATCGCGGGATACCTGGCCGCCAACGGCGCCAAGCACCTGGTGCTGACCAGCCGCCGCTCGCCCACCGAAGCCGCGCAAAAGCGCATCGACGCGCTGACCGAGCAGCACGGCAGCGACATCCGAGTCGTCACGGCCGATGTCGCCGACGCGGACGACGTCTCGCGGCTGCTGTCTACCGTCAACGCCGACCTGCCGCTTGCCGGCATCGTGCACGCGGCGGGAGAGATCGACACCACCCCGCTGGCAGACCTCACCGACGCCGAGGTTGATCGGGTATTCGCCGGAAAGGTATGGGGTGCTTGGTATCTGAGCGAAGCGGCGCCGGAGCTGAAGCTGGACTTCTTCGTCACCACCTCGTCGATCGCGTCGGTGTGGGGCGGATACGGCCAGACCGCCTACGGCGCGGCCAACGCCTTCCTGGACGGGCTGACCTGGCGCCTGCGCGAGCAGGGCATCGCCGGTGTGAGCGCGAACTTCGGTCCGTGGTCGGCGGGTATGGCCGACGCGGAATCTCGGGCCAAGTTGGCCAAGCGCGGCATCAAGACCCTGTCGCCGGCCGACGCGCTGGCCGGGCTGGCCGATCTGATCGCCGTGTCCGGCGAGCAGGGCGCCGCATCGGGTGTGGTGGCTCGGATCGACTGGGCGAAATTCCTTCCGCTGTACCAGAACACCGGCCGGCGAGCGTTCCTCGCCGAGTTGGAGCGTGAGGTGCCCAGCGCGGTGGCGCCGGTGACCACGGCATCCGGCAAGACCGAACTGGTCGAGCGGCTCACCAATGCGCCTGTGCAGCAACGCCGCAAGCTGATGTCGGACTTCCTGCGCGACGCAGTGGCCGACGTGACCCGGGTCGACCCGTCCGAAATCCGCGAGGATGCGGGCTTTTTCGACCTCGGCATGGACTCGCTGATGGCTGTCGAGCTGCGCCGCCGCATCGAGCAGAACCTGGGCAAGGAGATCCCGGCCACGCTGGCGATGGACCACCCGCGACTGTCCGACACGGTGGATTACCTGCTCAGCGACGTGCTGGCGTTGACCGAGCAGAAGTCTGGTCCCGCGGTCGCCACCGCGGTGGCCCGGTCCGACGAGCCAATCGCGATCATCGCGGTGTCGTGCCGTTTCCCCGGCGCCCCCAACCCGGAAGCGTTCTGGGAGCTGTTGTCCGGCGGTGTCAATGCGATCCGCGAGGTTCCCGAGGACCGTTTCGACATCGACGAGTTCTACGATCCGGACCCGGACACCGCTGGCAAGACCTACACGCGCTTCGGTGGATTCCTGGACGGCATCGACGGATTCGACCCCGAATTCTTCGGCATCTCGCCGCGCGAGGCCGTCTGGATCGAACCCCAGCAGCGGTTGATGCTCGAAACGGTCTGGGAAGGCCTGGAGCGGGCCGGCTACTCGCCGGCGGCGTTGCGTGGCAGCCGGACCGGCGTCTTCGCCGGCGTGGCGGCCAACGAGTACGCCCACCTGTTGTCGGCCGAGTCGATCGACAAGATCGAACCGTACTTCATCACCGGCAACGCGCTCAACGCCATTTCGGGTCGCGTTGCCTTCGCGCTCGGGTTGGAAGGACCGGCGGTCGCGGTCGACACCGCCTGCAGCTCGTCGCTGGTGGCTGTGCACCAGGCCGTGCAGGCATTGCATTCCGGTGACTGCGATCTCGCGCTGGCCGGTGGTGTCAACGTCTTGCTGAGCCCGGTGACGGTGGTCGCTGCGTCCCGCGCCCGGATGCTGTCGCCGGTCGGTCAGTGCAAGACGTTCGATGCGTCGGCCGACGGCTACGTCCGCAGTGAAGGCTGCGGCATCCTGGTGCTCAAGCGACTCAGCGACGCCGAGCGCGACGGCGACCGGATCGCCGCGGTGATCCCGGGTACCGCGGTCAACCAGGACGGTGCGTCCAGCGGCCTGACGGTGCCCAATGGTGGTGCCCAGCAACGGCTTATCGCGACGGCGTTGGCCAGGGCCGGACTGTCCGGTGGCGAGGTCGACTACCTCGAGGCGCACGGGACGGGTACGCCGCTCGGCGACCCGATCGAGGTCCAGGCGGCCGGCGCCGTGTACGGCGTGTCCCGCGAGGCCAACCGCCCACTACTGATGGGGTCAGTGAAGACCAACATCGGTCACACGGAATCCGCTTCGGGTGCTGCGGGTCTGATCAAGGTCGTGCTGTCGCTGCAGAACAGCACGTTGCCGCAGAGCCTGCACTTCGACAACCCGTCGCCGCACATCCCGTGGGGCTCACTGCCGGTGAAGGTCGTCGACAAGTCGATCCCGTGGGAGGCCAACGGCCGGCCCCGTCGCGCCGGGGTGAGTTCGTTCGGATTTACCGGCACCAACGCCCACGTGCTGATCGAAGAGGCGCCGACGCCGCAGCCGGCAACCATCGACGAGCAGCCCGCGGATGCTGTGGTCGCAACGCCGGATTCGGGTGCCCAGGACGAGTCGGTCAACGTGCTGCCGCTGTCGGCGCGCTCCCCGGAGGCGCTGGTCGAGTTGGCGCAACGGTACGGGTCCTGGCTGGACACCCACCTGGAGGCCGACATCGCCGAGGTGTGCCGCACCGCCGGTGTGGGCCGCTCGCACTTCGAGCACCGCGCCGCCCTGGTGGTGGATTCGGCGCAGACCGCGAGCGAGGGCCTGGCCGACCTGGCCGCGGGTCAGCTGCGCCCCGGTGTGGTCCGCGGTGAGTGCACCGACCGGCCGACCACGGCGTGGCTGTTCACCGGACAGGGCAGCCAGTACCCGGGCATGGCGCGCGAACTGTTCGATGCCGAGCCGGTTTTCGCCGAAACGGTGAAGCGCTGCGCCGACGCGGTCAGCGATCTCCTGCCGGAGCCGCTGCTCGAGGTGATCTTCGCAACCGACCGCGAGACCGGCGGCAAGGCCGGAGAACGGTTGAAGCACACGTCGTTTGCGCAACCGGCACTGTTCGCCATCGAAATGGGCCTGGCCCGGCTGTGGCAGTCGTGGGGTATCGAACCCGATGTGGTGCTGGGGCACAGCGTCGGCCAGTACGCGGCCGCCTGCGTCGCCGGGGTGTTCAGCCTCGAGGACGGCGTCCGGCTGATGGCCGAGCGCGGCCGGTTGTTCGGCAGCCTGCCCGCAGGCGGGCGCATGGTGGCGGTCTTCGCCGACCCCAAGCAGGTCGAGCAGGTCGCCGGCGAGTTCCCGAAGGTGTCTGTCGGCGCGTACAACGGGCCGAACACGGTGCTGTCGGGCCCGGGGGAGGACCTCGAACAGGTCGTCGCCAAGTTCAGCGAGGACGGCGTGCGCTGCACGTGGCTGGAGACCAGCCACGCGTTCCACTCGGAGCTGCTGGAGCCGGTGCTGGGTGAGTTCGAGTCCTACGCACGTCAATTCGAGTTCGCGACGCCGACGCTGCCGCTGGTCTGCAACCGCACCGGATCCATCCTCACGGCGGAGACTCCGCTGGACGCGCAGTACTGGCGCAAACACTCCCGTCAGCCTGTGCAGTTCGCCGAGAGCGTGCGTACCGTCGCAGCGCTGGGCTGCTCGGTGCTGATGGAGATCGGCCCGCAGCCGGTGCTGACCGGTGCCGCAGTGCAGGTCTGGCCGGAGCACCTGGCCGCGCCGCGCGCGATCGTGTCGCTGCGCAAGGGGGTGGCGGACCGTCGCCAGATCGCCGACGCGTTGGCCAACGCCTACGTCAGCGGCCACCGGCCCACGTTCGAGGCGCTGCACCCGCAGCCCGGCCGCCGGCTGGAATTGCCGACGTATCCGTTCCAGCGTCGTCGGTTCTGGCCGAAGAGTTCCGCGATCACGGTCGACGGCCCGGCGATGTCCGGATTGCTGGGCACCGGAAAGGATCTGGCGTCCGGCGATACGGTCTACACCAGCCGCCTGTCGGTCAAGTCGCAGCCGTGGCTCAACGACCACGTCATCTACGGCACCGTCGTCGTTCCCGGCGCCACGTACGCCGCGATGGCGTTGGCCGCTGTAGGTACGCCGGCGCATGTCAAGGAGGTCTTCTTCTACGAGCCGATCATCTTGCCCGAGAAGGCTTCTCGGGAGGTGCAGCTGACGCTACATCCACTGGAGGAGGGCTGGAGATTCCAGGTGCACAGCCGCGCCTACGGCGTCAAAGACGCCGAGTGGTCGCTGAACGCCGATGGAACCGCGATCGCCGGCGTCGGTGAGGAACCGGAGACCGATGAGCAGGCGGTCCCGGAGGAGCCGATTGACGCGGCGATCGAGCGGATGGAGCGCATGCGTCCGCAGGAGTTGTTCGAGACCTTCGACGACATGGAACTGTCGTGGGGTCCGAACTGGTCCGGTTCCCTGAAGTCGTTGTGGCTGGGCGAAGGTGAAGCGATCGGCGACATCTCGGTCGGCGAGGAACTGTCCGAGAACCTCGGCACCGAGCCGATGCACCCGGTCCTGATGGACCTGTGCACCGGTGTCGCCTTCCCGGCGTTCCCGGCGCTGCGGGCGGCCCAACAGGGCGTGAGCGGTCTGTTCCTGCCGCTGCGCTACGAGCAGGTGACGCTGAAGGACAAGATGCCGCGCCGGTTCTACTGCCGGGCGAAGTGGCACACCAACGAACTCGATGGCGAAACCCAGGTATTCGACCTCGATTACCTCGATCGGGACGGTCGCAACCTGGGCGGAATCCGCGGCTTCACCGTGAAGCGGGCGCCCCGAGAGGCGCTGCTGCGCGGGCTCGGTGGCGACGTCACCCGGCTGTTGTACGCCCTCGGCTGGCACGAGGTGCCGATTGCCTCGTCGGATGACCAGGCCGCAACTCCGGGCGGCACATGGCTGGTCGCCGGATTCAGCGACCTGGCCGCAGCGCTGCCGGGTTGCATTCCGTTCGACCGGACCGACGACTCCGAGCTGTTGGGTCAGGTGTTGGCACAGGCGCACGAGAAGGGCATGCCGTACACCGGCATCGTCTGGCGCAGTTCCGGGCGCAGAACCGACGAGTCGACCGCAGAGCAGATCACGCGGCTGGAAACCGAAATCGAGAATCTGCTCAGCGCCGTACACACCGCGCAGGCCGACAAATCGGTGAAGCTGCCCGGCGGGCTGTGGATCGTCACCGAACGCGCGGTCGCGACCGAGTCGGGTGAGCCGGTCGACGCGGTGCAGGCCGCGCTCTGGGGACTCGGGCGAACGATCCTCAACGAGGAGCCCGGGCTGCGCAGCAAGCTGATCGATGTCGACGGTTCGCGGGAGGCTGTGGAGCTGCTGACCGGCATGCTCGCCACCCCGGTTGATGAGCCGGAACTTGCTCTGCGCCAAGGGAAAGCGTTGGCGTCCCGGTTGCTGCAGTGGTCGCGCAGCGGTCACCTCAACGTGCCGCGCGCCGACGACTACGCCCTACTTCCCACCGAGCGCGGCGCGATCGACAACCTGCGGCTGACCGAGAAGGAAGTGCTGCCGCCGGACGAGGGCTATGTGCAGGTGCGGGTCGAGGCCGCGGGCCTGAACTTCCGGGACGTGCTCAACGTGTTGGGGCTCTACCCGGGTGACCCCGGGCCGGTCGGTGGCGACTTCGCCGGCACCGTCACCCAATTGGGCGACGGCGTGAGCCATGTCGAGGTCGGGCAACGGGTGTACGGCACCATGCAGGGCGCGTTCGCCAGCCGGTTCAACGTACCGGCCCAGTTCCTCGCGCCGATCCCGGACGGGGTGAGTGCGGTTGAGGCCGCGACCATTCCGGCCGCGGCTCTTACGGTGCGGCTGTCGTTCGACTGGTCGAAGCTGAACCCGGGCGACAAGGTGTTGATCCACGCCGCCAGCGGTGGTGTCGGATTGGCCGCCATCCAGATGGCGCAACAGCACGGTGCGGAGGTGTACGCGACGGCGAGCACCTTCAAGCGGGCGACGCTGCGCAAGCTCGGCGTGAAGCATGTGTACGACTCGCGCACAACCGATTTCGCCGACCAGATCCTCGCGGATACCGACGGTGCGGGCGTCGACGTCGTACTCAACAGCCTGACCAGCGAAGGGTTCATCGAGGCGACCGTAAGGGCCACCGCGAAGAACGGGCGTTTCGCGGAGATCGCCAAGCGCGACATCTGGACGCCCGAGCAGATGGCCGAGGTCCGGCCCGACATCGCCTACGAGATCGTCGCGTTGGACACGGTGATGTTCACCGAACCCGACCGCATCCGCGACTTGCTCACCGAGGTGTCGGACGGGCTGGCCAACGGGGAGTGGACGCCACTGCCCGCCGAGATCTACCCGCTGACCGAGGCCAGGACGGCGTTCCGGCGCATGCAGCAGGCGCGGCACATCGGCAAGATCGTCTGCCAGATGCCGATTCCGCTTGCGCCGCGGCAGGATCGGACCTACCTGATCACCGGTGGTCTGGGTGCCATCGGCCTGAGCACCGCGTCGTACCTGGCGCAGCGCGGGGCCGGCGACATCGTGCTGACCAGCCGGCGTGAGCCGGATGCGGACGCGCGCAAGACGATCGAGGACATCACCGAGCGTTACAAGACCCGCATCCACACCTTCTCGGCCGACGTCGGTGACGAGTCGGACGTCGAGACGCTGCTCGAGCGGATCCGCGGTGAGCTTCCGCCGCTTGCGGGTGTCGCGCACCTCGCCGGTGTCCTCGATGATGCGCTGCTCAACGCACAGGATCTGGACCGATTCCGGACAACGTTGGCGCCCAAGGCGTTCGGCGCGTTCTATCTGGACCGGTTGACGAGGGACGACAAGCTCGACTTCTTCATCGTGTCCTCGTCGGTGTCGAGCTTGCTCGGCCCGCCGGGGCAGGCCAACTACTCGACGGCCAACGCATTGCTCGACGGCCTGATCGCGGACCGCAAGGCACACGGCCTGCCGGCCACCGCGATCAACTTCGGTCCGTGGGGTGGCGCGGGTATGGCGTCGTCGGAGGCTGCCAGCTCCAACATCAGTGCGCAGGGTCTGCTTCCGCTGGATGCCTCCGGTGCCCTCGGTGCGCTCGCGGAGGTGGTTGCCAACGGCACCGGGCAGGCGACGGTCCTGAAGGCGAACTGGGCGCGGGCGGCGAAAGTGATGGGCAGCTCGCGGCCGCCGATCCTGGATCTGGTGCTGCCCAGCGAAATGTCCGAGGTGGTCGACAGCGAGTTGCTCAAGCAACTGCAGGAACTTCCGGTGTCTGAGCGGGCGACGTTCATTACTGAATTCCTGCAGCGCGAAGTGCAGGGTTTCCTGCGGCTCGCGCAGCCGCCGGCGGCGACGAGCCGGTTCCTGGATCTGGGTACCGACTCGCTGATGGCGGTCGAACTGCGAAACCGGTTGCACAGCCAGTTCGGTGGGAAGTTCACGATCAACGCCACCGCGGTGTTCGACTACCCGACGATCGGCGGGCTGGGCGAGTACCTCGCGGCTCAGATGCCGGACGCGGAATCGGAAGCCGTTGAGGCGCAGGCCGAGACGGAGCCCGAGCCGGCCGAGCCGGAGCCGAGTGCCGAGCCGGAGCCGGCCGCGGAACAGAGTTGACGCTGGGCGGGTTCAGTCGGCGACGCGAAACGCTGCGTTGACCTTCGTCGGCTGGACCCGCACCACCAGCTCGCCGGGAACGGCGTTGCGCCTGCCGAATTCGTCGGCGCGGTCGGCGCCCATATAGCGGCCGCCGATCCGCGTCGCGATCTGGAGCAGGTCCCCGGCGCCGTCGTACGTGGTGGCAATGCCCTGCACCTGAACGAACGAGAACGGCGGATGGGGGTCGTCGACGCAGATCACCACGCGTGGATCTCGGCTGAGCGCACGGCCTTTCGCGCTCGTGGCGTCGGTGCTGAACACCAGCTGGCCGTTGTCGACGATGAACCACACCGGAGCGACCAACGGCCGCCCGTCGGATGCCAGGAACCCCAGCATCCCGGTGCGAGTGCCTTCGGAAAGAAACGCGATGACTTCTTCTGAGAGGTCAGCCATCTCGGCCCTCAGAGCGTGACGATTTCATAGTCGTCGACCTGATCGATCAGCACGTGCAACTGGTCTTGCGACGACCCGAGGGTGTAGTCGATCGCGGTCAGTCGCGCCGCATAGTGGCCGACCGGGTATTCGTTGGTCATCCCGATACCGCCGTGCAGCTGGATGGCCTCCTGGCTGATGTGGCGCCCCGAGCGGCCGATCTGCAGCTTGGCGCGGGCGGCGATCACCGGGTCGAAGTTGCCGTCGGCGACCGAGAGGCCGGCGTAGAGGTTCATGCTGCGGGCCAACTCCAGCGACACATACATGTCTGCCGAGCGCTGGGTCAGCGTCTGGAAGGTGTTCAGCGTGACGCCGAACTGCTTGCGCTGCTTGAGGTAATCGGTCGTCAGCCGCAGCGCCTCTTCCATGGCGCCGACCGCCTCGGCGCACAGCGCGGATTGGATGCGGACCAGGCCGTTGCGAATGGCCGTCGACGCATCCACCGCATCGCCGAGCGGTTCGCCGGCGGCGTTGTCCAGGTCGATCTGTGCGCCGCGCTGGCCGTCGAAGGTGCGGTACGGGTGGCGGGTGACCTCCTCGGCGTCGACCAGGAACAGGCCGACTCCGCCGTTGGGCAGCTTCGCGCTGACGACCAAGGTGTCGGCGGAGTCGCCGGCCAGCACCGGATTCTTGCGACCGGTCAGCACCCACGAATCGCCTTGTTGCACAGCGGTTGTCGCGATGTTGTCGACGGCAAGGCCGCGTGCGCCGGACTCCAGATGCGCGAACGCCAACAATCGCTCACCTTCGGCAACTTCGTCGAGTAACTCCTTCTGGGCGTCATTGCCGACCTCGGCGATGATCGCGCCCGGCCCCAGCGCCGCATGCACCACGGGTTCCGGCGCCAGCCGGCGTCCGATTTCGGTGAGCACGGTGATCACTTCGATCTGCCCGGCCTCGTCGGGGTCGAATCCCAGCCCGAGAATGCCGGTCTCGGCCAGTTGCTTCCACACGTCCTTGCTCCAGCCCAGCTCGGAATCGATGACCTTGATCCGGCTTTCGGCGTCGTAGCTCCGCGCCAGCAAGTCGCGGGTGGTGTCGCGCAACAGCGTCTGCTCTTCGCTCAGTTGAAAGTCCATGTCTACTCCTGCCTTACAAGCCGAGAATGGTCGACGCGATGATGGTGCGCTGAACTTCGTTGCTGCCGCCGTAAATCGACGTCTTGCGGTAATTCAGGTAATGCGGTGCGCTACCCTGCGCCCACGACGGCGACGCGATGTCGTCACCGGCTTCGTACGGCAGCGCGTCCGGGCCGGCGACCTCGACGAGCAATTCGGTGGCGATCTGTTGCAGCTGGCTGCCGCGCAGTTTCAGCACGGAAGACGCCGGGTTGGGCTTGCCGCCCTTCGACCCGGACGCGACCCGCATCTGGGTGAGTTCCAGTGCCAGCAAGTCGTTTTCGGCTTCGGCGACCCGGGCCGCGAACAGCGGATCCTTGAGCAGGCCGCTCTCGGTGGCACGCTTCTTCACGTCCGCGAGCCGGACCTTGGTGCGACCCACCTGCGCGATACCGGTCCGCTCGTTTCCCAGCAGGAACTTCGCGTAGCTCCAGCCCTGATTCTCTTCTCCGACAAGCTGATTGGCGGGCACCCGGACGTCTTCGAAGAAGACCTCGTTGACCTCGACGCTGCCGTCGATCAACTTGATCGGGCGCATCGTGATGCCCGGGGTGTCCAGATCGATGAGCAGGAACGAGATGCCGGCCTGCTTCTTGGGTGCCTGCGGGTCGGTGCGCACCAGGCAGAAGATCCAGTCGGCGTACTGGCCGAGCGTCGTCCAGGTCTTCTGACCGTTGACGACGTAGCTGTCGCCGTCGCGCAGCGCGGTGGTGCGCAGCGACGCCAGGTCGGAGCCGGCTTCGGGCTCGGAGAACCCTTGGCACCACCAGATGTCCAGGGCGGCCGTCGGCGGGAGGAAGCGCTGCTTGATCTCCTGCGAGCCGAACTCGGCGATGACGGGGCCGACCATTTTGGCGTTGAAGTTCAGTGGCTCCGGTACGCAGGCCAGCTGCATCTCATCGAGCCAGATCTGATGCTGGGCCGGCGTCCAGTCTTTGCCGCCCCATTCGAGGGGCCAGTGCGGCACCGCCAATCCATGCTCATTGAGGATCTTGTGGCTGGTCGCGATGTCGTCGCGGTCGAGGCCTTCGCCCGCGCGGGTCCGCGCCCGGATCTCCGCGGGGATCTTCGTCGTATAAAACTCGCGTAGCTCGTCGCGGAGGGCGGCTTCGTCCTTCGTGAGCGCCAGTTGCATGGCAGTCTCCTCTGCTGGATCTGTCGGACCTGTCTGCACGGTATCCGGCTGCCCAACCAACCAGTCAGGCGGCTCGATGCTGAATCGTTCATGCACAGTCACCATTCGATTCACAGCGGGAGCCCGGGGAGCGCAGCGAGGCCGTCGTGGCGGCACTGGGCGGCTCTACCGTCGGCGCATGCGAACAGAACTGCCCGCGGAGCGGGTGCACCGCCGACTCGGGGCTCGGCTGAGCCCGGACGCGCAATCCGACGACAGCGACGATGCCGACAATCCCGACAATGACCCGAACTCCCTGCTGCCTCGGTGGGTACCGGACGGGTCGGCGCACGACGGCTGGCTGGCCAAGATCCGCGCAGACCCTGGTCGCGCGGGTGCGGTCGCGTTGGCCGCGGTCGCGGCGATCGCCGTGCTGGTCACCATCTTCACGCTGATGCGCGAACAGCCCGCACCCGTCGCGTCGGCGAAGCTGCCGCCCGTCGACATGGCGGCCTCGGCAAGCCGGAACCCGAGCCCGTCGCCCCGGCCGAACCAGCCGGTCGTGGTCAGCGTGGTCGGCCTGGTACACACGCCCGGGCTGGTCACGCTGGCGCCCGGCGCGCGCATCGCCGACGCCCTGAAGGCGGCCGGCGGCACGACGGACGGCGCTGACACCATCGGGCTCAACATGGCCCGCCAAGTCGACGACGGCGAGCAAATCGTGGTGGGGATCGCGCCGATCAAAGGCCAGCCCGCGGTCCTGGGTAGCTCGGTGAGCCCGGGCTCGACGGCTCCCGGCCCCACCAGTTCGGCATCTCGCCCGGCCAAGGGCGCGCCGGCGCAGCCGATCAACCTCAACACCGCGACCGTGCAGCAGTTGGACACCCTGCCGGGAGTGGGTCCGGTGATGGCCGCCGCGATCGCTGCGTGGCGGGATGCCCACGGCAAGTTCACCAGCGTCGACCAGCTTGGTGAGGTCGACGGGATCGGCCCCGGACGCCTGGAGAAGCTGCGCCCGCTGGTCCGTGTCTGAGCACGGTGCCGCAAGCAGCCATCGCCGACCCGACTGCGGCGCGGCTGGACGCTCGACTGGTGCCGGCCGCGCTGACCAGTTGGGTCGTGACCGCCACCGGAATCATCTGGCCGATCGGCATGGTCACCGGAGGGCTCTGCCTGGTCGCGGGCGCGGCGGGCGCGCTGCTGTGCCGCTTCGGTCCCGACCGGCCAACGATGCGGGCCATCGGTATCGGGCTGGCCGCCGCGGGTGTCGTCGGGGCGGGCTTCGGATTCGCGGTCTCGTTGCGGGTCAACGCGGTCGCGCACCACCCGATCACCACGGCATTCGGGACCACCGTCGAGCTGGCGGTCACGCCCGTCGAAAGCGCGCGGGCGGTAGGTCGCGGTCATCTGCTGTTCCGCGCCAAACTACGCCAGCTTGAACGCGACGAGATATCAGGCCGCGCAGTGGTTTTCGCGCCCGCGCGAGATTTCGGCGCGGTGATGGTCGGTCAGCCCATGCGCTTTCGCGCCCGCGTCACGGCGCCGACTCGTCGCGACCTGACGGTGGCGGTGGTCACCGCGATCGGTGCGCCGACGCTGGGTCGTGCCGGGCCGCTGAATCGGGCCGCGGATGCCGTCCGTGCGCGATTCGCGGACACGGCCCGTCGGGTGCTGCCCGCCGACCAGGCCGCGATGCTGCCCGCACTGGTGCTCGGCGACATGTCGACGGTCGGCCCGATCACCAACATGGAGTTCCGCACCGCCGGGCTGACACACCTGACCGCAGTGTCTGGCGCCAACGTCACGATCGTGTGCGGGGCGGTGCTGTTTTCGGCGCGACTGATCGGCCCGCGGGCCGCGGTCGGTCTGGCCGGCGTCGCGCTGGTGCTCTTCGTCATCGTGGTGCAGCCCTCCGCCAGTGTGTTGCGGGCGGCGGTGATGGGCGCGATCGCGCTGGTGGGTGTGCTGTCGTCGCGGCGCCGGCAAGCGATCCCGGCGCTGGCCGCCACGGTGCTGGTGTTGATGGTCGTCGCGCCGCAGTTGGCCGTGGACGTGGGCCTGGCGTTGTCGGTGGTGGCCACGGCGGCGCTGGTGGTCATTGCGCCGATCTGGTCGAGGCGTCTGGTCGCAGCGGGCTGGCCCAAGCCGCTGGCGGACGCCGTCTGCGTGGCCTGCGCGGCGCAGTTGGTGACGGCACCGCTGATCGCCGGCATCTCGGGTCGGGTCAGCCTGGTGTCAGCGGCGGCCAATCTCGCGGTCGCGGCGTTGGTCGCGCCGATCACGGTGCTGGGAAGTGCCGCTGCGGCGTTGTGCCTGTGCTGGCCGGCGGGCGCGCAGCTGCTCATCCGGTTCACCGGCCCGGAAGTGTGGTGGCTGCTGCGGATCGCGCACTGGTCGGCGAGTGTGCCCGGCGCGAGTGTGCCGGTGCCGTCAGGGTTGTCCGGTGTGCTGGGCGTCGGCGCCGTGGGACTGCTCGCGGTGCTGCTGTGGCGGTGGCGGTGGTTTCGGGCGGGCCTGGCGTTGGCCGCCTGCGCGCTGCTCGCCTGGTCGCTGTCCGGTCTGCTGGCAGGGGTCGGCGGACCTGTCGGCCCGGCGTGACACGATCAACCGGTGAGCCAGCAGGATTCGGCAGTACACCTCGTACTCGGGGATGAGGAGCTGTTGGTCGAGCGTGCTGTCGCAGACGTGCTGCGGTCGGCCCGCACGCGCGCAGGCACCGACGACGTTCCGGTCGACCGGGTGCGGGCCGGCGACGTCGGCGTCTATGAACTGGCCGAGCTGCTCAGCCCGTCGCTGTTCGCCGACGAGCGGGTCGTCGTCCTGGAGGCCGCCGGTGAGGCCGGCAAGGAAGCCGCCGAGTTGATCGCCAAAGCCGCGGCCGACGTGCCGGCGGGCACCGAGCTGGTCGTCGTGCACTCCGGCGGCGGGCGGGCCAAAGCCCTGGCCAATCAGCTGCAGAAGCTGGGCGCCCAGGTGCATCCGTGCGCGCGGATCACCAAGGCCGGCGAGCGGTTGGACTTCGTGCGCAAGGAGTTTCGCGCGCTGAAGCTCAAGGTCGACGATGACACGCTCACAGCGCTACTCGACGCCGTCGGCCACGATATCCGCGAATTGGCTTCGGCCTGTTCGCAATTGGTCGCCGATACCGGCGGACACGTGGACGTCGCGGCGGTGCGGCGCTATCACCACGGCAAGGCCGAGGTCAAGGGGTTTGATATCGCCGACAAGGCCGTGGTTGGTGACGTCGAGGGCGCGGTCGAGGCGCTGCGCTGGGCGATGATGCGCGGCGAACCGCATGTGGTGTTGGCCGACGCATTGGCCGAGGCCGTCCACAGCATCGGGCGGGTCGGGTCGCTGTCCGGCGACCCCTACCGGCTGGCGTCAGAACTGGGGATGCCGCCTTGGCGGGTGCAGAAGGCCCAGAAGCAGGCCCGGCGCTGGTCGCGTGATTCGGTGGCTACCGCGATGCGGCTGGTGGCGGCGCTGAACGCCGACGTGAAAGGCGCGGCCGCCGACGCGGACTATGCCTTGGAGGCGGCGGTGCGAAAGGTAGCGGAACTCGTCGCCGAGTAAGCCGTGGAAAGCGGACTAGCTGCTGAGCTTGTGCAACGCGTGGGCGAGCGCGGACTTCTTGTTCGCGGCCTGGTTCTTGTGGATGACGCCCTTGCTGGCGGCCTTGTCGAGCTTGCGGCTCGTCGAGACCAGCAGTTCGGTGGCCTTGTCCTTCTCGCCGGCCTCGGCGGCCTCGCGGAACGCTCGGACAGCCGTGCGAAGCGACGACTTCACCGACTTGTTGCGCAGTCTGGCGCGCTCGTTGGTGCGGTTGCGCTTTTGCTGCGACTTGATGTTGGCCACGCGTAATTCCTCTTCAAATATCAGCGGCTTGGGTGTCACGGTTTGCCGGAGCGTATTGACGCTTGAGCGGCGACTGCTCAGGGTATCAGTCCGCCACGCATTCCCCCAAAGCGAAGCAGCTACCCTGCGGAGCCGCACGATCTGATGCAGCATGACAAGGTGGCCAGTCGATCCGTTCCCGCTGAGACCAAGCGGCAAAAACAGAGCAAGTCGAAGAACTACGAGCACATCTTTGACGGCTATAACGCGACCAACGGCTACTCCGACGCGTTCGACGAGATGTTCGACAGTCAAGGCAACGTGCGGGGTCCGTACAAAGCCATCTACCGAGAGCTGGCGCCGTCGAGCGCCGATGATCTCGACGACCGCGCCGAGGCGCTGAGCCGGGCGTTCGTCGACCAAGGCATTACCTTCTCGCTCTCCGGTCAAGAGCGACCGTTTCCCCTGGATCAGGTACCGCGTGTCATCTCTGCCGCGGAATGGACAAAGCTGGAGCGCGGTCTCGTCCAGCGCGTCAAGGCGCTCGAGGCCTTTCTCGACGACATCTACGGCGACCAGGAGATCCTGCGCGACGGCGTGATCCCGCGTCGGTTGATCACCTCGTGTGAGCACTTCCACCGCGAGGCCGTCGGCATCATGCCGCCCAACGGTGTGCGCATCCACGTCGCCGGCATCGACTTGATCAAGGATGAGAAGGGCACCTGGCGGGTCCTGGAGGACAACCTGCGATCGCCGTCCGGTGTCTCCTATGTCATGGAGAACCGCCGAACCATGGCGCGAGTCTTTCCGAATCTCTTCGCCAGCCACCGGGTCCGGGCCGTCGACGACTACGCCTCGCATCTGTTGCGCGCCCTGCGCAATTGCGCCGCCACCAACGAGGCCGACCCGACGATCGTGGTGCTCACGCCGGGCGTCTACAACTCGGCGTACTTCGAGCATTCGCTGCTGGCCCGCCAGATGGGTGTCGAGCTGGTCGAAGGCCGCGACCTGTTCTGTCGCGACAACCAGGTCTACATGCGCACCACAGAAGGGGAGCAGCAGGTCGACGTCATCTACCGGCGTATCGACGACATCTTCTTGGACCCGATGCAGTTCAAGCCCGATTCGGTGTTGGGAGTCGCCGGCCTGCTCAACGCCGCGCGGGCGGGCAACGTGGTGATTTCCAGCGCCGTGGGCAACGGGGTTGCCGACGACAAACTCGTCTACACCTATCTCCCGACCATTATTGAGTACTACCTGGGCGAAAAGCCGTTGCTGGCCAACGTCGACACCTACCGGTGTTGGCTGGACGACGAGCGCGAGGAGGTGCTCGAGCGGGTCGCCGAGTTGGTGATCAAGCCGGTGGAGGGCTCAGGTGGCTACGGCATCGTCTTCGGCCCGGAGGCGTCAAACAAGGAACTGGACGCGATCAGCAAAAGCATCCGCGACGACCCGCGGGGCTGGATCGCCCAGCCGATGATGCAGTTGTCGACGGTGCCGACGCAGATCGGTGACACGCTCACCCCGCGCTACGTCGACCTGCGGCCGTTCATCGTCAACGACGGTGACGACATCTGGACCCTTCCCGGCGGACTGACCCGGGTCGCACTGGTCGAAGGATCCCGGGTGGTCAACTCCAGCCAGGGCGGTGGGTCGAAGGACACCTGGGTGTTGGCCTCGCGGGCCTCGGGCGATGACCACGAGCTGGGCGCCGCCGAGGTGGTCAAGGTCTTGCCGGCACCGGCTACTGCGGCAGACGAGGAAGCGGCCGAGAAACCGGCTCAGACTCAGGCTCAGACCCAGAAGCAGTCGCAGATGAGAGCCGGTCGGCAAAAGAAGTCGGGCCAGCACCAACAACAACAGCAGGCGGTGGTTCGCTGATGCTCGCGCGCAACGCAGAAGCGCTGTACTGGATCGGTCGTTATGTCGAGCGTGCTGACGACACTGCGCGCATCCTCGACGTCACCCTGCACCAGTTACTGGAGGATTCCAGCGTCGACCCCGACCACACATCACGAGTGTTGTTGCAGGTCTTGGGAATTGAAGAGCCGGACAACGAGCTCAACTTGTGGTCGTTGACTGACGTGGTGGCATTCCGGCGTCACACGTTGGGCGGTGGTAGTTCGATCGTCGACGCCATCACGGCCGCGCGCGAGAACGCGAGGTCGGCTCGGGAGGTGACCTCCACCGAGACCTGGGAGTGCCTGAACACCACGTACAACGCGATGGGTGAACGGATGCGTGTCGCCAAACGTCTTGGGCCGCATGAGTTCCTGTCATTCATCGAGGGCCGAGCGGCGATGTTCGCCGGCCTGGCCGACTCGACGTTGTCCCGCGATGACGGTTACCGCTTCATGATGCTGGGTCGCGCTATTGAGCGGGTCGACATGACGGTCCGGATGGTGCTGTCGAGGGTGGGCGACAGCGCGGCCTCGCCGGCGTGGGTGACTGTGCTGCGTTCCGCAGGTGGCCATGACACCTATCTGCGGACGTACCGCGGTGTGCTGGACGCGAACCGGGTGGTCGAGTTCATTCTGCTCGACCGGCGGTTCCCGCGGTCGATCTTCTACTCGCTGAAGATGGCGGAGCACCATCTGGACGAGCTGATGCGCAACTCGCATGGCAATCGTGGCACCATTTCCGAGGCGCAGCGCCTGCTGGGGCGGGCCCGTAGCGAACTCGAATTCGTCCGGCCGGGTGTGCTCCTGGAGTCCCTGGAAATGCGGCTGGCCGGGTTGCAGAAGTCGTGTTTCGACGTGGGAGAAGCGTTGGCGGTGCAGTATTTTCACGCCGTTCCCTGGGTTGCCTGGACCGATGCCGGCCGACGCGAGCCGTTACCGACGAAGCAGGGGAAGAACTGATGTGGCGCCTGCGCGTGCTGCACGCGACCGGCTATGCGTACCCCTCGCCGGCGACGGCGTCCTACAACGAAGCCAGGCTCACGCCGAGATCGGATTCCCGGCAGAACGTCGTCCTCAACCGCGTCGAAACCGTGCCGGCGACAAGGTCGTATCGCTACGTCGACTACTGGGGCACGGCGGTGACGGCATTCGACCTGCACGCCCCGCACACCGAGCTCACTGTGACGTCGGCGTCGGTGGTCGAGACCGAGAAGCCCGACCCGCCGGTCAAAGAGCTCACCTGGTCGGAATTGCAGAACGAGTCCGTTGTTGACCGCTACGACGAGGTGCTGACTCCGACCGACCACACGCCGGCGAGCAAACGTATTGCGTCCGTGGGGAAGAAGATCGCCAAAGAACACGATCCTGCCGATGCCGTCCTCGCCGCGGCCGAGTGGGTACGCAGCCAACTGGACTACGTCAAGGGCAGCACCAGCGTGCACTCGTCGGGTCTGGATGCATTGCGCGAGGGCAAAGGTGTCTGTCAAGACTTCGTTCATCTATCGCTGATGGTGTTGCGCAGCATGGGAATTCCCGCGCGCTATGTCTCCGGATACCATCATCCCCATGCTAAAGCCGCGGTCGGTGAGACCGTCGACGGCCAGAGTCACGCCTGGATCCAAGCCTGGACCGGAGCGTGGTGGGATCACGACCCCACCATCGACAGCGAGATCACCGAGCAGTACGTGACGGTCGGGGTCGGGCGTGACTACGCCGATGTGTCGCCGCTGAAAGGCATCTACTCCGGACAGGGCGCCACCGATCTCGACGTCGTCGTCGAAATCACGCGATTGGCATAGTGTTTCGTTCTATCGTTCCGACATGACGGAATCGCGGCGCCACGACGGCCCATCGCCGGCACTACTCGCCGGGCTGTCGATTGCCCTGCTGTTCGGCGGTCTGGGCGTCGGGGTCGCGATCGGGGGCATCATGCCGTTGCCCTACGGGTCGACCACCGCAATCCAGCACTACGTGCTGACCCAGTCGTTGGCGCTGCACATCATGGCGGTCGCGGTGTTCGGATCGTCAGTGCTGCTTGCGATTTACACCGCGACGGTCAGTTCGCGGCTGCGCTGGCTTGGCGTCAGCGGCGCGGGGCCGACGGTCGCTTTGGTCGGAGGGACGTTGGCGGCTGGCGGCCTGGCTCTGACCGGGTTGCTGGGCTGGATGATGTCACGCCCGGAGATCGCCGGCGAGACCTCGTTGGTACGGGCGCTGTATCTGCTCACCTTCCTGATTGGCGGCCCGGGGCACGTGGTGGCGCTCGGCATTCTCATCGCGGGCATGGCGACCGGTGGGCTGTTACCACGAGCCACCGCGTGGACGGGGATCGTGATCGCCACGCTCTGCGAGGTGACGATGCTGGTGCTGGCCTGGACCGCGGTTGGACCGATATTGCCGGTGGCCCGGGTGGCGGCACTCGCGTGGCTGTGGGTGGCCGGCGGTCAGCTGCCGACACGCCGCGACGACCCGGCTGCGCAAGTCTGACCTGGCTGTTTTCCCCATTTCGTCCAGCTACTTACACGTCGGCCGATCTCGTCGTAGCCTGGATGTGAACCTGATCACACTCGACGGGAGACTCGATGCGGATAGCAGATGTGTTGCGTGCCAAAGGCGGCGCGGTGGTGACGATCAACCCTGAGGCGACGGTCGCTGAGTTGCTCGCCGGGCTCGCCGAGCACAACATCGGCGCGATGGTGGTAGCCGGGCCCGATGGCCTCAAAGGCATCGTCTCCGAGCGTGACGTGGTGCGCCAGCTGCACGCCCATGGAGCGTCGCTGCTGTCCCAGCCGGTCGAGAAGATCATGACGTCCATGATCTCGACCTGTAGCAAATCCGACACCGTCGACAGTCTCACGTTGCTGATGACCGAGCACCGGGTGCGGCACGTGCCGGTGCTCGAGGACGGCAAGCTAATCGGCATCGTCAGCATCGGCGACGTCGTGAAGACGCGAATGGAAGAGCTGGAAAGCGAGCACGAGCAGCTGCAGTCCTACATCACGCAGGGATAGCTCAACTCCAGGAGTAGTCGCGGCGCAGGCGCGCTGCGACCTGATCGAACATCGTGCGGTCCAGAATCGCGCCCTCGCGCCGGATGCTCTCCTCGGGGACGTCAAGCACACGATCCAGGCGTACCCAACTGGGCCGGCCCTCGCCGTCCCAGTTGCCGCTGCCGATGCCCACCCAGCAGCGGTCGGTGGCATGGCGTTCCTGGCTCGACATCATCAAACCGAGCAGCGTGGTGTGATCGCGACCGACGACCAGCACCGGGCGATCCTTGCCGCGGGTCGGGTCTTCTTCGTACGTCACCCATGTCCACACGACCTCGCCGGGATCGGCGCGACCGTCGAGGTCGGGGGAGTAGACGATCCTGCGGGCCCGATGCGCAGTGGGCGCACTGTTCCTGGTCACCGGGCGACCGGTGGTGATCTCGACCGGCGATTCGGACGCGGTGCCTGCGAGCACGTCCAGGCCGATCTTGATGCTGCGCTGGACGGTTGGTGACTGCTGCAGCTGACGGATCAGCTTGGGTGCCTCGCTGAACACCAGATTCTCGGCCAGCCGCTGGAACGTCCTCCACCCTGACGCCACCTTCGCCAGCATAGGCGAGCGGCTCAGTCGTTAGCGAAGCGTCGCGTTCGTCCTGCTGACGATGCCAAGAGGCAAGATCCGGGGCTGTCTTCGGGCTGGACGCCTCAACACATCGTCTCATCCCTAATTCTCAGCTAATCTCAACCGAGTCCCCAGTCTTTTCTCAGTTTGCGGCTCATAAAGCCATCCGCGTCGGCACCCCAAGCGTGGGACGAGTGGGCGCCGCAGAGCCAGCACCTCGGCACATATATGGCCTGCGTGTTGGCTTGAAACAGTGAACCCGCCTCGCCCGTAGTACGAACGGTTGAACCTTGAAACTTTCTCGGGGAAAGATTTCCGCTTCGCACACGAAGTTGTTATGTTCTTCTCAGGTTTTCACCCAGGGGAGGCGTGGGGGCCTCCGGCGGAACAGCCCGGACCGTCGGCAGGAATTTTGGAAAGGCAATAATGTACATTCGCAAAATCGCCGCAGCCGCCGGCTTTGCGTGCGGCGCAGCGCTGGCGTTCGCACCGCTGGCACAGGCGGACCTGAGCGACGTCGTCGACAGCACCCTCAGCAACGAGATCAACTCACAGAACTCACTCTTCGAGGTCTACGCAACCCTCGCCGGTGCCGACACCACGCCGGCCTCCGCGGCCGACCCGTACGTTTCCTTGACGAACCTGTCGACCGACGCCCCGCACCTGGTTGCCGGTACCGCCACCTACGGCGAGGTCACTCCGCTCGAGACCTACCTGTACGGGGCCAACCCGATCTTGGCGGGCATCTCGACTGACAGCGGGCCCTACAACGAGTTCAACGGCGCATCGACGGAGCTTTACAACGCCTACAACGTGTTGGCGTTCGCCGCGGCTAACGGCGGCAACTTGGACACCAACGTCGGCGACTACCTCGGCTCGGCAACCACGATCGGCAACGCGGTGAGTGGAGACGACGCCACCGTATCCAGCGCTTACCAGTACTTCTTGAACTTCGGGTTGGGAGACCTGAAGGGATACGACGCGATCTTCGCGCCGAACGCGACCGGAGTTGGCGACATCCTTCCGACTCAAGCCAACGAGATCGTGCAGCTCAACAACCTGTTCGAACTCGATGGCAAGCTCGCCAACGCGTTCGGCGACATCATTCCGAACACGGCCCCCGGCACCAACGTCGGCTTCGACACCATCGACCCGTCGAACCTGAACGCGACGTTCGATCAGCTGGTGTTCGGCGCGGCCAGCCCCAGCACCGATCCGGGCTCCTATGACGTCTTCAACGGTGCGCTGACCGAGTTCTTCAACGCGGACAACGTGGGCCTCTTCGCGCTGCTGAACGGCGGTGACCTGATGCCAGCTGCGGATGTGTTCGGTAGCGTTCCGGCCGACTATGCGACAGAAGGCGTGTCCGCTGCAATCACCGG